>NZ_QUKM01000022.1:0-30099 GCF_003481245.1 Blautia sp. TF10-30
TAAGTGACAAGTTTTTATTATTTCACTTGTCTACCTAGAAGGGAGCATATCAGAATCCCGGTGAAAGGGAAATCTGGCGGCTTTGTCTTTTTATTCAGAAAAGGGAATAAAGCGCCGCCGTTCCGGATACAATAGTAAGGAGATCCTTTGCTTTTTAGCAGAATCAGAACAGGAAAGGCGGTCGGAAAAGATGGGAATCGTTTGTCTGGCGGGGATTTTTGCCGTATTTCTTCTGCTTGCATGGACGCTCTGCCGGGCGGCAGGATGGGAGAAAGAACGGGAAGATCTGGAACAGGAGCAGTACCTGAAAGAGTGGCGGGAGAAAAAGTTGAAAAAATCGAAAAAATTTGAAAATTAGTGTTGACATTTGGCGGGTGGAATGCTATACTAACGAAGTCGGTTGGTGATACAGATAAAAAGCCGACAGACAAAACACTGATGTGGGGTCTTAGCTCAGCTGGGAGAGCATCTGCCTTACAAGCAGAGGGTCATAGGTTCGAGCCCTATAGGCCCCATATTTTATGAAAAACGGTGTTGAAAATGAATATGGCGAGATAGCTCAGTTGGCTAGAGCACGCGGTTCATACCCGCGGTGTCGAGGGTTCGAATCCCCCTCTCGCTACTTATGGAACCCTTGAGAAATCAAGGGTTCTTTTGGCTTTATGGACAGTATGATGATATGGCTGTCATGTCAAAATCGTGTCTTGAAATCCACAGGGATTTGTGAGAAAATAAGACTACCTAAGAGCTTGTTTTGGGCTCTGAAAGTAAATAAAACAGTAATGGATAGAAGAAAGATAAGGAAAAAACAATGATAGAGTTTAATAAACCACCTTTTATTGGAACAGAACTGGAATACATCCGCCAGGCGGCAGAGGAAAACAACAAGCTGTGCGGCGACGGTCCTTTTACGAAGAAATGTTCTGCCTGGATGCAGGACAATTTCAACGTAAAACATGCGATGCTTACGACATCCTGCACCCATGCACTGGAAATGGCAGCTTACCTGTCTGAGATTCGGCCGGGCGACGAAGTGATCATGCCGTCCTACACGTTTGTTTCCACTGCAGATGCCTTTGTTCTGCGCGGAGCAAAAATCGTCTACGTGGATATCCGTCCGGATACGATGAACATCGACGAGACCAAGATTGAGGATGCCATCACCGAAAAAACAAAAGCGATTGTTCCGGTTCACTATGCGGGCGTTGCCTGTGAAATGGATACCATCATGGATATTGCAAAACGCCATAACCTGAAGGTTGTAGAGGATGCGGCACAGGGTGTGAGCGCGTACTACAAGGGAAAAGCCCTTGGAACGATCGGCGATTTTGGCTGCTACAGCTTCCATGAGACGAAAAACTATACGATGGGAGAGGGCGGCGCGCTGCTGTTCCAGGATGAGAATTATCTGGAAAAAGCAGAGATCCTTCGTGAAAAGGGAACGAACCGCAGCAAGTTTTTCCGCGGACAGATCGACAAATATACCTGGATCGACTACGGTTCCTCCTATCTGCCGAGTGATATGAATGCGGCTTACCTGCTTGCAGAACTCGAGGAACATGAGAAAATCGACAGAAAGCGGATGGCCATCTACAACTATTACCATGAGCAGCTCCGTCCGCTGGCTGAGGCTGGAAAGATCGAGCAGCCGGTTGTGCCGGAAGGCTGTGTACATAATGCACATATGTACTTCATCAAGGCAAGAAATCTGGAAGTGCGTACAAAACTGATCAACTATATGAAAGAGCGCGGTGTGATGTGTGTCTTCCATTACGTTCCGCTCCATACCTCCCCGGCCGGACAGAAGTTCGGTGTTTTCCACGGAGAGGACAAATACACAACAAAAGAGAGCGAGCGCCTGATGCGTCTGCCGATGTTCTACAGCCTGTCTGAACAGGATATGGCATATGTCGTAGAGTGCCTCATGGACTTTAAAGAGTGGTAACATTTCATGTATGAGAAGTTTTTAAACTACTTTACGGACTATATTTTCGTGAAGGATGAGCCGCAGAAAGCCGATGTGATTTTTGTGCCGGGAAACGGATATCCGCAGATGGCGGCGCACGCGGCAGAACTCTGGAAAGAAGGATTTGCGCCGTATGTGCTTCCGTCGGGAAGATACAGTACTGTGCTCGGGCATTTCGCCGGTGTACAGGATCTTGCGGAGCAGTACGGCGGGAACTATGAAACCGAGTGGGAGTTTCTGCGGACGGTACTGCAGAAAAACGGCGTGCCGGAGAAAGCGATTCTGCGCGAAGACCAGGCGACGTATACGTATGAAAATGCACTGCGGTCACGGGAAGTGACAGATGCGGCGGGCATCGAGGTAAAAAAAGCGATCCTCTGCTGCCGGAATCTCCATGCGAGACGGTGTATTCTGTATTACCAGCTTGTCTACCCGGAGACAGAGTTTTTTGTCTGTCCTTCGGATATTGAGTTCACCAGAGAAAACTGGCATACAAAGGGTGAATGGATCGACCAGGTGTTAGGAGAAATGGAGCGCTGCGGCGGTCAGTTCCACAAGATTCTGCGGGAACTGCCGGCGGATTCTGAATTTTAACACCAGTAGACAAGAAGTCCCCCGCTTCTAAAGCGGTGGGATGAATTGTTAAAAGAAACATAACGGCAGTGGTAGGCGGAGAGAAATCGGTATCCTCCACTGACATGAGGAAAGTCACAGTCGAACTATTCTCGACATGTCAGACTCCGTGAAAATACCGATTGTGAGTTGAAACGAAAAGATTTATAAAAAAGAGCGGAAATTGTGGTAAAATTGCGGCTCGTATGGTATACTATCGTTAAGTTAAGTTTCTAATCTAAAGCAAAGGTTGGTGGACAGTATGAATAAGATTGATGAAGTATTAGAGCTTTTAAAACAGAGAGAACGTGAGAACGAAAAACCGAAAAACGTGATTTTATGGGTTCTTGCCATTGTCGGAGCGGTAGCGGCAGTTGCAGGAATCGCATACGCAGTATACCGGTTTGTAACTCCGGATTATCTGGAAGACTTCGAAGATGATTTCGATGACGATTTCGACGATTACTTCGAGGATGAAGACGAAGATAAGTAGGATGGAAAAAAGAAACTCCGGTGCCGGAACGTGGTACCGGAGTTTTTCTGTCCGGAAATCAGTTTGACATAGAAGGAGAAGAGAATGAAAAAAGGAGAAATTTACGAGGGAGTCGTGGAAAGAATCGATTTCCCGAATAAAGGACGTGTACATGTGGAGGGCGAGACGGTTACCGTGAAAAATGCAATTCCGGGACAGAAGATCCGCTTTCAGATCAACAAAAAAAGAAAGAACCGCATGGAGGGCCGCCTGCTCGAAGTAACAGAAAAATCCCCGATGGAAAAGCGCGATCCGGTCTGCAGTATTTTCCCGTCCTGCGGCGGATGCATGTACCAGACGATGAGTTATGAGGATCAGCTTGCAATGAAGGCCGGTCAGGTGAAAAAACTGCTCGACGATGCCCTCGTGGAGGCCGGCCAGGTCAATGAGGCGGGGGAGGCCGATTATCCGTTCCTTGGAATCAAGGGAAGTCCGAAGGAGTTTGCATACCGGAATAAAATGGAGTTTTCCTTCGGCGATGAATACAAGGACGGCCCGTTGTCTCTCGGACTTCATAAAAAGGGAAGCACCTACGATGTCCTGACCGCGTGCGACTGCAAAATCGTACATGAGGATTTCACAAAGATTCTGACCTGCGTGCTGGCGTACTTTAAAGAGCGGAACGCAAGTTACTACCACAAGATAAGCCACGAGGGTTACCTGCGCCACCTGCTGGTTCGAAGAGCCGAGAATACCGGAGAAATCCTGGTAAATCTCGTCACCACAAGCCAGGAAGAGTGGGATCTGATGCCGCTCGTGCAGGAAGTGCTTGGTCTGCCGATGGAAGGAAAGGTTGTCGGATTCCTCCATATCATAAATGATTCCCTGGCAGATGTTGTAAAGAGCGATGAGACAAAAGTGCTCTACGGACAGGACTACTTCTATGAAGAACTCCTCGGACTGAAATTCAAGATCACCCCGTTCTCCTTCTTCCAGACCAATTCCCGTGGCGCGGAAGTTCTCTACAGCACCGCCCGCGAGTTCGTCGGCGAGACGAAAGACCGCACGATCTTCGACCTCTACAGCGGAACCGGAACCATCGCCCAGATCCTTGCACCGGTCGCAAAAGAAGTGATCGGCGTGGAAATCGTGGAAGAAGCTGTTACAGCTGCAAAAGAGAACGCAGAGGCAAACGGCCTTACCAACTGCAGTTTCCTCGCCGGAGACGTGCTGAAGGTGATCGATGAAATCGAAGAAAAACCGGACTTCATCGTTCTTGATCCACCGCGCGAAGGAATCCATCCGAAGGCTCTGCCGAAGATAGTTGATTTATATAGGTGTGAAAAAATGCTTTACATCTCCTGCAAGCCGACTTCTCTTGCGCGGGATCTGGTAGAGTTTGCAAAATATGGATACCGTGTAGAAAAGGTCTGCTGTGTTGATATGTTTCCGGGAACGGTGCACGTCGAGACGGTAGTCTTGATGTCAAGGAAAGATAAATAAGTGCCAGAAAGCGGCGTATTTCCGGGCTTTTTCGGAGGTTTGGATTTGAAGCCAGACTTCTGAAAAAGCTCGGTTTTCTTATATGGAAACATATCCACTGCAAAATGTGTGTCAGGTTGTAACCTCGGATTAGATGTCACGATTTGAGACAGTGGATTAGATGTCAGGCATTTTGGGATGATTTTTGGAAAATGAAAAAGGGTGACAACCAATCCGGCAACTCGACCATTTTGGGTGGTTGTAGGCAGTGGAATAGATGTAAGGGGGATTGATGTTTTGGGGCAGATATTTGATTTTAGCGGTATTGAAAAAAGTGAAAAATCAATTAAGAAGACGTGAGTCAGGAATATCAGATCCCGATGAATGGAGGATACAGCAATGGCTGAAAAGCAGACAATTGACGCAATGTGGGATGACTCCCCTGTTGACGTTTCCACAGAGGTAAATTTTATCTGGTCTATCGCAAACAAACTGCGCGGTACTTACCAGAGTGACAAATACAAGGATGTCATCATTCCGATGGTTATCATCCGCAGATTTGAGTGCGCATTGGCACCAACAAAGCAGAAAGTAGTAGACCAGTTCAAGGCGAATCCGGCATATCCGGCAAAGGCGATGTATCGTGTATCCGGATATCAGTTCTACAATACCAGTGAGTTTGATCTTGCAGAGCTGGTAAATGATGCGGATCATTTGGCTGCAAACTTTAAATCTTACATTCAAGGTTTTTCTGCAAACATTCAGGACATTATTAAGAGTCTGGATTTTGATAAGCAGATTGACAAAATGGACAAGAATAATCGTCTGCTCAGTGTGGTGAAGGCCTTCTCAGAATTGGATCTGAATCCGGTGACAATCGATAACGTAAAGATGGGATACATCTTTGAAGATTTAATCAGAAGATTTTCAGAAAATGCTGAGGCCGGTGATCACTATACCGGCAGAGACATCATCAAGCTGATGGTCAATATTCTGCTGGCAGAAGGCTGTGATGATATTTTTGACGACGGAAAGGTCATCACCGTATTGGATCAGGCATGTGGAACTGGTGGTATGCTTTCTACCAGCTACAACTTTATTAAGCGCTATAATCCGTCTGCGGATGTGCGCCTGTTTGGTCAGGAAATTAATCCAGAATCATATGCTATTTGCCTAGCTGAGATGATGATTAAAGGTCAGAATGCAGAAAACATTTGCTATCAGGACACGATGAAAGCTGACCGATTCAATGGAACCAAGATGCGTTTTGTTATTGAAAATCCGCCATTCGGCACACCGTGGGGCGGTAAAGATGCAGCAGAAGGTGTGGAGCAGGCAGTTAATGATGAATATACAAAAGGCTTCGATGGTCGCTGGGGTGCGGGCCTTCCTGGTTCTGGCGATATGCAGATGCTGTTCTTGCAGTCTGCTATAGATAAGATGGACGACAATTTTGGTCGTGCTGCGATTATTGAAAATGGCAGTCCGCTGTTCTCTGGTGGAACTGCTTCCGGGGAAAGCCAGATCCGTCGTTGGATGCTGGAGAACGATCTGATCGAAGCGATTATTGCACTTCCTACGGATCTTTTCTACAACACAGGTATCGCTACATACATCTGGGTACTTTCTAAGAATAAGAGACGTGAAAGAAAAGGTAAGATTCAGCTGATCGATGCGTCTGGTTTTTATGGAAAATTGAGAAAGGCACTGGGCAATAAGAAAAACGAGATTTCATCGGAAAATCGTACGCAGATCACGAAGCTATATGCAGATTTCGCTGAAAATGAGTATTGCAAGATCTATAAAAATGAGGAATTTATCTACCGCGAGTACACGGTGATGCAGCCTCTTCAGAGAAGCTATGCCATTACAGAAGATAGAATTGAAGCAATACTGTCAAAAGGCTCTCTTTCTTCTCTTTACGATCAGGTTAAGGTGGATGAACTGGAGAATATGGAAGAACTGTCCGGTAAGGATTTAAAGAAGCTGGAAAATTACCAGAACAACCAGCCTGTTTATGAAGCAATCATTGAAGCGCTGCAGGCGGCAGTATCAGAACAAGTTTATGATTCACCGAAAGCATTTATGCCGGTGCTGACAAAGGCCCTTGTCAATGCAACAGCAGACAAGAAACTGCTTGATAAGATTGCGGATGGTTTGTCTGCCATGGATAAGAATGCTGAAATTCAGAAAGATAAAAAAGGCAATATTCTCTATGATAAGGAAACCAAAGATACAGAGCTGGTGAAATGGGAAGAAAGCATCGACGATTATATGACGAGAGAAGTACTGCCGCATGTCCCGGATGCTAAGGCATTCTTTGAAGAGGATCTGGGCAAAAAGAAACCAGTCATAAAGACCGGTGCAGAGATTCCGTTTACACGCTATTTCTACAAGTATCAGCAGCCAACACCTAGTGAAGAACTGGAAGTGAAGTTTATGGATCTAGAGCTTTCCGTTTCTGACCGCGTGTCAAAGTTGTTCGAGTAAGGCGGTGATGATATGCGAGAGATGAAAGATAGTGGAATTCAATGGCTAAGAGAGTATCCAGCAAATTGGGACCTGATAAAAATCAAATATTGTCTTAAAGAACGTGTTGAGAAAAATAATCCAGTTCGAACAACAGACATTTTGTCGTTGACCGCTAAGCAAGGCGTAATTCCATATGATCAGAAAGAAGGAGGAGGAAATAAACCAAAAGAGGATGTAAGCGCATATCGATTAGCATATCCAGGGGATATTGTAATGAACAGCATGAATATCCTATCTGGTTCTGTTGGTTTGTCTAATTATTTTGGATGCGTTAGTCCTGTATATTATATGCTTCGTCCAATAGATACGAGTGAGGATGTAAGATTTTATAATTACATTTTTCAATCGACTGTATTTCAGAGAAGCTTGTATGGATTAGGAAATGGAATTCTTATAAAAGAATCAGGAAATGGAAAGCTCAATACAATTCGAATGAGAATTCCAATTGATAAATTTGGAGGTTTATTTATACCAGTAGCTCCGATACAAGAACAAAAGCGAATTGCGAATTTTCTCGATGCCAAGTGTGCCGAGATTGATGCTCTCACAGCAGATATTCAAACGCAGATTGACATACTAGAGCAATATAAACGGTCCGTCATTACTGAAGCGGTAACCAAGGGGCTGAATCCAGACGCGGAGATGAAGGACAGTGGAATCGATGGAGCTGGAATGATTCCGTCTCACTGGAAAACAACAAGATTGTGTTATGAATGCTACATCAGGGCTCGTTTAGGATGGCGTGGATTAAAGGCAGATGAGTATGTTGATGATGGATACGCCTTTATTTCTGCATTTAATATTCAAAATGGAAAATTGGTGTGGGCACCTTTGAATTACATTACAAAGGAAAGATTTGACGAATCACCGGAAATCAAACTTCATAAAGGAGATGTACTAATTGTAAAGGATGGTGCCGGTGTAGGAAAATGTGCGAGAGTTGATGATTTGCCTATTGGAGGTACAGCCCCTAACAGTTCGATTGCAGTGATTACACCAAACGAAAGCCAAGACTATAGATACGTGTGTTACTACTTGCAAAGTGCTGTTTTCAATAACTTTGTGTTGTTACTTTATAACGGGATGGGTGTTCCGCATTTAACTCAAGAGGTAATGAGCAAGATCAAGATTCTTGTGCCACCACTAAAAGAGCAAATGGAGATATCGGATTATCTTGACGCTAAATGTACTGAAATTGATGCCATTGTTGAGGCAAAAAAAACACAGCATGCAACACTTGATGATTACAAGAAGTCTTTGATTTACGAATACGTCACAGGAAAGAAGGAGGTGCCAGAGAATGCTTAGAATGGGTGGATGGTACTGGTTTCTTTCCGGGGAGGAGAGCAAGCTCGAAAAACACAAATGCGGCAAGTGGATGTATTTTTTTGAAGATCAGTCCTTTGCGCAGCAGATATGTGAGAAGGCCATTGCGGAGCACGTATGCTATGAGTGCAAATGTACTGACATGGAAGTGCAGCTCGCTCCGACGGGAGTGATTTGCTTTTACTTGAATGGTGATGATATTGAGAATCATAAGCGTGTGATTCAGTTTATGATGGACAATGATCTAATTCGGAAAACTAAGACAGGTAGATACTATAACAACAGCTTCAAGTTTGATGATCAGACTCGTGCCGGTGAATACGGGGCGGATTTTGAAGGAAAAATCAAGCTGGATGAGTTTATCGATTTGAAAACCGGCAGATGGATCAGAGAGGAGGCTTAAAGCGAATGGATGATAAAAATATACTTGAGCTTCATGTGGAACAGCAGGATACCGACGGTACTGCAAAAAGAGCCGCAGAATACCATAAGCGCCTGATTCATCAGGCATCCATCCTTTCTGAGAAAGAATACCAGAAGTTCTTGTTAGAGCGTTTGGAGAAGGACAATGGTTTTGTAGTCCGTAAGGCTGCGGAGTTTGACCGCTATTATGCCGTGGATCGTGAGATGCTCTTTAAGTTCTTGAATGATACTCAATCGGATACCATGGAGTATCTGCGCAAGATTTACAAAGACGATCTGGAAGAGACGATTGTCAGCTTTATTAATGCGGAGACTACGAAGACACGAGGCAGCCTGATTGAAGTGCTGAAACATGGAATTGAGCTTTCAAATCAGAAGATTGAGCTCATATATACGAAGCCCGCGACTACCTTTAATCCGGAATTGACAAAGAAATACAGCCAAAATATTTTCTCTGTGATGGAGGAGGTCTGGGCCAGCGACAAGGAAAGAATCGATGTAGTTATTTTCCTGAATGGTCTGGCGATTATGGCTTTTGAACTGAAATGTAATGCAGCAGGTCAGTCCTATCAGGATGCCATCTATCAGTTCCGTACTGACCGAAATCCGAAGACGAGACTCTTCCGCTTCAAAGCCGGAACACTTGTAAACTTCGCTATGGATTTAGAAGAAGTGTATATGACCACTAAACTCGATGGTCAGGCCACATTCTTTTTGCCTTTTAACATGGGTAATGGTCATGGTGTTACCGCAGGAGCTGGGAATCCGGCATTTAAAGATAAATACAGTGTGTCCTATATGTGGGAGGATATCCTTACCAAGGATACGATTCTCGATCTGATCAGCAAGTTTATCTTTGTGGAAGTAAAAGAAAAGGTCGATGAAGAAACCGGAAAAGTAAAGCGTTCGGAGAATCTGATTTTCCCGCGCTACCATCAGCTTGATGTTATCCGCAAGGTGCTGGCTGATGTTCGTGAGAATGGCACAGCCCAGAATTATCTGATTCAGCATAGCGCAGGATCCGGAAAGACTAACTCTATTGCATGGCTGGCACACCGGTTAACTTCACTGCATGATGCCAACAACAAGATTATCTTTGACAATGTTGTTATTGTTACAGACCGAGTTGTTGTAGATAGGCAGCTGCAGAAAGCCATCATGGGTATGGAACACAAGGCGGGACTCATCCGTGTGATGGATGATAAGTGTGTGTCCGCGGACCTGGCGATTGCGCTGAATGGCAACACAAAGATTATTGCAACAACGATTCAGAAATTCCCATATATCGTTGATAGTGTAGCTAATTTGAAGAACAAGCGGTTTGCCGTCATCATTGACGAGGCGCATTCTTCAACCGCCGGAAAGGATATGGCTGCTATCACGATGACGCTTGGATCCGGAGAAGATACGGAAGCGGATGTGGAAGATATGATTTCCAGTGAAATCAAGCGAAATGGTAAGCAGGCCAATGTATCAATGTTTGCTTTTACAGCAACACCGAAGCCTACCACGATTCAACTTTTTGGGCATCAGAACACAAAGGGACAGAAGGAAGCATTTCATGTATATTCCATGAAGCAGGCGATTGAAGAGGGATTTATCCTGGATGTACTGCAGAATTATACGGAGTATTCAACGTTCTATCAGATTAACAAAGAAATTGAGGATGATCCGCGCTGTAAAACAAATGATGCGAAACGCCAGATTGCACGGTTCATAGAATTGCATGATACCAATATTGCGCAGCGTGTAGAAGTGATTGTAGAACATTTCCGCACCACGGTCATGCAGGAATTAGGCGGTCAGGCTAAGGCAATGGTGATTACCGCTTCTCGCCAGAGTGCAGTGAAGTATCGTCAGGCATTTGAAGATTATATTGCAAAGAAAGGATACGAGGGCATTCATGCATTGGTGGCGTTCTCTGGAAAAGTAAAGCTTCCGGATGATGAGCAGGAGTATACGGAAAGCTCTTTGAATGGATTTCCGGAGGATCGTCTTACAAAGGAATTTGATACGGATAAATATCAGGTTCTCCTGGTAGCAAATAAATATCAGACCGGATTTGACCAGCCGAAGCTTTGTGCTATGTATGTTCTGAAAAAGCTGAAAGGTGTTAATACGGTACAGACGTTGTCCAGGTTAAATCGTATCTGTGCACCTTATGATAAAAAGACGTTCGTGCTGGATTTTGTGAATAGCTATGAAGATATCAAATCTGCTTTCGCACCATATTATACAACGACATTACTGGCCAATTCTGTAACACCGAGTGCGGTATATGATTTGGAAGCTAAGATTGATGCTTATGGCATATTAGATCCGGCTGATATCGAAGCGGCTAACGATATTCTGTATGCCGACAAAGTGAATGGTAAGCAGAAACAGAGATTGACCTTTTTCCTTCAGAAGAGCAAGAAGCTGATTGAACATTATGAATACAATACGCGGCGCCAGTGCGTAGCTGATATGAGAAGTTTTGTCCGCTTCTATGAATTTCTGCTGCAGGTGTCCAGCTTTGAAGATACTGATTTACATAAGAAATATAACTTTGTGTCTTATCTGCTGGCTTATATTAATATCAAACATCCAGGCGGTGGTTTTAATCTGGATGGAAAGATTAAGGCTACTAATTTCGTACAGAAGAAGGGCGAAGAGCATAAGTCGGCTGATCTTGTTACCAATCCTGTTATGAAGCTCCCGACAGCAGAGCACTTTGGGCTGACAGAAGACAAGGAAAAGAGACTATCTGAGATCATCGATGAAATTAACAGCCGCACCGGTAAAAATTATGACAATGATTTAGTGGTTAGAGCGATGCTACAAATTCGTGATATCTTGATGAAGTCAGAAAAGTTGAAGACAAGTGCACGCAACAATACGCAGCAGGATTTTGAGTTTTCCTATTTTGATGATATTGATGACGCTTTGATTGAGGGATTGTCACAGAATCAGGACTTCTTCTCCATGCTTCTCTCCAATGATGAGATGAAGCGGCAGGTTCTTGGTATTTTCTCAGATGAGATATACAAGAGTCTTCGTAATGCAAAATGATAAGGTGGTGATTTGCAATGTTCAATAAAATGCGATTAAAGTCAGCGCTTGTTGAATACAAGAAACGATTTATACAGACACAGTGGCCGGACGAAAAATATAAGTGGGAAGCTGTGAAATGCTTTCAGGTGAACTGGGATGTAAATGCGGATGATTTTGCGGCAATGCTTACAAAGGCGTTATCGCAGACAGGCAATCTGCTGGCTTCAGTAAATAACTTTCCGGCCAAAATGATTATCAAGTTTGCGGAGATAGCACAGGAAGAAGTTAGAGCAATGTTCATCGAGCTCTTTGATGAAGGCAAAGATGTGTATGAACGTATTGATTCTTTCAAGCAGAAATCGAATAGTCTTCTCGAAAGATATGGCAATGGTGCGGCACAGCATTATCAGTATGAGAATGCGATATGCACCTATTTGTGGCTGCGTTATCCGGATAAGTATTACATTTATAAACTTACAGAGATCAAGGCAGTTTCCAATGAGCTGGAAAGCGATTATACGTTCAAAAAGGGTGCGTATGCAGATAACATTCGTAATTTTTTTGCTTTCTATAATGAAATCTGTGACGAGTTGAAGCAAGATGAAGAACTCAAAAATATGCTTGCATCACAAATAACGGGAACGTGCTATCCAGATCCAGAATTAAAAACACTGACAATTGATGTTGGATTCTTTATAAGTAGATACCTGAATAAAGATGAATCTGCACCGACATCAGATGAATGGTGGCCGACAGATTATACTCCTGCATTATCAGTCGATGATTGGGAAGTATTGCTTAATGATGCGGATATATTTACAGACAGTAGCCTTGAAATAATGAAGCGCATTCTTGATTATGGAGGGAAGGCTACCTGTACTCAGCTTGCGATAAAATACGGTGAAAGCAAGAATTTCTATAATTCAGGATCATCAGCGTTGGCCAGAAGGATTGTAAATAAAACAAACTGCCCAATCATGTCGCGGGACAACGATGAAAGTAAATGGTGGCCAGTTCTTTATGTTGGCAAGGCTGCCAAGAAGGATGAAGAAGGATCTTATGTTTGGAAGCTTAGAGATGAGCTTGCAGAAGCTCTTGAACGAGTTGATTTGTCTAAGGTGAATTTGTATGCAAATTTAGAGCCTAATTTCTGGAAGATAAGCCATGGTAATGACTGTATTTCTGATGTAGAGGCAGCAGCATTTGAAAAAAGACAAGTAATTGTGGTACATAAGGATACTGCTGCAAAGGGTAAATCAAAAGTATCTCAGGGCGAAGATTTTATGGCTACAATGAAGAATGGTGATTTCTTCTATTTGTGCCGTGGAAACAGCATACGGCTTTTGGGACGTATTGATTCGGATGAAGTAAATGAAAATCCAGAAAAGCAGGATGGCTGGTATGAGAGAAGTTATACGGTTATTACGGAGTCTCGTGATACAAGCGCCTATTCTGGAAATAAAAAGTGGTGGACGCCAAACGAGAACTCGACTTGCATTGTTGTTCCCCAAAGTGAAACACAGCTCTTTGAAGACTATATCTTAAAGCCTTATTTTGACATTACAAAAGAGGAACTTCTGAAGAATGATGCATCAGGTTTGCGCTACTGGTTTTTAAATGCAAATCCTAAAATATGGAGTATGTCCAGTATGCCAATTGGTGAGGTTCAGGACTATACCCTTTATAACGATAATGGAAATAAACGCAGGATTTTTCAGAACTTCTTAGATGCTAAGGCCGGCGATATGGTAATTGGTTATGAATCAACACCAGTAAAGCAGATCGTTGCAATTCTGCGCGTTAGTGCGGAGCAAGATGGGCAAAAAATCTATTTTGAGAAAGTAGAAGGCCTTTCCTCTCCTATTGATTTTTCGACGTTGAAAGAATGCTCAGAGCTTGAGAAGATGGAATATTTCTCTATGACACAGGGTAGCTTGTTTAAGCTTACACGTGGAGAATATGATTTTATCATCGACATGATCCGAGAGGAAAATCCGGCTCCCTCAGGGAAAGGCAATACCGAATATACGAAAACAGATTTTTTAAGAGAAGTCTATATGACAGAAGCCAAATACGATAGGCTTGCAGCGGTTCTGAAAAAGAAAAAGAACATTATTCTGCAAGGAGCACCAGGAGTTGGAAAGACATTTGCAGCTAAAAGATTAGCCTACTCTGTGATGGGTGAAAAAGATGATGACCGTATCGAATTTGTTCAGTTCCATCAGAATTATTCTTATGAAGATTTCATGATGGGCTATAAGCCTGTGGAAAATGGATTTGAACTAAAATATGGTATTTTCTATCGCTTTTGCCAGAGGGCTGCAAATCATCCAGATAAAGACTATTTCTTTATCATAGATGAAATCAACCGTGGAAACATGAGCAAGATTTTCGGAGAATTGCTGATGCTGATAGAGGCAGATTATCGAGATAAAAAAGCAACGCTTGCATATAATGGCTTGAGCTTTTCGGTTCCTAAGAGATTACATATTATTGGAATGATGAATACCGCAGATCGAAGTCTGGCAATGATTGATTATGCATTAAGACGTAGATTCAGCTTTTTCGATATGGAATCAGGCTTTGATTCGGAGGGATTTATCAATTATCAGAATAGCTTTGCAAATGAAACATTCAACACTCTCATTGAGCGTATTAAGGAACTCAACAAGGAAATAGCTCAGGATAAGTCGCTGGGTAAAGGCTTCTGCATAGGGCATAGCTATTTCTGTAATGCGGATGACTGCACAGAAGAATGGATGAAGGACGTTGTTGATTTTGATATTTTACCGATGCTCAGTGAATACTGGTTTGATGAAAGTTCAAAGTTGCAGCGGTGGGAGAACATCTTGCACGGTGTATTTCAATGACAAAAGATAAGAGCATATTCATCAAAAATATATATTATATGCTGTCCTATGCTTTTCAAACGTTGAATCAGGAAAACTATGAAGATGTAGCAGTTGAATCGTTTGATGAGATGTATGATCTATTGGCTGCGATTCTTGCAAGAGGGATTGGAATTCAGCTGAAACAAGGTCTCTACCGGGAGTATATAAACCGTCAGGAGGAACTCACGGTAATGCGCGGGAAGATTAACATGCCGGAAACAATTAAGAATCGACTGGTACGTAAGCAGTTACTGACATGTGATTATGACGAGTTGTCTGAGAATAATCTTTTTAATCAAATAATCAAGACGACGGTTATGATGTTACTGCGAAACGCCAAGGTTAAGGCGGAGTACAAGGATGATTTGAAAAAGAAGATGTTATTCTTTTCTGACGTTGATACGCTTGAGCCAACCTCCATACGATGGTCATCAATTAGATTTCAGCGAAATAATCAGACTTACAGGATGCTTATAAGTATTTGTCAGCTGATAATTGAGGGTATGCTTATCACAACAGATGCAGGAGAGTATAGGCTTGCATCCTTTGTGGATGAGCAACGTATGTGTAGGCTGTATGAGAAATTTATTCTTGAGTATTATAGTAAGCATTTTCCTGAGCTGTCAGTCAGTGCCTCTCAGATACCTTGGTCTGTGGACGACGGAATCAGAACGATGCTGCCGGTAATGCAGAGTGATATTCATCTGCAAAAAGGTAATACCGTACTGATTATTGATGCAAAATATTATAGTCATACAACTCAAACGCAGTATGACAAACATACGCTCCATTCAAATAATATGTACCAGATATTCACGTATGTGAAGAACCGCGATTATGAATTTGGAGATGAAGATCATAAGGTTTCCGGGATGTTGCTGTATGCAAAAACGGAAGAAGAGATTCAACCGGACAACGTGTATCAGATGCACGGTAACCAGATTACCGTCAGAACATTGGACTTGAATTTACCATTTTCGGATATTGCTAAGCAACTGAATACCATTGCGGAAACGCACTTTGATTTACCGGAGAGGAGCAAGGGATGACAAACGAAGAAAAGATAATGAAGTTTAGGCAGTTGCTCTCAAATATAAATGTTACCAATAGCTATGAGTTGCTTGAAGAGACTGGTGACCTAAAAACAAACTACTGGGATTACATGACCACAGGAGGTGGCTATGTATGATTTGTGCTTATTGTGGAAAAGAAGCTAAAGGAACAAAAGAGCATATAATATCAAGTGGAATACTTGGATTATTTCCGGAATGCTTCGCAACAATAGACGGAGAGAGAAGTATCGTGCATCAAGGTGACCCTATGGTGAAGGATGTTTGTGCAGACTGTAATAACAATAGGATTTCGTACATCGATTCTTATGCAAAAGAATTTATTGAGAAGTATTTTTTAGTGAAGTACAAAAAAGATGACACTCTTTCTGTAGAATATGACTATACAATGATTCAAAAAATGTGTTTGAAGTTTGCGTTCAATGACTTGAGGGCTAGGAAGAAGGAGGTATCTTTTTTTGATGATGAAGTAAAAGAATTCCTGTTGAATGAAGAAAAAAGTAGTCCGCTAGGGAATATTACAATCTTGGCTGGACTTGCAGTAAACACTTCGCCTGCACCGGATTATATGTTTGGAAATATGAAACTCCGCTGGGGAGATTCGCCATTATTACTGGCGAATAGTATTGTCACAAACATTGATTATAATACAGGGCATATCACCTTGCGAGAGGAGAGGGAAATACAAGAGTTTGAGAATTATGCATTATCGTATGTATTTAGGTTCAATAGTCTACAGCTTCTTATACTTTGTTGGGACAGAGATATTAAGGAAGATGTACTCAATAAGAACAACATAATCTTGAAGTATCAATATCCGTACTCCATTTTGGATGCTTCAGGAAATACGGTGTTGTCCAGATGTACTAGTGAAGCAACATATCATCATGAACAGCTAATCGATGTAACATGGGGACAAGGCCTGATGGATGAAATCAGCTATATGCGTGGCACATTTTCTGAACAAAGTGAAAAATATTTTGAAGAAGTTCAGAAACGATGGGATGAAGAAGAACGAAAATTGGCAGAAGAACATCCGAGATAAATAACGCAGGAGGACGATACATGACATTATCAGCAAAACGATTAGGAGAAAGGTGTGGCTTGACAGCAGAGGAAATGAACATCTTATTAAAAGAAGAAGGATTCCTTTCTGGTGAGCCCGGAAATTATTATCCAACAGAGAAAGGAAAACTATTCGTAGTTGAAAAAGGCGATGACAACGGGTACGGTGGTTATGCATTTCGAGGTTGGAATTGGTTCGAATAGGATGAAAGAATTCTTGAAGAACTTGACACTTCAGTGGAGAACAAGCGTTATATACAAGAGAAAACATCTGAAGAGCGTCGTCGACGCAAGGCAGAGAAAGCTGCTGAATCGGAGGCATATTGGAATAAAGTCAATAGCCGAAAAGAACAGCCTGCGGAGGATATATCTAATGAATTAAAAGATAGTACAACAGGCAAATTAGTTATTGGCGCTCTTGCGCTAGTTGGATATGGGATATACAAGGTTATAACTCATATTACAAAAAATGATGATTAATAAAATAAGGAGGCGGAACAAATGACCAGAGAAGAATTAAAAGCACAGATTGATGAATTAATGAGACAGTATGCTGACGAAGAAATTGATGGAGCTACTTATCAACAAAAGATGATGGAATTAACCACATCGGCTCAGAAAGAAATCAACGAGGAATGAGATAGATATTGTTATTTATAATGAGAATGAGAAATATGCGATTGAATTAAAGTATCCACTGAATGGACAGTATCCGGAACAGATGTATTCCTTCGTTAAAGATATAAAGTTTATGGAACAACTCAAAGAGGCGGGATTCGATGGAGCATACTGTGTGACACTTGTGCAGGATAAGAATTTCTATTCTGGAAATAAGGTTGATGGTGTGTATTCATATTTTAGAAATGGAAATACAATTCATGGGACTATTATAAAGCCAACTGGTAAAAAGGATGAAAGTATAGATGTTCATGGAGAGTATCAGGTTGAGTGGAAATCCATAAACAACTGGAAATATTATATTGTGGATATGTGATGTGCATTAAGAAAAGAGGCGGGTTTTTATAGAAACAATTGGATTGAGAAAAGATATCAATAAATTATTAAAGAAGGCGAGAGAAACTGCAAAACCAGATAAATGTATCCTATGTGGAAAAACACAAACAAGTTTTTGTAATTCGCATTCTATTCCACACATGATCTTAAAAACAATAGCATGTGAAGGAAAAGTTTTAGAACCATGGGTGTTAATGGATGAAATTGATGTGGTAGATTTAGAATCGGGAATAAAAAAGTCTGGAACTTTCCATTTTATATGCAGAGAATGTGATGCTTTATATTTTCAAGACTATGAAAATAAAGAGGCATTGCTTAATGATCCCACAGATAAAATGCTTGCGGAAATTGCATTAAAAAGTATGTTACAAATGCTATCGAAAAGAAATGAGGAAATAGCTCTTTTTGATATTATTCAAAAAAGGTCAGGTGCGATAATAAACAAAGAACGGTTAGATGAAGATAAGTTATTAGATATAAATGATTATATGTTTGATATGGATGTTTACAAACGAATTATCCAAAATAATGAAAAAGATGGGTTTAAAATTGTATTTTGGGAGAAATTACCTTACGTTACTCCGATAGCTGTTCAGACGCCAATTACACTATATAAGGATATCGAAGGGACTGTGATTAACGATATCTATAATCCGGATCCAAATCTTCATATGCAAACAATGTACATGTGTGTATTCCCTATTGAACATGAAACGGTAGTTGGAGTATTTTATCATAAGAAGGATAGAAATTATAGAAGCTTTCTACATCAGATGAATTGTATGTCTGCGAGTAAGAAGCTGCAATATATAAATTATTTGATTTTTGCGAATACTGAGAACTATTATTTTTCAAAAACGATAGAAGATATTGTCAGGGATAATGAAAAATTAAAATTATTGGGACAGGAGAATAATGGGGATCCGCATTTAGGAATGCTTAGACCATTAGAACAGTTACTGGAATATAAGCAGATCAAACCAGATGAAATTCCTAATTTTTTAATGCCAGAGTACAAGATAAATAGTTAGACAGAAGTATAGTTAAAAATTTTGGATGTTAAAAGTTGAGTTTTTTTTACAGGGGTGTTAATTTGTAAGAAATTACAGGTGTCGGCGCATGATAATGCGGTGTTAATTTACCTCGCATGTCGAGTCTGTTGTTCTTTTGTCCAAACAAAAACTGGATGAATAGTTAATAAAGAGAGGTGCATATGCTATGCCAGGTATACTCGTGGTTGAAGATGATGAAAATTTAAATCGTGGAATTACATTTTCACTGAAAAAATCCGGATATGAGGTTTTTTCAGCAGAATCAGTGAAAAAAGCGAAAAGAATTGCAAGTGATCATAATGTGGATGTTACCATTTGTGATGTGAATCTTCCCGATGGGAATGGACTGGAATTTGTAAGGTGGATGAGATGCAATTATAATACATACATTATTTGTCTTACAGCACTAGATCAGGAGATGGATCAGGTCATGGGATATGAAGCAGGGGCAGATGATTATATTACAAAGCCGTTTAGTCTTTCGGTACTTCTTTTGAAAATAGAAGCACATTTCCGCCGCAGACAGGAGAAAACGGAAGCCGGAAAGATGATTTCGGGAGATATCGTATTTATCGCAGGAGAAATGAAAGTCCTGATAAAGAGTTGTGAAATCAGTCTGACAAAAACGGAGTTGAAAATGCTGACTTTTTTTCTTCAGAATCCGAAACAGATTCTTTCAAAAACACAAATATTGGAAAATGTGTTTGATCTGGAAGGGGATTTTGTGGATGAAAATACAATCGCTGTCAATATCAGAAGACTCCGTGAGAAAATCGAAGACAATCCGGCTGCACCGGTCTATATAAAGAATATCAGAGGTCTTGGGTATATATGGAATCAGGAGGTAAGGCAGTGACAAAGAGATATCGCAAGAAGATTACAGTAGTGCTCTCCTTGGTATTACCTGTCATATTATTGTTTGCAATATTAAATTGCTTTACCACGTATGTGTTTTATGAAGATTACAAATATAAAATGAATCTTATGACAGAGATTGCTGCAAAGGAAGAATTTTCCGGGCTGGATGCTGTTTCGGAATTGCTTAAGGATAAGGATATTGAAACCAACGAACAGGGAAAGCAATTATTGGAGCAATATGGATACTGGGGGAATAAAGGGAATGCATTTTATTCGCAATTCCAGCATCAGGTTATGGTGATCGGTGCTGTAAGCACTGTGATATGCGTGTTTTTTTTGACTTTTTTACTTTATTGGAAGAAAAAAGAAGATGCGTGTCATCAGAAAATATTAGACCAGTTGGAAGAAATTCTGATCAGATTCCGTGAAAATAAATTTGATGATTTACTGAAAACGGAAAATTACGCAGAACTGGAAAAATTGAATGACCAGCTTGAAGCAATCGGACATCATATTCAGTTGCTAAAGGAAGAAGCACGGACAGAAAAAGAGAGCACGAAAGAAATGGTTTCTGACATCTCACACCAGTTAAAGACACCGGTTGCAGCTTTGGATATATGTTTTAGTGTGCTGATGCAGAATGACTTAAGTGCCACAGAACAGGAGGAGTTTCGTATCCGTTGTCGGAGTGCTCTGGATGGACTGGAGACATTATTGCAGTCGCTTCTTGAAATATCCAAGATGGAAACTGGACTGATTCAGATGAATAAGAAAAAACTTCCAATTATAGATACTGTCATATCTGCTGTGAATCGTACATATCCAAAAGCGGATGAGAAAGAAATTGAATTCGTTTTTGACTATGAAAAAGAGTTGGAAACATGCACGATTATGCAGGATAAAAGGTGGCTTGGCGAAGCTGTGATCAACGTTCTGGATAATGCGGTCAAGTACAGTCCGGGTGGTTCAAAAATATTTATCCGGTTACAAAAAAGAAACGATCTTGTAAGAATGGAAATTGAGGATCAGGGAATTGGTATTCCGCAGAATGAGTATCACAAAATTTTTCAACGATTTTACAGAGGAAGTTCCAGGGAGGTCATGGAAAAGAGTGGTACAGGAATCGGACTTTTTCTATCGAGAGAAATTATCGAAAAGCACGCAGGTATGATTACGGTAACCTCCGGCAAAAAGAAAAAAGGAAGCACGTTTGTGATTCAATTACCATATGTTAGTTAAATTTTAAATGAGCAGAAATCTTACAATTCTGTAAGACTTCTGCTCGTTTTTGAAAGTGAAATGAAAGATTATCCTGATACAATTTGGATGTAGGTTGAAAAATGACCAAATATATAAACAGACAAAGAAAGCGTGTTGAAAAGGTACGTTTTACAGAATTGAAAAGGAGGTAGCACATTGAGTGTGATATTAGAAACCAAGCAGCTTTGTAAGTTTTATGGCGCAGGTGAGAATCAGGTCAAAGCGGTCAATCAGGTGGACATTCAGATTGAGCAGGGAGAATTTGTCGCAATTGTCGGAAAGTCAGGTTCCGGTAAAAGTACATTACTTCATATGCTTGGAGGGCTAGACACCCCGACAAAAGGCAGTGTTACTTTAGCAGGGAAAGATTTATACAGGATGAAGGAAGATGCCCTTGCTGTTTTCCGCAGAAGAAAAATCGGATTTGTTTTTCAGGCATTTAATCTGGTTTCATCTGTTAATGTCTGGGAAAATATTGTACTGCCACTGGGGCTGGATGGAAGAAAAGTGGATGAAACGTATGTAAATGATATTATTGCGACTCTGGGGATTGAAAACCGGATTTATAATCTGCCAAATCAGTTATCCGGAGGACAGCAGCAGAGAGTAGCAATTGCAAGAGCACTGGTGAATCGTCCGGAAATTATATTTGCAGATGAGCCGACAGGAAATCTTGATTCTAAGACCAGTGATGAGGTAATCGCTCTGCTTAAGATGACAGCAAGAAAATATGGACAGACAATTGTAATGATTACCCATGATGACGAAATTGCACAGGTCGCTGACCGTATTCTGGTGATTGAGGACGGACAGGTGGTGGATTTCAGATGAAGACAATAAGCAGGATTGCATATAGCAATGACAAAAAGAACAAGACAAGAAGTATACTGATTATGATGTCCATATGTCTGACTACGATGCTGCTTGTGATTATCAGTACTGTGGGAAATGGAATGATACGTTTGCAGAAAAGTCAGGCGGCAGGCTCATATGGAAGCAATTATGGTCTGTTTGTCGCAGCAGATGGTACGCAATTAAAAGAAGTGGAACGCAGAGCTGAGATATCTGATATCGGCATCATGTGTACGGAGGGCATCCTGAAAGGAAATGAAAATGGCGGGTTTGTCTGCATAGATGAGACTGCAAGAAAAATGCTTCCCTATAATAAGGAATATGAGTTAAAGGAAGGAAAGTATCCGGAAAAAATGCAGGAAATTGCCGCCGGAAGAGCTTTTTTTCGTGCAATGGGATATGATGATGTAAAGGTCGGAGATACGGTTACACTGGATTACCGTGTAGGGATGCGGTCAGAATATAAGCCGGAAGAGTTTGTTGTCAGCGGAATCCTATATGATCGGGATGAGTATACCATCGAGGCATCTTATGTTGCTTTCGGGTCACAGGAGTTTTATGATGAGCACGTCGCAGAGAATGACAGACAGTATAATATCTATTTTACGTTAAACGATTCTGCAAATGTATCTATGAATAATATTGAACCGGTTATAAAGCAGATTGCAGCATCTTGTGGAATCGAAGAAAAAAACGTTATAGTCAATGATCTCTATTTGCAATGGGTCTTGCAGCCGAGTTATGAAACGATTGCGGTATGTGGAATTCTGATTCTTGCAATTGTACTTTTCTCTGTGGTGGTCATTTATAATATTTTTCAGGTCGGTATTGTCAACAAGATACAGGAGTATGGAAAAATCAAGGCTCTGGGAGCGACAAAAAAGCAGATGAAACAACTGATCTTCAGAGAGGGCATTTTTTTGACCATTTTTTCCATACCAGTTGGATTGCTTCTTGGTTTTCTGATTGCAAAATGCGGTTTTAACTGGCTGGTAGAACAGGGAAACCTTGTATCAACCGGAACTGGCTCTATGGGAGTTCAAAATCAGCAGGTGCCTCTGTTTTCCCTGCCTGTTATGCTTCTCTGTATTTTCGTATCATTTCTTACCGTTGCTTTGGCACTGCGTAAACCAATGAAAATTGTTTCACGGATTTCACCTATCGAAGCAACACGGTATTTAGAAAATGCAGAAACACACAAAAAAGGAAAACGAAATGGCAGAAAAAATGTCACCGTGTTTTCTATGGCAATGGCAAATGTAACGGGTAATCCCAAAAGAACTATTGGTACTATCCTCACAATGGGTTTTTCTTGCGTATTGTTTGTGATTATCTCTAATTATGTGGGAAATATTGACACGGAGCATGAAGCACGTCTTTCCGTTAATCATGGACAATTTGAACTGCAGCTTGACTATTCTGCTGAGTATGATGAAAGATATCCGGAGAATAATCTGGATACGATTCTGACGGATGATCCATTGAATGATTCGCTGATTGAAGAAATCAAAAGCATTCCGGGAGTAACAGATGTCATGACGAGAGAGATTGTCTCTGTAAATCTGAATGGAACAAGATTTCCGGCTGATATTGTGAGTAAAAAGGATTTTGATTTTATGCGCCAAGAAGGGGATATTGGCTCTATGGACTATGATCAGGCGGTAAAGAATGGTGAAATTTTCTTTGGCTGGTCAACGTGGATGGAACAAGATGGATATGCTCCGGGTGAATCCATTGCATTTGACTTTGAGAATGGAAGTGGAACCTATACCTATCAGGGAAAGATTGCAGGCTCTTTTGTAAGTGCGGACACTTATCTTGTCATTCCGGAAGGTGTATACCGTTCCATGAATCCGAGAGGAACAGCCTATGGCTATCTGTGGGTGGACTGTGATAAAAAAGATGTGGCATCTGTAGAACAAAGTCTGAATACTTTGATTTCTAATACTTCGCATATAAAAATGGATACTTATCATGCGCAGTTACAATCTGCCGAATTTGCAAGCAGCATGATGAAGCTTGGCTGTTATCTGTTTATGGCTATTGTAGGACTCATCGGGTTTATGAATATGGCGAATACCATGATCATGAATATTACGACAAAAAAGCAGGAATATGGTATATTACAGGCTGTGGGTATGACAAATAAACAATTAAATTTATGCCTGCAGTTACAGGGACTGATGTTTACGGTTGGGACCATATGCGTAGCTTTGATCATTGGTCTGCCGCTCGGCTATGCACTTTTTTCCTATGCAAAACATAATGGAATATTTGGAATGAATATCTATCATGTTCCAATCGTACCAATTTTTATTATGATTTTTTTGGTCGGTCTGTTGCAGATTGTACTTTCCTGCGTTTTAAGCAGTAATCTGAAAAAGGAAACGCTGGTAGAAAGAATAAGGTATCAGGGATAGCAAGTAATATGTAATGAACTAGGTCTTAACGAAGAGGAGAAATAGATAACTTCCATTTTGTATGTATGATAAATCTAAACAGTATTTTAGCAACATTTCCTGAGTGGGGGCAGAAAGTGCCCCCACTTTCACTATTTGGGGGCGAAAAGCGCCACCATATATCATAAATGATGGGTTCAAGGGGAAAATCCCTTGCTAGAACAGCATTTGGATGGAGACATCTCTAATGCGTATCTAGCCGTCAACCTAAGAAGTATCAAGGCAGCCAAAACAGCAGATTAATTATGCAACATTTCCTAGCGGTTAATTAAATTGAATAGAAATTAAACATTGTTCAATTGAGCAATCTATATGAATCTGATATACTGAGTATACAAAAGCTTTTGAATTTTTTAGGAGATGAAGCAAATGGATATAGGCGTTGTTATAAAAAAATATAGAAAAGAAGCTGGTATGACGCAGGAGGAGATGGCAAACAGATTAGGCGTGACGACACCGGCTGTAAACAAATGGGAGAATAGTAATTCCAAGCCGGATATTGAACTGCTGGCACCAATTGCAAGACTGCTTGATATTTCACTTGATACATTACTTTCTTTTCATGAAAAACTTTCAGATATTGAAATCGAAGAAATTATCAGGAAGATGGACAGGATGTTTTCAGAAGAAGGCTATGAAAAGACTTATGAATGGGCATTGAGACTTATAAAGGAATATCCGAATTGTAACATGCTTATCTGGCAGGCTGCGGTAATGCTTGATGCAAGAAGAATAACGGATAAATGCATGAATCCGGAAAAATATGATAAGCAGATTAACGCATGGTATGAGCTGGCACTACATGATGAGAATGAAGAGATACAGCATCATGCAGCAGATTCCTTATTTGGATTTTATTTACGTAAGAAGAATTACGCCAAGGCAGAAAAATATCTGGACTATTTTTCAGAACACGATCCTATGAAAAGTTATTATCAGGGAAGATTACTCCAGGAGCAGGGAAAAATCAAAGAAGCATATGAGAAATATGAAAATGTTATTTTTTCCGGATTTAGTACACTTAATTTTGTTCTTTCCACAATGGCGGGACTGGCATTGCGGGAAAATGATATCGGTTATGCGAGATTTTTGTCAGGGAAGGTACAGGCAGTTGCACATACATTGGAAATGGGAAAATATAATGAGCATTCGCCAATGCTTGATATTGTATGTGCAGGGAAAGATGTAGAGGGAACATATAAGGTGGTAAAACATCTTCTTGATAATGTGGGTACTATGTATGATTTTAGAAAGTCCGGTTTATATAAGCATATGAAGTTCAGAGATATTGATGAAGCTATATTAGATGGTGTAAAAGAAAAACTTCTTGAAGGATTCAGAAATGAGGAAGAATTCGGCTACATGGCAGGATATGAACCGTGGGAGAAATTAATTTTTGACAGATAAGTTTTTTGAAAACTGTCGTTTGGTAAAATCTATTCCATTTTTAAAAACCTTGCGATAAAATATGTTCTGTGAGACGGTAGTTTTTTTGTCCCAACAAAAGCCAGATGACACGATAGAGATCGACTTAGATTTAGAAGTTGGATGCAATCAGTGCTGAGTTGAAAGCTCGTGATCAGATGGAATGGGTCAGATTGGTAAATGATATTCGTAATATGGCAGAAGAACTTGTGCTAAAAGAATTGGTGTAGATCTAAATCGTGGAAAACTCCTTCGGGAGCTTTTGGCTGTTTATAAGATAAATTCTGTCGGAGATTTATTATAAAACATTACTTTACAAGAAGAATAAAAAAGCATATAATTCTTTTATAATATATTTAATAAAAGAGGGTAAGAAAACGGAAAATAAAGATAAAAAAAATACAACAAGAAAAAAAATAATTAATTATGTGCTAAACAAGCATGTTACATCCAAGGCGGAAATCGCAAAAGAGTTAAACTTGAGTATGCCGACTGTGTTAGCAAATGTGAATGACTTATTAGAAAAAATGGTGTTGGAAGAAACTGGGGAATATGCTTCGACCGGTGGACGAAAGGCAAAAAGTATAGGGATTAATAAGTCATACTGTCATGCAATGGGAATTTTGATTACAGCGAATCATATAGAAATGGTATTAGTAAATCTTGGAGATGAGATTATAAAAAAAGATCGCATCCGTTTAAAATTTACGGCAGAATTATTCTATTGTACAGAGGTGGCACAAAAGGTCAAAACTTTTCTTGAAGGCGAATTAGCGAAGGACACGCTACTTGGGATTGGAGTGGCGATTCCAGGAATTATTGATCAGAAAGAACGGATCGTTTTAAAATCCCATGCTTTAGGTATAGAGAATTATAGTCTGCGCTTTTTAGAGCAGGCTTTGGAAATTCCAGTATATTTTGAAAACGATGCTAATGCTGCAATGCTTGCAGAAAAAAAGCAAAAATATCCAAATGCGATATATCTGTCTTTGAACCACACCTTAGGAGGTGCATTCTGCATAGATGGAAAGCTGTTTCGCGGGCAGAACCAGAAAGCAGGGGAGTTTGGTCACATGATACTCGTTCCCGGTGGAAGAAAATGTTATTGTGGTAAATCAGGATGTGCAGATGCATATTGTGCAGCAAGTGTACTGACACAAGATAACAGGCAGTCACTGGATGCATTTATGGAAAAAATTGAAAGTGGTGATGAAAAAAATTTGCAGACATGGAATGAGTATTTGGATCATCTTGCTGTTTTGATATCAAATCTGCGGATGGCATATGATATGGACATCATACTAGGAGGTGATGTGGGAGGCGTATTGTCAGATTATATGATACCATTGGGAGAAAAAGTGATGGCATATAATGGCTTTGAGCATGATGTTTCATACTTGAAAAATTGTTCGTATAAGAAAGAAGCGTCGGCTGTTGGAGCCGCGAAATACTTTTTTACAAAACATATGGTAGAATTGTAATTTTTCTGAACGCAGATAAGCAGTCCACCGCATCTGGTGCGTAGGGAATTAAGCGTTGGGTAAGGGGATGTTTAGTCTGTTGGAGTTAAAAACTCCCACTGACAAGTTGCAAAGCGAATGCGATGTCCGATTTATATGTGTGAAAAACGAGAAGTTGTGTAAAATTAGAAAAAGATATTATAGTAAAAAAACGGAAAGAAAACAGTAACTACGGTTTCCTTTCCGTTTTTTTGCATATTAATTGTGAAAAATATACAAAAAATATATTTTGAAATTATGAAATATATAAAAATATGAAAAAACATATTGACAAATTGTGTTTATAGGACAATAATATAATTACTTTAATAAAACGTTTTATAAAACGCATAACAATATAAAAAAGGAGGAAACAACTATGTTACAGCAGGTAATGACAAATCCAGGAGAAATTATTTTCAGAGAGATTCCGGTTCCGGAGGTAAAGGAAAATCAGGTGTTGGTAAAGATTATGAATATTGGTGTTTGTGGATCAGATATTCATGTTTATCATGGAAAACATCCGTTTACAAAATATCCGGTAACACAGGGACATGAGGTTTCTGGTGAGATTACAGAACTTGGAAAAAATATCACCGAGTTTCATGTGGGACAGAAGGTGACGATAGAGCCGCAGGTATATTGTGGACATTGCTATCCATGTCGTCATGGAAAGTATAATCTCTGTGAGGAATTAAAAGTAATGGGATTTCAGACGACAGGAACAGCATCTGAGTATTTTGCAGTGGATGCATCTAAAGTAACACCTATTCCGGAAGATATGTCCTATGAAGAAGGAGCTATGATCGAACCTCTTGCTGTGGCAGTTCATGGTGTAAAACAGATGGGCGATGTGGCTGGCATGAATATTGCAGTCCTTGGAGCAGGACCGATCGGAAATCTCGTGGCACAGACAGCAAAAGGAATGGGAGCAGCGAAAGTGATGATCACAGATATCAGTGATCTTAGACTGGCGAAGGCAAAAGAATGTGGAATTGATGTGTGTGTGAATACCAAAAATAAAGACTTCGGTGAGGCGATGATCGAAGCATTTGGACCGGATAAGGCAGATGTGATCTACGATTGTGCCGGAAACAATATCACAATGGGACAGGCAATTAAATATGCAAGAAAAGGAAGCACGATCGTACTGGTGGCTGTTTTTGCAGGAATGGCAGAAGTAGATCTTGCAGTGGCAAATGACCACGAACTTGACATTAAGAGCACGATGATGTACCGCCATGATGATTACATAGATGGAATCAGATTGGTAAATGAGGGCAAAGTTCATTTGAAACCGCTCATCTCAAAGACATTTGCTTTTAAAGATTATCTGAAGGCATACCAGTATATTGATGATAACCGCGAGACAACGATGAAAGTAATTATCAACGTCAGTGAAAAGTAAGGAGTTCGTATGGAAAATAAATATGGAATTGTCGGAATTGCCCATGTCGGGCTTCCGACAAACGATTTACAGAAAACAGTTGAGTTTTATAAGAGTCTTGGATTTGAAGTAATTATGCAGTCTTATAATGAAAAAGCAGGGGAAAAAGTGGCATTTTTACAGATAAAAAATTACTGCATAGAGGCTTTTGAAAATGGGAAGGCGGAAATGTCAGACGGTGCATACCAACATGTTGCACTTGATGTGGAAGACATTGAAAACTGCGCGTCGCATTCTCGTTACTTCGGTGATGAGTTAGACGCGCAAAATTTTCATTAAAAAGGGAACAAATGTTTGATGTATTCCTATGCATATGGTATACTATTTTTATGAAGAAAGAAGTCATCTGCTTGTAGATTACCGACCACAGTTTTATATTTCAGACATGATCAAAATCATGAAGGGGAATCTTGCACGCCAGATGTTCCTTTTACATCCAGAGCTAAAGAAAGAGTTGTGGGGAGGACATTTGTGGAATTCGTCTTATTGTGCTGTAACGGTCAGTGACCGGAGCCGTGAACAGGTACTTGCTTATATAGAAGGGCAGAAGGAAAAATCCCGTTAAAACCCGGAGGAAAAAGCGAATGAAAATTATATCCAGTTATGGTGTAGAATTACGAAAACAGAATATTCCAATTCGCCAGACACTGGAGATTTACCGTTCTACTGTCCGCTATCTGGTCAAAGTGTATGAATCTGTATGGGAAGAACTGGCCCAAATTGAGGAAAGTAAGAAACGTTTCAATGCAGCGGAACATCTGGTGCATACAACAAAACGGAATCCGGCCCGGTTTGACTTTGATTTCTGCTTTCCCAAGATACCATCCTATTTCAGACGGGCGGCAGTCCAGCATGCGCTTGGGAGTGTATCTTCTTATCAGACGCGTCTGGAACAGTGGAAAGCAGAGGGACAGAAAACAGGAAAGCCGTATCTGAAAAGTGAGCAGTATGCCATGCCTGTTTTTTACCACGATGTCATGTACCGTGAAAACACAGAAGAGAAAGATGCGGCCTTTTTAAAACTGTACGATGGCCATGACTGGAAATGGTTTGCTGTGCGGCTGAAACATACGGATATGGAGTATTTAAGAAAACACTGGTCGGGCAAAAAAGCTTCGGCGCCAACGTTGGAGAAAAAGCACGACAAGTATTTTCTGCGTTTTACGTATGCGGAAGAGGTATCTTTAAGCCGGACACCTGTCAAAGAACAAACGATCTGCAGTGTGGATCTCGGCATCAATACGGATGCGGTCTGTACCATCATGCGTCCAGACGGAACTATCCTGGGAAGAAAGTTTATTAACTTTCCCAGTGACAAAGACCGGATGTACCGTGTGCTGGGACGGATCCGAAGATTTCAG
>NZ_QUKM01000022.1:30109-30461 GCF_003481245.1 Blautia sp. TF10-30
TTTCCCAGTGACAAAGACCGGATGTACCGTGTGCTGGGACGGATCCGAAGATTTCAGCGGGAACATGGATCGCGTCAGGCGCAGGGAAGATGGGCATATGCAAAACGTCTGAATACAGAGCTTGGCAGAAAGATTGCAAGGGAAATCGTTCTGTATGCGTCAGAAAAGAAGGCAGATGTGATTGTTTTCGAATATCTGGAAATGAAAGGAAAACTTTCTGGGAAGAAAAAGCAGAAACTGCAGATGTGGAGAAAACGAGATATCCAGAAACGGTGCGGACAGCAGGCACACAGAAAGGAAATCCGAATTTCCCGAATCTGTGCCTGGAACACGAGCAGGCTTGCCTTTGATG
>NZ_QUKM01000023.1:0-26364 GCF_003481245.1 Blautia sp. TF10-30
TATCTGTGCAAAATCTAAGTAACAGGCGTATCCGCCGATATTTGGTCTGCCGCTTAAAGCGGCCGGAAGCACGTGACTTTAGTCATGTGGGGTTCACTAACAAAGGAAGAACAGCATCTCTCTTTGCTTTATTTACAGGAATTTCCATGTTGGCTATGTTTTTCTTCAATGCCAAAGAATCATCAGCTATTTTTTATGCATTATACCTATCTCTCCGTACAGCCTGATTATGGGATCGCCACACAGTATCGGACGGATAACTTGATTTACATGCAAAAAACAGGTTTGTTTTTTCCGGATACCAACACTTTGTCAGAATCTTCTATACCGGATTCTGAACGGAATGATTCTGAAATACAAAATAGTAGTACTGTTGATTCCTCTGAAGATTCTCTGACACAGGAATCACAGACAATTTCCAGACTTCAGGACGAAATGCGTGCTGTTTATCAGTATATTCAGCAGCAGAATACGCTTTCGGATATGAATTTCACTTACACGGCAAATGCAAAGGGAGAAAATTACGCGATCCTCTGTGAAACAACAGAAGAGAAGGATGGCATAATGGCCAATGTTAATTATTGCCTGTATGATAACGGTTCTAAAACTGACGAAAACAATAATACCTTCGAGGAGCTTGTTCTGGAAAAAGTATATCCCAATGGTGAATATGAGACAGAGCTGGTTGATTTCTATCTGGTAGATCCAGAAACTCTGGAAGTTATAGATGAACAGAAATCAACTTGGTAGTTCCGGTACATCGTTTTCGAAAGAACTGCTTCGTCAATTTCTGTTAAATAGATTGAACAAATTTCTCTACATAATGCAAGGTAGCACCGATCGCCGGTGTATACTGTCCATGCGTACCGACCAGTATCTGCGTGTTATCCGGTATGGATGGTGCGGCAGTATGGAGATACTCTGTCAGATACGTCAAATCCTCCTCTGTAAAATAAGGTGCAAGGTAGCCACTAAGGATGATCGGTGCATCGATCATCAGGTTAAGATTCTTCATGGCAAATGCCAGGTGGTTTAAATAGTCTTTCCAGATCTGTAGGATCTGGGGAGATTTTTTTGCGCGAAGAAGAGGAAAAAATTCTTTGACAGGTATACCTGCAGCCTGTTCCAGTGCATTGGCAGAGCAGTAGGTCTCCAGACAGCCACGGCTGCCGCAATAACAAAGTGGCCCATCGGGATGAATACACATATGTTCCAGTGTTCCGCTGTGCATGGAGACTCCCTGATGAACTTGATGATCCGTAATGATACCGCCGCCCAGATTTCGGTTCAGCAGAATGATAACAGCACTGTCAAGCTCCGGATGATTCCATAATTCCAGGAACGCAGCTGATTTTGAGTCGTGCTCCAGATAACAGGGATAAGGAAGGTATCTGGAAAAATCATCCAGCTTCATGCCGACGTTATTCATAATATCTCCATATAATACCGTAGTATGATCTAAAGAGGTGATACCCTGTGTGGCAATGGAGATACCAAGAACTTTGTCATGGTCATATTGGTGTGACGAAAGGAATTCCTTTACGGTGTCAGTAACCTGTTTATAGTAATCCGGTGTGTCAGAATAGGGAAGCAAAACAGTATCTGTGTAGAAAGCATTTCCGTACAGATCTACAGCAGTTATATGAAACATTCCTTTTAAAATACCGATACCAATAGAAATTTTAAAATCGGATACAATCTGAATGGCGTTTGCTTTTCTTCCGCCGGTGGATGCAAAAAGCCGTTTTTTTTTCTATCAGACCTTCCTGCTCCAGAAGGTTGAGGTTCTGGCTGACTGTGGATAAACCCATCTGCAGTTCCTGAACGATCTGCTGCTTGGAGGTCTTTTTCTTTCTGTAAATATATTGGTAAACCTTTGAGTTATTTATTTTTTGAGACTAATGTTGGTCAGTCCCTTTTCATTCATGATGTTCTCCTGATTGTGTTACAAGATAATATTAAGTATCAAAATTATTGTAGCATAGAACGAAAAAAAGCAATAAAAAGGATATGCATTACAGAAAGCTGACGGAAAAGCAACAACGATACACAAATATGTTGGAATGATTTCTGGAAAGGGTTTACATATCTTCAAAATGCCATTAATATAAAGAAGGGATCTTCCCATCCATAAAAAATAAGATACGGAGAATTAACATGAAAAAACAATTGAAGGATACTCAGATTCTGTTGGAAATCCTGATCCTGACAGCAGCTGTTGCTATTATTGCAGCGGCAGTCTATTTTTTTCTGGTACCAAGCCATACTTCTGTCAGCAGTATTTCGGGTCTTGGTATCGTACTTTCCAACTTTGTACCGTTGCCCCTTTCCGCCATCACCATGATTCTGAACGTAGTACTTCTGATCATCGGCTTTTTTACCTGCGGAAGAGAATTTGGTGTAAAAACCGTCTACACCAGTATCATGCTTCCTGTTTTTCTTGGACTTTTTGAAAAAATCTTCCCGGATTTTGGTTCGATGACAAACAGTCAGGAGCTGGATGTTCTGTGCTATACACTTGTAGTCAGTGTGGGACTCAGTATTCTTTTTAACAGAAATGCTTCTTCCGGCGGACTTGATATTGTAGCAAAGATCATGAATAAATATCTTCATATGGAGCTTGGAAAAGCTATGTCGCTGTCCGGTATGTGCGTTGCCCTGTCTGCAGCACTCGTTTACGACAAAAAAACGGTAGTCCTGAGTATTCTTGGAACGTATTTTAACGGAATTGTTCTGGATCATTTTATTTTTGACCATAATATCAAACGCCGGGTATGTATCATCACTCCAAAGGAAGAAGAACTTCGGGAATTTATTCTTCATGAGCTGCACAGCGGTGCTACGATCTATGAAGCCTATGGTGCCTATAACATGCAGAAGCGCAAAGAAATCATCACGATCGTAGACAAGACAGAATACCAGAAATTGATGAATTTTATCAACAAACTTGATCCGAAAGCGTTTATCACAGTTTATAATGTATCCAACATGAGATATCAGCCTAAAATGTAAAAAAGTTCCGCAGCACCTCAATCACAGAAGTGCTGCGGAATTTTTTTACCGTAATTTCCTGTGAAAACGTTTCTTGAATTACCCCATGGAGCAAAAACTCCGGCGCGGCTGAAGGAGAAGAAGAGCGAACGGATGCAGATGGATACGATCAATGACATCGTTATAGTGCAAATAAGGACACTTTTTTAGACAAAGCGTGTTCTTTTTTTACCACATAAAGTTATCTATAATTAGAGACAGAAAATGGAGGAAGGGTATGAAAAGATATTATTTAGCAATTGATATAGGAGCATCCAGCGGAAGGCATATTCTCGGGCATATGGAAGATGGGAAAATGGTTCTCGAGGAAGTTTACCGTTTCCCGAATGGAATGCAGAAACGGGACGGTGAGAAGGTGTGGGATATCGAGGCACTCTTCAAAGCTGTGTTGGCCGGAATGAAAAAATGCAGAGAACTTGGAAAGATCCCGGTGAGTGTCGGAATTGATACATGGGCAGTTGATTTTGTCCTTCTGGACAAGGATGATCAGCGGATCGGAAATGCCGTTGCTTATCGCGATGACCGCACGAAAGGAATGGATGAGGAGGTTTATCGCACAGTGCCGGAGGAAGAACTCTATGCATCGACCGGTATTCAGAAACAAATTTTTAACAGTATTTATCAGCTCATGGCGTGGAAGAAGAAAAAGCCGGAACAGCTGGAAAAAGCAGAGACTCTTCTGATGATTCCGGATTACCTGAATTTCCTGCTTTCCGGCGTGAAAGCGCAGGAATACACAAATGCAACAACGACCCAGCTTGTCAATCCGGAAACCGGGGACTGGAACAGGGAGATGATTCAAAAACTGGGATACCCGGAGAAAATCTTCCTGCCGATCCGTGAACCGGGGACTGTGATCGGTCGTCTGAAAAAAGAAATTCAGGAGCAGGTCGGCTTCAACTGTGAGATTGTTCTTCCCGCAACACACGACACAGGCTCCGCAGTAGTCGCTGTGCCAAGCAATGAGGAACATGTACTCTACATCAGCTCTGGAACCTGGTCTCTGATGGGAACAGAATTAAAAGAGGCCGATTGCGGGACAGAAGCCATGCAGCACAATTTTACCAATGAAGGCGGCTACAACAGAAGATACCGTTTTCTGAAAAACATTATGGGGCTGTGGATGATTCAGTCTGTACGAAAAGAAATCGCAGAGGAGGTAAGTTTTGGAACCATTTGCGAAATGGCATCGAAATGCAGGATTTCATCCATCGTGGATGCAAATGACGATCGTTTTCTGGCACCGGAACATATGACAGTAGAAGTGCAGAAGGCGTGTGAAGAAAGTGGCCAGCAGATACCGCAGGGAATTACAGAGATCGCAGCAGTGATCTATAACAGTCTGGCAGTATGCTATGCAAAGACATTAAAAGAACTGGAAGAACAAACGGGCTGTCAGTACCGGAAGATTCATGTCGTAGGCGGCGGCGCCAACGCCGATTATCTGAACCGGCTGACAGCAGAAAAGACCGGAAGGACCGTACTGGCGGGACCGACAGAGGCAACTGCCATCGGCAATCTGGCGGTGCAGATGATCACCGGAAAGGAATGCAGCAATTTGAAGGATGCGAGAAACTGTATTTTCCATTCCTTCGAAATCAAACAATATGAGCCATAAAAAATGAGATGAAAGGTTAAAGGGGCGAAAAACATGTTAGTTGAAACAAAAGCAAAAGTAGGTGTATTTGCAATCGCACTGGGTGCATATCTGCCGCAGTTCCCGACGCTGGTTCCGGAATTTGAGGCACAGTATGATGCGTTCAAAAAGACGATTCCCGATACCGTTGAAATGATCGATGGTGGAATCGTTACAACGAAAGAATTATCCATGGAAGCAGGAGATAAGTTCCGTGCAGCGGATGTAGATCTTGTTATTTTACAGCTTCTGACCTACGCGACCAGCTACAATATGCTCCCGGCAGTCCGTGACCTGAATGTGCCGGTTGTGCTTGTGAATGTGCAGAAACGGAAAGCACCGGATTATGCCAATACCGATACGCCAAAATGGCTGGGTGAGCTGTATGCCTGTGGAGCAGTCGGTGAGATGGTAGCCGATCTGGAGCGTGCAGGAAAACGTCATGCCGTCATCACCGGTGTTGTAGAAGGCGGAGATGATTACGTAGCTAAGGAAATCGACGAGTGGTGCCGGGCAGCCCAGGTACGCAGAAGATTCCGTTACACCAATATTGCCCAGATCGGAAGACCATATCCGGGAATGATGGACCTGTATATCGATGAAACCAATCTTTACAACCGGATGGGACTTTACACGAAACAGTTCGACTGGGAGAAAATGTGGGCAATCGCGGATCCTGTTACAGATGAGGCCGCAATCCGCGTCAAGGCAGAGGAGATTCTGGATACCTTTGACATCGAGGGCGGTGCAACGGTAGAGACCGTATGGGATATGGCAAAATATGTCGTTGCTTTTGAAGAATGGGTAAAAAAAGAAGATCTTGGTATGGTGGCATCCCATTATGACGGCTTTGCCAAGGGGGTTGCCGGAAAACTGGACAGCATGCTGATCCCGGCATTTTCCATGCTGATTAAACAGGGCACAGCCTGCGCCGTAGAGGGTGATATGAAAGTTGCAATGGCAATGAGCATTTTGAAAACAATCGCCGGAACCGGTCAGCTTTCTGAGATGTATTCGATCGATTTCAATGAGGATATCTGTATTATCGGCCACTCCGGATCGGGAGATGCTGATATTTCGCAGGCGAAAAAACCGTCCATGAAAATCGTTGATGTTTTTCATGGCAAGACGGGCGGCGGATATCTGACGCAGTTTTATCCGCCAGTCGGAGATGTTACATATCTTGGAATTACGCAGGATAAAGACGGTCATTTTAAATTTGTTGCTGCAGAGGGTGTCAATGAGGATGGTCCGATCTTTACCTTTGGCGATACAAACATGAGAACACGTTTCTCCATTGGGGCAAGAGAGTTCTGCAACAGATGGAGTGAGGCGGGACCAACACATCATATGGCAGCTGCTGTCGGACATCATATTGATACGATTCTGAAAGTGGCAAAAATCCTGGATGTGCCGGTAGACATTGTATGCCGGTAAATACCGATAAAATAAGAGAAAAGAGAGAAAGAAGAGGGAAATAACATGAAATTTTTAGATGCAGAATTTGTAAAAGGCTTTATCCGTATGGCAAATGATGGCTGGGAGCAGGGATGGCATGAGAGAAACGGCGGAAACCTTTCTTACCGTGTGAAACCGGAAGAGGTTGAAGAGGTAAAAGAAAACTTTGAGGCCAGAGAGTGGAATCCGATCGGAACCGCCGTTCCAAATCTTGCGGGAGAGTATTTCCTGGTAACCGGAAGCGGAAAATATTTCCGAAATGTCACAATCAAACCGGAAGACAGCATCTGTATGATTGAGCTGGATGAAAAAGGTGAAAATTACCGCATCGTCTGGGGTCTCGTCAACGGAGGACGTCCGACCTCAGAGCTTCCGAGCCATCTGATGAACCTGGAGGTAAAAAAACTTCAGGACGAAAGATACCGCGTTGTGTACCATGCACATACCACCAACGTGATCGCGCTTACCTTTGTTCTGCCGCTGGAAGATAAAGTATTTACCCGCGAACTCTGGGAGATGGCAACCGAGTGTCCTGTTGTATTCCCGTCCGGAATCGGTGTCGTTCCGTGGATGGTTCCGGGAGGCAGAGAGATCGCCGTTGCCACGAGCGAGCTGATGAAGAAATATGATCTTGCTATCTGGGCACACCACGGCATGTTCGCCGCCGGCTTTGATTTTGACCTGACCTTCGGTCTGATGCATACCGCAGAAAAATCTGCAGAAATCCTGGTAAAAACACTTTCTATGCAGCCAACGAAACGCCAGACGATCACACCGGATGAATTCCGCCATCTGGCAAAGGATTTCGGCGTAACACTGCCAGAAGAGTTTTTGTATGAGAAATAAAACTGGAAACTGATAGTGAAAAATGGCCGTCTGATCCTTGCACTGAGGAATGGGACGGCCATTTTTTTGCTGTGCAGAAGAAAAAGTCTATTAATTTCTTTCGGAATTTGATAAACTATAAGATAAGATTATCGATTAGAAAACAGTGGAACATTTCATTATCAGACAGAAAATGCTGGTGTGTCTGCGCTCAGAAAGGAAAGATGAAATATGACTTCAGCGATTAGTATAGGAAAGCAGGATTTTGCTTCCCTTCGAGAAAATCATTATTTTTATGTTGATAAAACCGATTTTATCAGACAATGGTGGGAAAGTGGAGATGACATTACGCTGATCACACGTCCGAGAAGATTTGGCAAAACATTGAATATGAGCATGCTGAATTGTTTCTTTTCCAGACAGTATGCAGAAAAAGGTACCATCTTTGAAGGGCTTTCCATCTGGAAACAGGAAAAATACCGCAGACTGCAGGGAACTTATCCGGTGATTTTTCTGAGCTTTGCGGACGTAAAACAGAATAACTATCAAGATGCAGTGCAGAAGATAAAAAATATTATTGTAGATGCTTATCGCCAACATCGGTATTTGGAGCAGGAAGAATGCTTTACGCAAAATGAGAAACAGCAGATGCTGGAAATTACAGAAAAAATGAGTGATGTGACAGCACAGGATGCATTAAAAAATCTTTCCAGTTATTTGAATCTTTTATATGGAAAAAAAGTTTTGATCTTTCTGGATGAATATGACACGCCCATGCAGGAAGCCTATATTCATGGATACTGGGGTGAATTTGCCGGATTTATGAGAAGCCTTTTCAATGCGACGTTCAAAACAAATCCATATCTGGACCGCGCTGTGATGACTGGAATTACCCGTATTTCCAAAGAATCTGTTTTTTCGGACCTCAATAATCTGACGGTTATTACAACAACATCGGATGCCTATGCAGACTGTTTTGGTTTTACAGAAAAAGAGGTATTTCAATCATTAGATCAATTTGGAATGCCGGAAAAGAAAGAGCTGGTAAAGCAATGGTATGACGGATTTTGCTTTGGCACGCATCGTGATATTTACAATCCGTGGTCTATTACAAATTATCTGAAAGAGAAAAAACTGCGGCCCTACTGGGCAGCTACAAGTTCCAATGGATTGATCAGCAAACTCCTGCAGTCGGCATCGGTAAATATGAAGGAAGAACTGGAAAAACTGATCAACAGACAACAAATTGTAGTTAATTTTGATGAGCAGATTATATTTGGACAATTAGAACAGGATGAAAGTGCGGTATGGAGTCTGTTGGTGGCAAGCGGTTATCTGAAAGTGGAGGAGATTGAATACAGAGGACTGACGCTGGAGCCGTGGTATTCTCTTTCCATCACAAATCTGGAGACTGTGAGCATGTTTTCGAATATGTTCAAAAGCTGGTTTGCAGCGGCATCTGCCAATTATAATGAATTTATCAAAGCAATGCTGAATGGTGATGTAAAAGCGATGAACCTCTATATGAATGATATTGCACTTGCTACATTTAGTAATTTTGATGCTGGAAAACATGCGTCCGAGCGGAGCCAGCCAGAGCGGTTTTATCATGGATTTGTACTTGGGCTGCTGGTGGAAGTGCGAGATCTTTATGAGGTGCGTTCCAATCGGGAAAGTGGGTATGGAAGATACGATGTGATTCTAATTCCCAGAAATTTGGATCGAGATGCTATGATTCTGGAATTTAAAGTAAAAGAAACGGAAGAAAAAACGCTGCAGGAAACGGTACAAAAAGCACTGGCGCAGATTGAAATAAAGAAATACGACGTGGAACTAAAAGAACGGGGAATTCCAAAAGAAAGAATCCGGTATTATGGATTTGCGTTTGAAGGGAAAAAGGTACTAATTGGGTAATAGAAAACGCTGTCAATGCTTCTCTGGAAGGGGAAGCGGGACAGCGTTTTTCTGTTAATTGTGATTAGAGTACCATTTGAAGCAGCATCGCCAAAAGCGGCATCGTCACAATAGAAGCCAGCATAGTAACAACATTGATGGCACTGGCATAGCGTGAATCGTTTCCGTATACCTGGCACATCTGTGTAACTGTAGAGGCAGATGGCGTGATGACGGCGAGAAAAACAATCAGAATCAGCGTCGGTCCGTCTGCAGAAAGATCGGCAAGATGGCTGATTTTCAGAAGAACAAGCGCCATCAGCGGAACGGCGATCAGGCGGAGAAAGGTCACGAAGTAAATCCGTTTATTCGCAAAAATCTGCCGGAAGTCCATGCCGGCAAAAAGCATACCCGTAACAATCATACTGGCAGGGCCAACCATGCTTCCGACAGAATGAAGCGTATTGTTGACCAGCGCAGGAAGCCGGATGCCCGTGAAAAAAAGAAGAATTCCGACGAAAATAGAAATAATATTGAGGTTCAGAACAATCTTCTTCCAGTCATAGGAAGCCTCACGGCTGATCACCTTTTTAGAGTGTGTCCAGAAAAAGACAAGCTGTACGCTCATATAAACACAGCTGTAAAGCACCCATTCCGCTCCTAAAACAGCCGTCACAAGCGGCACAATCAGATTGCCGGAATTGGAGTAGTAAACAGAAGTTATCTCAACCGCATCCAAATGAAACACCCGTCCAAGAGCTGAAACCGCAAAAAGAAGCACAACCTGCATCAGAAGCGAAGCCGCAAACGCAACCAGCAGCCCCCGCACCGTTTCCGGCGTGTAATCGACCTGAAACGCATTCAGAATCACGCAGGGAATGATCAGGTACAGCACAATTTTCGACAGAACTTTGCTGTCCTCATCCTTTAAAAGTCCGGCTTTTACGATTAAAAAGCCCATAAAAATCATAAGAAAAAGCTGCGCGATCTGCTGCGCAAGAAGAATACCGATCGTCATAAAAATTTCCCCATATGTGTGTCTTATAGAAAATATTATAAGGTGGAGGAGAGGGGATTTCAATTTCTTTTTGAGAGATTTGGGTCGAAATAATGGTGAAAATATAAGAAAAATGGCTGTTGACCAAAAGAAAATGCTGTCATATAATATATTCGACAAGAGAGCCGTTGGTCAGTGTACACCTGACCGCCGGATAAAGCTTCTAACTAAAAATAGCGTCTAACTTTACCAGAGCAGAGGCGCTATTTTGATTTGACAAAATTACACGATTGCAATATAATATACTTAACAAGACAGCCGGAAGGTGAGCGCAATCACCCGATCTGGCGAAAATGTTGAATAGCTATAAGAAATAGCCGTCCTACCTTTACCAGAGAACAGGACGGCTATTTCTTATTTGCATAAGTCAAAATTGCAACAATAAGTAAAGCAACGCTGATTATAATCTGCAATTCTTCGTATGTACTCATAATAATCATCCTTTCTGCAAGACTCAGATCAGATGAAAGCACGTCCCCCGGCTGCCCGGTTAAATATATTAGAGTGTCTAAGATTCCCAATAAAAAACGAACAAGGAAAACTCATTTCTTGAAATGTATTATAACAGAAAAGAGAAGTAAAAGAAAGTAATAAAAAATAGTCAGAAAATTTGAAGTTCCTGTAAATGTGCAGTGTATTGGATTTGAATATAATACAAAATAGAACAAAAGTTTGAAATTTACAAAGGTATATGAGATAATAAAGAAAAATGGAAGAAACGTCAGGAAAGGGGAGAAGCCTATGTCGCATATTTCAGAATACGAAGTCGAAAACATATTGATCGACCGCTTAGAGAGTATTGGATACAGCTTTATCAAATTGAATACCTATGAGGATGTCCTTGCCAATTTCCGCGCACAGCTTGCAGAATTCAACGCGAAAAAGCTGGAAGAAAAAGGCCATGCGGCATCCTTTTCTGACACAGAATTTAATCGTATTATGATTCACATGGATAACCATTCCGTGTATGAATCTGCGAAAATTTTGCGAGATAAATATATTCTGCAGCTCGATAATGGAGAGAATGTATATCTTGATTTCTTTTCCAACGATACAGACAGAAACATTTATCAGGTAACGCATCAGGTCACTATGGATAAAGCACATAAAGAGGATGTTGTATATAAAAATCGATATGATGTAACCGTACTGATCAACGGACTTCCGATGATCCAGATTGAGTTAAAGCGTCCTGGTGTGGAAATCAACGAAGCGATCAATCAGATCAATCGCTATAGAAAGTTCAGTTTTAAAGGCTTGTTCCGATATTTACAGCTGTTTGTAGTCAGCAACTCTGTGCAGACAAAATATTTCTGTAATGAAAATGAAATGGTAGATGGTCGCTATAACCCGATTTTGAAATCACTCGTATTTTTCTGGACCGATGATAAAAATACAAGAATCAACGATCTGAATACCTTTACCAGTGAATTTTTCTGCAAGCCGACAATCACAGAAATGATAGACAAATACATGATTATCAAAACGACAGAACCAGTGCTGATGGTAATGCGTCCATATCAGATTTATGCAGTAAAAGCAGCAAAGAAGCGGGTACTGGAAGTGAAGCAGAATGGTTATGTATTTGCCTGCACTGGTTCCGGAAAAACACTGACATCTTTTAAATTGGCTCAGATTCTGAGGGACGAGGCAAGAGTAGATCTTGTGGTATTTCTGATTGACCGGAAAGATCTGGATGATCAGACCGTGGAAGAATATAATTCATTCGAAAAAGATTGTGTCGACAATACAGACAGCACCCGTGTGCTCATTCAGATGCTGAAATTATCTGAGAAAAAGATGATTGTTACAACCATTCAGAAAATGGCGAATGCTGTTAAAAATCCAAAATACGAAGCGTTTATGGATGATTACCGTGATAAAAAAGTAGTATTTATCATTGATGAATGCCACCGTTCCCAGTTTGGCAGTATGCATGCCCAGATTCAGAAACACTTTGAAAAAGCCAATTATATAGGATTTACAGGAACTCCTATTTTCGAGAAAAATAAAGGAGCAGACGGCCGTACAACAGCAGATGTATTTCATGCAGGGGAAAAACTGGATGCATGCCTGCATCGGTATATGATCAAAGATGCAATTGCAGACGGCAATGTGCTTCGATTTTCCGTGGAATATCAGCGGACGATCTCAGCGAAAAATGTTGCAGCGAGAGGAATTGATCCGGAACAGTTAGATGATCCAGAATACTGCAAACGCCATAATATTGATATGATACCACTTTATCATGATGAGGAACGAATCACCAGAGTTGCAAAACACATTATGGAACATCATGAGCAGCATGTGCATCCGCAGGGCAAAGATACATACACAGCACTTTTTGCAGTAGATTCCATTCCGACACTTGGAAAATACTATGATGCATTTCAGAAACTGAATAAAACAGTTCCGGAGGAGAAACGGCTGAAAATTGCAGCTATTTTTTCCTATCAGGCAAATGAAGATATAGATGATGGAGCAGATGAACATTCGCAGGAACTGCTGGAGCGCTGTATAAAGGACTATAATGCTATGTACGGTACAGCATTTGGCATTGATACGTTTGATCCGTACAGAAAAGATATTGCGAAGCGGTTAAAACAGAAAGTTCTTCCACAGGTGGATATCCTGATCGTAGTCAATATGTTTTTAACCGGATTTGACGCAAAATCATTGAATACACTGTATCTGGACAAAAATCTGGTCTGGCATTCACTTGTTCAGGCATACAGTCGTACGAACCGTATTGACAAAGTAACAAAACAGTTTGGACAGATTGTAACGTATCGAAATATCAAGCAGTGGCAGGATGATGCATTGACTCTGTTTTCGGGTGATGGAGATCCGAACGAATATCTGCTGGAAGACTATGCGTATTATTTGAACCAATGGATGAATCAGACTGTTATTTTAAGAAAAGTAACGCCTGATGTAGAAGCAGCGGGACAGTTACAATCAGAAGATGAAATCCGTATGTTTATTATGGCATTCCGTGCGCTTGCAAAGACGCTTGCTACGCTGAAAACATTTTCAAAATTTGACTGGTCAGATCTTGGAGTAGTTATGGATGAAAATGAATACGAAGGTTTCAAAAGCTGGTATCTGTACTATAAAGACCAGACCGTCAATCCAAATCCGAAAGTTCCGGTTCCAGTGGATGTGGATTTTGACATTGAGCTTGTCAGAACAGACCGAATCAACGTTGTGTATATTTTAAACTTATTAAAAAATGCAAAAACACATACCAAGACAGAGGAAGAAAAGCAGCAGGATGTCGATCTGATTCTGCGGGAAATCGAGCGTTCCGATAATGAATCCTTACGTTTGAAAAAAGAAGTGATGCGGCAATTTATCTTAACGAGATTTTACGATCTGCCGGAAAATGCAGATGTCATGGAGGCATTCAATCAATTTGAAAAAGAACAGATGCAGGCAGACATGGAAGAATTTGCATTTGACAACCAGATTGATTACAAGATAGTATCAGATCTGGTCTCGGCATATACATTCAGTGGTAATGTATCGGAGGATAATATTCGCGAAAGATTGATGGCATATCCGCTGGGACTGCTGAAAATGACAAAATTGACTAAGAATGTGAAAAGATTTATACAGGATACTTATAAAAAATACAAGGCTGAAGGAGAAACAGAATGACAGATACAAATACATATCAGGCACAGGCGAATGAACTTTCACAGAAATTATGGGCAATCGCGAACGATCTGCGCGGCCAGATGGATGCAAGCGAGTTCAAAAATTATATCTTAGGAGTAATTTTCTATCGCTATCTTTCTGAACGAACGGAAATGTATATGATCGATCTTCTCAAAAATGACGATGGGATCACATATGAAGAAGCCTTTGCGGATGAAGAATACAGACCGGTTGTAGAAGAATGGTCGCTGTCAAAACTGGGCTATGTGATTAAGCCGGAAAATCTGTTTCGAAACCTGATTCGCAAGATTACAAAGTTTGAAAATGATGCGGATAAATTCAGCGTGGAAGATTTCGAAAAAGCGATCAATGATCTGGTAGGTTCTACGATGGGACACGAATCCAACAAGGCATTTGACGGGCTGTTTAACGATATGCGTCTGCAGGATTCCCGGCTTGGCGAGACAGTGGCAGACCGTACGGAAATGATCGGGCGAGTTATGGTACGTGTATCGGATATTGATTTCGATTTACAGGATTCCCAGTTTGACGTACTTGGCACAGCGTATATGATTTTGATTGGTTTATTCGCATCGGATGCGGGAAAGAAAGGCGGAGAGTTCTTTACTCCGGCAGGTCCGTCGAAGCTCTGCGCAACACTTGCGGCACTGGGACTGGATGAGGCAAAGACGGTTGGTGACTGCACCTGCGGTTCTGCTTCTATGCTTCTGGAAGTACAGAAACATCTGACAACAGGAAAAGTCGGTCATTTTTACGGACAGGAGCTGAATGCGACAACGTACAACCTGAGCCGTATGAACATGATCATGCACGGCATCGACTGGCAGAATTTTGACATTTACAAAGGCGATACATTGAAAGATGACAAATACGGCGATATCAAAATGACAGTACAGGTTTGCAATCCGCCGTATTCTCTGAAATGGTCTGCAGATAAACAGTTCGAAGATGACCCACGCTATTCCGGCGCAGGAAAACTGGCACCGAAAGGACAGGCGGACCTCGCATTCGTGGAACACATGATTTATCATATGGACGAAGATGACGGACGCGTTGCTGTACTGCTGCCGCATGGTGTATTGTTCCGTGGTGGAGCGGAGGAAACTATTCGAAAATACATCATTAAAGATTTGAACCGTCTGGATGCAGTAATTGGATTGCCAGCAAACCTGTTCCATGGAACGGGAATTCCGGTTTGTGTGCTGGTGCTGAAGTGCAAGAGAAATGGAAATGCGGGAAATATCTTATTTATTGATGCATCAAAAGAGTTCAAGGCTGGAAAGAACCAGAATGTGCTGGAGCAGAAGCATATTGATAAAATTGTTGAGACGTATGAGAAGCGTGTAGATGTTGATAAATTTGCTCATGTGGCGGAGATGAGCGAGATTGTTGAGAATGGATATAACTTGAATATTCCGAGGTATGTGGATACGTTTGAAGAGGAAGAACCAGTGGATTTAGAGGCTGTGAGAGCGGAAATTAAGAGACTGGACGTGGAAACGAAAAATGCAATTGAGAAGGCAGAGAGTATGTTGCAGCAACTTGGATTATAAAGGAGAAAGTAACTACATATGGGACAACCAAGTAGTAAAGATGTTGGGAAAAGAGCTATTTATAATTATCATGTAAATGAACAAATAGGGAATAAAAAAGTTTCAATGGAAATTGTGGAAAATTGGTATCCACAAAGCTACCATCAGAAGGAAATTTTTATTTTAAGTAAAATAAGAAAACTATGTAACGGTTTTGATGGCACAGATATTAAAGTAAGTGATCAAGAATTGCCCCTGTTGTTTATGACTGCGGAGTGGAATACAACGAAAGATGGGAAATATATTCAAAATAGAAATCAGATTTTAAGACGTGCAATAAGTCGGTTTGATGATTTTGAACATCAAGGATATATTACAGGCACTTATGGGTGCTTTCAGTTTACTTTTTCTGGGATGAAGAAATTGGAAGACTTAGTAATAATGAAACCGGATATAAATCAGAATATTGAACAGGTAATTGAAGAGATAAGAAAGGAAAATGAAAAGTCTTCTGCTCGTTATGAAGAATTGATTTCTGTATTGCAAGACATTAAGAATACACCTAAAAACTATAGAGAATATATTTCAGATTTGGCAAATATTGCAACAATAGGAAGTATTATTCCAAGTGCTGTTCCGAAAGTAGGAAAGTTATTGGGGAGACTCATAAGTGTTTTGTAGAAAATGTTAGAGGCATTTGCCAAATTAATCAAATAAATACTAAGAGGATATAAAACTGTGATACCAAAATTAAGATTTAAAGATGATAATGGAAATGATTTTCCAGCATGGAATACTACGGTGCGGCTGGAAGAAATATCGGCATTTATAACAAAAGGAGCTACACCTACAACATATGGGTTTGAATGGCAAATAAAGGGTATATATTTTTTTAGAAATGATTGTATAAAAAATAATATTTTTGTATATGGTGATTATTCGTATATTTCTGAGGAAGCTAATGAATTTTTGAAACGTTCAGAAATCAGAGGAGATGATATTGTAATTGCGATTACAGGAGATATTGGAAAAGTAGGATTAGTGCCAAGAAAAATAAAGAAAGCTAATATTAATCAGCATTTAGCGAGGATAAGAATCGTAAAGGATGCAATACCATATTTTGTATATAGTTACCTTGGTTCGAATGAGATGCAGCGGAATTATAGAAAAATTAAAACCGGATTATCAATGGCACAATTAAGTCTTAGTCAAATTCGAGAAACGAGAATACCGGTAGTTTCAATAATGGAACAACAAAAAATAGCAGAATTTTTAATGGAAATGGACAGGATAATTGAAACAAAAAAAGAAACTGTAGTTGCATGGCAAGAACGTAAAAAGGGTGTGATGCAGAAAATTTTCAGTCAGGAAGTAAGATTCAAGGATGAAGATGGAGAGAATTTTCCGGATTGGAAAGAGAAAAAAATTAGTGATATTTTTTTTAAGATAAAAGATAAAAATAAAGATGGGAAAAATCAAAATGTGATAACTAATTCAGCGGAGTATGGTTTAATTAATCAGCGTGAATTTTTTGAAAAAGATATTGCAGTTGATGGAAAAATGGAAAATTATACGGTGATTAAGACAGGTGATTTTGTGTATAATCCGAGAAAATCTAAGCAAGCACCGTATGGACCATTTAATTGTTACCAACTCGAAGAAGAGGGTATTGTATCACCATTGTATACATGTTTACGCCCAAAAGGTAATGCTGATGAGAAATATTTGCTTTGGTATTTCAAAAGTGGTAGTTGGTATAGATTCATATATGAAAATGGGGCACAGAATGGTGCAAGACACGATAGAGTTGGTATGACGGATTCGTTAATGCAAGAGATTCCTGTATATTTACCGCAGGCATTAGAGGAGCAGCAGAAAATCGCAGATTGCCTGTCTGCGTTGGACGATGTCATTAACAATTACAAAGAAACATTAACTGCATGGCAAGAACTGAAAAAGGGACTATTGCAGCAGATATTTGTATAGAGGGGGAATTAAACGATGAATATACAGGAATTTATATCAAATTATCATAATCATCCTGTTTTGTTTGTTGGAACAGGATTGAGCTTACGTTATTTAAAAAATTCATATAGCTGGGATTCGTTGCTTCAAAAGGTGGCAATGGATTTCAATGAAAATCCAGAATACTACTTGGACATAAAATCTGAACATATGGACTCTACGGGTTATGTCTATGAGCAAATTGCAACGCAATTAGAGAATGATTTTAATCAGTATCTGAAAAAGAATCGTCATGGAAAATTCGAATATATTAATGATATCTTTTATGAAAATATGCAAAAGGGTATCAATATTAGTCGATTTAAATTGTATTTAGCTGATTTATTAAGAACTGCGGAAATTAAAGAATCTGCATTAGATGAAATTGCCGAATTAAAGAAAGCACGAAAAAATATAAGCTCGGTCATTACAACGAATTATGATACGATGATTGAGCAATTGTTTTCTTTTAATCCATTAATTGGAAATAATATTTTACTCAGTAATCCATATGGGTCAGTATACAAAATTCATGGCTGCGTTTCACAACCGGAGAAAATTATTATAACAGAGGAAGATTATGAAGAGTTTAATTGCAAATATGAACTGATCCGTGCGCAGTTACTATCCTTGTTCATACATAATCCGATTATTTTTATCGGATACAATATAGGAGATAAAAACATAAAAGATATTCTTCGGACAATATTTTCTTATGTTGATTATAATTCAGATGAGGCGAAGAAAATACGGGATAATTTTTTACTGGTTGAGTATGAAGAAGGATCTGACAATACGGAAGTTATAGAACACGATATAGATATTGAGGGGTTTGAAACTATACGTATAAATAAAATTAAAACGGACAATTTTACGGCAGTGTATCAGGCATTAGCTAATCTTGTGTTACCAGTTTCTGCCATGGATATTCGGAAAGTCCAGAGTGTTGTTCGAGAAATATGTGAAGGTGGTGCGATAGAAGTTTCTATTACAGAAGATTTGGACAAACTCAATAATTCGGACAAAGTGCTTGTTGTCGGATCAAGAAAAACAATTAAGTACGAATTTTTAACTACGTCTGAAATGATGATTAACTATTTCGAAATAATAGAAGAAGCTAATTCACAGCTATTGTCACTTTTAAATAAACAGAAAATACAATCTTCACAATATTTTCCGATTTTTGCATTTTCGGCAATATGTCCGGAAATAGGCAGAAGTGAGGAATTAAAACAGCAGCAAAGGGATAAAATTGCAGCATTGATAAAATCACCGCATTCGTCTTGTACAGGAAATCATTCAACCCCACAGGAAGTTTTAGATGATCAACAGGTTCCGCAGACATATAAAACGTTAGAGATGATTTGTTCTATTATGTCTGGAAAAATGAACTTAGAACAAGTTGAGATTTTTTTGAAAAATCATGAAGATAAACGTTCAACGGATTATCGAAAATTATTATGCGCATATGATTTAAAGTGTAAGATATAGGTGAAAAAGATCTGTTGCAATTTAAAGACTAATTATAGATATGAAAATTGGTACATTTGTGGAGAAAGAGAATGGAAGGATTGCGATTTAAAGGGTATAAGTCGTTTACACAAGAATATGTTGAAATTTTAGAATTTGAAAAAATTAATGTTTTTATAGGGAAAAACAACTCAGGGAAATCTAGCTGCTTAGATATTATAAAAGATATTATTGATCCTAATGAATTGGATAAAAATCCATTTTTAAAAAATGGTTTAGAAATACAATTGGTTCATGCACTTTCAGAGGAAGAAATTAGATATGTTTTTTCGGAAAATACATTCGGAGGAGGTATACCAACGGAAAACCATTATATGTTTGGAAAAAATTATATTGGTAAAAAAATGAATTTTCGTATTAGTGTAGAAAAAGATTACAGAACAAGGGAAAGAGATTTTCAATATCAATATGTTGAAAATAAAAATGTTTTTGAAGCAGAATATAATAATTATTGGAATCAGTTTGGTGAGAGAATGAGGAGCTTGTGGAAAGAATATGAGTTTAGGCGCTTGGATGCCGAAAGAAATATTGTACCAGAAGTGGAATCAAATGATGAAAACATAAATTTGAATGGAGAAGGGGCAAGCAATTTAATTCGAAAAATAATAAATTACAGCGAGTATGATGAAAACATAGTTCAAGAAGAATTATTAACTGCTTTAAATGCCATTATTTATCCGGAAACAACTTATGAAAATATAAAAATACAACAGGTGGACGATGCAGGAGAACTGAAATGGGAAATTTTTCTCCAGGAAAAAGGAAAACGATATGCATTATCAAAGATGGGAAGCGGATTAAAAACCATAATATTAGTTTTAGCTAATTTGTTGATTATTCCAAAATTGAAAGCGTATAAAAATAAAAAGATTATTTATGCGTTTGAAGAGCTGGAAAATAATCTGCATCCTGCATTGCAAAGAAAACTTTTTGAATATATTTACAAATATGCACAAGACAATGATATCATGATTTTCTTGACGACACATTCTCATGTGGCAATTAATACTTTTTGCGATAAAGAGGGAACTCAGATATTCCATGTGGAAAAACAAGATGGTGTATCAAAAATGCATAAAATAGATGACTATATATCAAAAACAACATTACTGAATGATTTAGATGTGCGTGCATCAGATATATTGCAATCTAATGGCATTATCTGGGTAGAGGGACCTTCGGATAGAGTTTATATAAAACGATGGTTGAAGATTTTTGGAGGTGATGAAATAGAAGAGGGAAGGGATTATCAATTTTTATATTATGGAGGAAGATTATTATCACACTATACAGCAGAACAGGATTGTGAGGATTTGATAAGTATATTATTGACAAATCGAAATGCAGCTATTGTTATTGACAGTGATAAAAGAAAAAATAATTCTAAAATAAATGAAACAAAAAAGAGAGTAAAAAATGAATTTGAAAAGTATGGCGCTTTTTGCTGGATTACTAAGGGAAAAGAAATAGAAAATTATCTTGAGAAGGAGGCTATAGAAGAAGCTTTTGGCAAAAAAGTTGGAAAACAATGTGAACAATATCAATTATTTCCGGAATATATAGGGCCGATTTGTCCAACATTTAAAAAAGTAGAATTTGCCCAAAAGGTGGTGCCGTATGTTATACAGGAACGGGCTTCGAAAATGTTAGATTTGGAGAAACAGGTAAAATCACTTTACGCAGTTATAAAAAAATGGAATCAGAAATAAAAAAGAAACGAGCAACCCGATTGAGCCCTAAGACTGTACACGACACAAAACCCATTTCTTTTATATTATAATAAAGATAATTTGAAAAATAGTCAAGAAAAATTTAGCTAGACTTTATTTGAAGAATGACTATAAGGATAAGAGTGTTCATGGATATAAAAATCATAAAAAGAGAAAAACGTTTATGCACATGCTGCATGGAAGAACATGAAGTGAAGACGGTTCTTGTTGAAGAAAAGATGACGTTTAGGAATGTAAAAATTGTTTATGAGGCAACCTATTTTTTGTGTGATGCGGCTGACGTATTTTATATGGACGAGGAACAGATGCAGAAAAATTATTTGAATCAGAAAGCGGCATACCAGAAAATCATAAACGATTCAGTAGATGAGAAAATCTGAGTTAAAAGTACGGTTTGGATATAAGCTGAAGGATTGGGTACATAGAGATCTATTGAATGAATGAAAAGAAAAAGCGGATGGAGTGCCCCATCCACTGCTGTTAAACGATTGTTTTTATTGGACAATCTAACCGCTTTTAAACGAGCATTTTAAATGGATGCTCTAACCGCTGTACAAATAGAGAAACGAGCAACCCGATTGAGCCCTAAGGCTGTACACGACAAAAAAACCATTTCTTAATTTCTATACTAAAGGAAGGCTGAATTATAGTCAAGAAATTTTTGCGATTTTAAAACAAAGTAATAAAAAGTGTGATATAATAACCTCATAATGAAAAGTAAAATTCCGCCTATTTTTCAACATTGTAGGCGGCAATTTTACACCTGTCAGTTAGTGAATCCTAATAAAAGTAAGAAAGAGGTACCCGCCCATGATGGAATACACCAGCAAATACTGGAACATGCTGACTCCTTTAATAAAGAAAAGCCTGCGAAAACGTTACGGCAAAGCGAAAACCACCCAGCTTCTCCGCAAAACCAACCAGATCTACCGCGATATGCTTCGCCGCGCCGACGATATCGGAAAGGACAACCCGATGGCGTCGAATCTCTATGAGGGCCTCATCTTCCTCGCCCTGTGGGATGCATCCGACCGGAAAATCTCTGTGGAGGAACTGCGTACAATCTCAGAGGAGATGATGTCCTTCCCGCTTCTGAAAGCCATGGGCCTGATGATTAATGCGAATAAGAAGAGCGGCATGGCGCGGATTGCGAAGATGATGCATAAGGATGCCGCCTGGCTGGAAGCACATCCGCAGTATAAGGCGTATTCGTGGGATTTTCATTTTGATGAGACGAAGCATCAGGACGGTTTTTATTACCACTTCACCCAATGTCCCCTGAATACCTTCGCCCGAAAAGAGGGCTATCTGGAAGTGCTGCCGATTATGTGCGACATTGATTACAAGACAGCAGCCCTGATGCACGCGAAGCTCTACCGTGACCATACGCTGGCAGGCAGCGGTGAGGTCTGTGATTACTGGTTCGTGGGGGACAAGGTGGAAAATCCGAAATAAAATAAGACCGGGACGGAACCGGTGAAATGGATCGAAGAATATAAAACACAGAAGAGAGATCACCCAGAATGAGCAATGAAAAAATAAAACCAAAACTGAACGGAACTGCCGAGACGATGCTGCAGTGCTTCTACGCCCGTGCCATGCACAGCAGAAATCCGAAAAACAAGTTCCGCGACACCAAAGCAGAAGAGCTGATCGACCGCATCGACTATGATTTCAGCAATGCGAAAAAGGACACAGCAATGAGCGGCGGAATCGTAGCGCGGAGTGTTGTGTTTGATGAGCTGGTCAGCGACTTTATCCGAAAGAACCCGGATTGTACCGTCGTCAACATCGCCTGTGGTCTGGACACACGGTTTTACCGCATGGATAATGGAAAAATTACCTGGTACAATCTCGATCTGCCGGAGACGATTGAGGTGCGCGATTCCATCTATCAGGAATCCGGCCATGTTTCCACGATTGCGTGTTCCGTGCTCGACCCGGCATGGGCCGATCAGGTAAAAGTGCGGGGCAAAATGCTTTTCATTATCGAAGGTCTGACCATGTACATGAAAGCGGATGAGGTCAGAATGATGCTCGCCATCATCCGCGATCATTTCGACAATGCCTACGTCTGCATGGAAACGCTGTGCCCGTACTTTGTAAAGAAAGAAAACATCGAAAAATCCATCCAGGCGACAGGCGCGACATTTACCTGGGGTGCGAACAGCTTTGCAGACCTGGGCGACATTGCCGCCGGTTTCCGAAAAGTAAAAGACGACAACATCGCCCGCGGTATGGAAACGCTGAATCCCATCTACAAGCTGTTCATGTGGATGACGATTGTCCACAAATTCGCAGAGAAAATTCTGGTGTTTGAGAAAGCGTAAGAAAAAGCGAAAAAAATAAAAAGAAACAGGCAGCCCGGCAGCGGAAAAGCTTAAAAAACTTCCGTGCAGGGAACCTGTTTTTTTGTTTGTGCAGGCAATCAACAAATCATTCATCCGGCCACACAAAATGTGCATTTCCCGCTTCAAGGCCGTCAATCAGAATATTCTGCCCCGTGCAGAAACGGTTCGTCACGGTCATAAAATACGCCCAGTCCGCTGCTTCCTCGACGGTCATCCACCGTTTCAGCGGCGTCAGCTCCATGATCTGATCCCAGAGCTTTTGGTCTTCTGTGACAGGCAGATTCAACTCGGTCAGTACGCCGCCGAAATCAAGGCTGTTGCACGTTCCGCCGTACGGTGCAATGCGGAGTGCCACATTTTTTGTGTAGGCGAGAACACCGCCCTTGCTTGCCGTGTATTCCGGAAACTCAGCTCCGGTATGGCCGCTGGCCGAGCCGATCATAAGGACGGCGCGGATATTGTCATGAATTCCGTACGCCTCCGTGATTGCGATGGTTCCCTTTAAATTGATATCAATATCATCCTCGTTCTGCACACCGGCGTTGTTGATGACAATATCGAAGGGCGCAAGTGCCGGATACTGTTCCCTGTCGCGGATATCAAGGCAGAAATGAGTATATGAATCCTGGCTGATCGAAGCCTCCTTCCGGTCAAATCCGGTAACGTCAAAGCCTTCTTTTAAAAATTTTTCCGCAATCGCCTTCCCGATTCCGGAGCTGGTTCCTGTAATAAGTACACGCATACGATAACCTCCCGATGAAATATTACCCTCATTATACCGCAAACACAGCATGCGATCCAGAAGAAACGAAAAAGAATGCAGGAAAAGAAAAGGTTACGGGAAAAATCACTGCATAAAACAAAAGAGTCTCCCAAACTGCAACAAATAATTGACAGATTTTAAGAGAAGGAGTAGAGTTTTTGAAAGGGGGATTATCCCTGCAAAGAGTGAAAACAAAAGAGGTGCAAATATGCTGAAAGTAGACAATCTTACCTTTGAAGTAAACGAAGAGGGAAGAAAACGCTGCCTCGTCAACCACATCAGTTTTGAAGTGAAGGACGGGGAAATGCTGGTGATTACCGGACCAAACGGCGGCGGAAAATCGACGCTGGCAAAAGTACTTGCCGGCATTGAGGAAGCAAACGGCGGAGAAATCTTCCTAGATGAGGAAAATATTACCGGTTATGATATTGACCACCGCGCAAACGCCGGCATTGGCTATGCATTCCAGCAGCCGCCGCGTTTTAAAGGAATGACGGTGAAAAAAATGCTGTCGCTGGCAGCCGGAAAAGAACTGACGGAAGCCGAGAGTTGTAAACTCCTCTCCGCTGTCGGACTCTGCTCTGCCGATTACCTGAACCGCCAGATGGACGGTACGCTCTCGGGAGGAGAGATGAAGCGTCTGGAGATCGCAACGGTTCTTGCAAAACCGCATAAGGTCAGCATTTTCGATGAGCCGGAGGCCGGCATTGACCTGTGGAGCTTTTCCATGCTGATCAAACGGTTTGAAGAAATCCACAAAGAGAAGAAAGAATGTCTGATCCTCATTTCTCATCAGGAACGCATTATCCAGATGGCAGACAAGATCATGGTGATCGAGGACGGCCAGGTGAAAGAATACGGTACAAAGGAAGACGTACTGCCGACCCTGTTCCAGCAGAAAACAGGCCGGATGTGCGGCCAGGAAGGAGGCACATGCTGATGGTACAGGTAGATGAGACAACCCAGGGCGTATTAAATCAGATCAGCGAGGGATTTGAGCAGAAAGGGGCATACAATCTCCGCCAGAACGGCATTCCGCTCTGCCACGGTGACAGTGAGCATATCAAAATCCGCAAAAAAGAGGATAAGCCGGGCATTGATATTTTGATCGATGGCGAGACGAAAGGTGAAAAAGTATTTATCCCGGTTGTCGTCAGCGTTTCCGGCATGACGGACCTTGTTTACAATGATTTCTACGTTGCGGATGGCGCCGATGTTACGATTGTAGCGGGCTGCGGTATCCACAACGGCGGCTGCAACGACAGCCGGCACGATGGTATCCATACGTTCCATGTAGGAAAAAATGCCAACGTGCGCTACGAGGAAAAGCATTATGGCGAGGGAAACGGAACGGGACAGCGGATTCTGAACCCGGTGACAAATATTGAAATCGGAGAAAATTCCGTTTTTACGCTGGATACCGTACAGATTAAGGGCGTTGACTCAACAATTCGTACGACGAATGTTGTGATGGATGCAAACTCCAAACTGTTTGTGCTCGAACGTCTGATGACAGACGGTGACCAGAAGGCAGAGTCGGATATTGAAGTATGTATGAACGGAAGCGGTTCTTCCGCACAGATTATTTCACGTTCTGTCGGAAAGGGCAATTCCTCACAGGTCTTCCATCCGAAGGCAGTCGGCAAAAACAAATGCCACGCCCATATCCAGTGCGATTCTATCATCATGGATCACGCCCAGGTCGGATCTATTCCGGAGATCCAGGCAAAGCATGTGGATGCGGCAATCATCCACGAGGCGGCGATCGGACGGATCAATGATGAGCAGCTATTGAAACTCAGAACGCTCGGCATGACGGAAGCGGAGGCGGAAAACGTCATTATTGAAAACTTCCTGAGCTGAAGAAAAAAAGGAAACAAGAGAACAAAAAAGAGGCATTTCCAGTCTGCATAGATGGAGATTCCTCTTTTTGTGCATTTTTCACAAAAGCAGGTAGTAAATTTTACTAAAATAAAAAGTAAAATATTTTGACTTTTAACATATGATAAATTTGTACTGTTGAAAAAAGGAAAGATACAAGATAGAGAAATGGGGAAAGCGAAAATGGGTATTGTGATCAATCATTCCGAAAATATTTTCCTGCTGCAGACCAGATCCAACGGCTATGCGTTCGGCATTGACGATCAGGGACTGGTAAGACATACAGAGTTTCTTCCGTGATATGAAAAAATACGAAGAGGCGATGGAGGCTCCGGTGAAGAACGAGGTGGCGATCGTGTACGATTACGATTCCCTGGCATCGTTCCGTATCCAGCGCCAGAGCATTCTGCTCGATCCGGCGGAACCGTAATCGTGACGTACCGCCACGCCGTGAAAGATGCGGACAACAACGTTCCGTTCGGCGAGACACTGCCGGTGCACTACAATGCGCTTGCGGGGCTGACCGTAGAAGAGACGGAGAGCCTGCAGGACTATGATGCATTCCCGGTTGTGGGAAGCGGCGTGTTCGAGGGCGTGGAAGGCACAGGCGGAATTTTCTGTGATATAGGCCTTGTGGAGCTCGAGCTCATCCCGGGAACGCGGAACAAAAAGAGGATTCTGCTGACGGATGCCGGACGGGAACTGGAGAAAAATACGACGGACCGGCTGCGCGGGGCGGAGATCCGTGCATATGGAAAACTCTCGGCAGAAGAGCTGAACAGCTATCTTGAGATGACAAGAAAGCTGACGGCAGCGCTGCGCGAGGAGACGGAAAAACTTTAAAGAGAGAGCAGAAATGAATCAGAAAAAAGACAAAATTCAGTTATCCGATCATTTTACATACGGGGCGGTCTATTTCCTGAACCGCTCCCCGTCAAGTAGACAATTGAAAAAATATAAATTTTTCCTGCC
>NZ_QUKM01000024.1:0-25179 GCF_003481245.1 Blautia sp. TF10-30
ATTTTAGTATTGACTTTTTATTTGCAGGCTAAAGTAACGAGAATGCGACGCGCAGTTTTCAACTGACCGTCTGCATGTTTCGGATTCCTTTCTTCCGCATTTGCTATTTTTAATGGAAGCGTGATTGTAAAAGTAGAACCTGCTCCCGGTTTGCTCTGAACTGTGATCTTGCCATCCATTAAATCCACCAGTTTCTTCACGATTCCCATGCCAAGTCCGCTACCTTCTATTCCGCTGTCTGACGAAGATCGTTCCTGTGAAAATGATTCAAAAATATGTTTTTGGAATTCTTCTGACATTCCGATTCCGTTGTCTGCTATGATAAGCTCTAATACACTCCAACCTTCTTTTTCGCCGGGATATTGGTTCAATGTACAGCTTATGTTACCGCCTTCACCCGTGTATTTCACAGCATTACTCAAAATGTTAATCGTAATTTCAGATGATCTTGCATCATCCATATGCAGGTATGGATATCGAATGTTCTTATTGACTTTCAGTGTTTGATGTTTTTCTTCTATCGGTTTCCTAAACATATCAATACATAAATCAAAGTTTTTAGAAACATCTGTTATTGTTTCATCCAGCGTTGCCTGGTTGTTTTCGATTCGTGCTAATTCAAGAATGTTATCAATCAAATGCAGCATTTTCTTTCCGCACAATAATATTTTTTCAAAGTAATCCTCTAATATAGTTGGCTCCTTTAAATGTTTCTCTCCCAATTCTGCATATCCAATGATTGCATTCATAGGGGTACGAATATCATGAGACATATTAAATAGAAATGTTGATTTTGCTTTATTAGCTGAATCGGCCAGTCTTGCAGCTTCCTGCAACAGTTTTTGCTGTTTCTGCTCATTTTCTTTTTGCTTCTTATATACAGAATATCCACAGGTACATAATATTACCAAAATACACGCTGTAATGCATCCCAGTACAATACTTAACTTATTCGTCTTCTCAACCATTCCATACGCTTTCTGCATATCCATTTCTATGCAGAAAGCACCTATCACTTCATTAGATTCATCTTCCGCTGTCACAGGATAACAGGCTGTAAAAATAGGTCCCCATGTTGTATCAACAATATCCTGAGAATATACTGTTTTTCCAGAAAGTGCTTTTTCTATATAAGGAACCATCTCCTTTTCAATCGGATCTCCTGGATGTCTGACGTCACCAGCCGATGGATCCAGTCCGTCTACAACGTAAATCAATCTACCGTCTTCATTTCTGGTTGCTGTGTAAATATATCTCGTAGAATTCAGCGTTCTGATTTCATTCATATATGTCGACATATTCTTGAATAGTTCTGTATTCTCATCAGCTTTACTTTTTATTTCATTAAAATCTTTTCGTCCCAGTCTGTCATTTACCAGCTTATGAACCGCATCTGCACTGGAAATATCTCGTTCAATTTCTGTTTTCAGAGCAGTTTTGGTATATGCTTGTTGTAAAATAAAAGTATATGCGACAACAGCCAAAATCACCATTGCCAGAAGGAATACCAACCGTCCCTCAAAAATTTTCCAATGATTTACCGGATTTTGATCTTTTCTTTTTTGTTTTATATAGTTATTTTTCATCATCGTATTTCACATGCCTTTTATCTAATTTTAATTTAATACAAAAACGTCTCAACTCTTCACGTATTTTACAAACATGGGTTACATTTCCAGACTCATCCCTTTTTTTACAGTAAAAAGCATCCTGTGCCAACTGCCATCACACATACGGTATTCTGTGGAAATGCATTCTTCCGCCTTTAATCTTGCTGAAAGTGTAGAGATATCCAGAAATGGACGGATCAGCGAGCGGTATTCAGATGCAGCCATTGTATCACAAAACTGATACAGTTTCTGTTCTGTCATAACCAAATCCTCTCTCTATGTTTCCTGTCTGCTTATCCCATGCACCTAGAAGGCTCCTGATTGCTGCGGTTGCCTCATAATCATTCATGACAGGCATTTTGCTTTCTCAACTCTTCGCTTATGGTCTGCTTAATTTTTTTATCATCCAACGGCTTTGCAAGATGTGCGTTCATTCCTGCTTCCATACACCTTTCGGCATCTTCCCTGAATGCGTTTGCAGTCATAGCAATGATAGGGATAGTTTTTGCATCTTGCCGCTCCAGAGCTCTTATTGTTCTTGCAGCTGTAAGACCATCCATCACCGGCATCATAACATCCATCAAAATAACATCATACGTTCCCGGTGCGGAAGCTTCAAAGTGCTGAACAGCTTCTAACCCATTGTTCACTGTTTCTACTTTAGCACCATTTTCCGTCAGCATGAATTCTGCTATTTCCGCATTCAGCTCATTATCTTCAACCAGCAATATCCTGATATCTGATATATCTGCATCAAAATCTTCTTTTTCTTCTGACCGTGCATTCGTATCAATTTTAAATGGAAGTATTACGGTAAAACAGCTTCCTTCACCAAGCTTGCTTTCAACGGTTATGGTTCCGCCCATCTTTTCTACAAGTTGTTTCACAATAGGCATTCCCAGACCTGTCCCATTATAATCAGAACGTGGGGAATTATCTGCCTGTACAAATGGAGTAAACAATTCATTTTTTATAAATTCTTCTGACATTCCAATTCCATTATCTCTTATTTTAAATTCACATGTCATGTGATCTTCTGATCTTTCAATCGTTCTCATACTCATGTAAATAGAACCATTCACCTTATTGTACTTCATACTGTTTGTAAACAGATTCATCAATACTTTTTTCAGATGAACTGCATTGCTCCAAACATATATACCACTGTAATCATCATGTTCTCCTATAACATGAAGTCCTTTTTCTTCTGCCTGAAAGTATAGCGACTCCGTGATTTCTTTACATACCTGATCCAGATTGATGGATTCATCACCAAAAACCACGGTATCCGATTCTAACTTTGCCATATCCAAAACATCATTTACCAATGATAATAGCAGTTTCGAAGACTCATTTATTTTATTCAGGCAATCTTTTGCCCGCTCACCATCATTTCCGCTTTTTTCAAGAATTGTAAGCATGCCCATAATGCCATTGATCGGTGTCCTGATGTCATGAGACATGTTATTTAAAAAGGAAGTCTTAGCCTTATTGGCACTCTGTGCTTCTACAAGTGCATTTTGTAATTCCTGCCGTTTTTCTTCCAGTTCCTGATTCAGTTTTAATGCCTGTTCAGCAGATTTCTTGAATCTTTCCTCCGCACGTTTTGACTTCTTCCAAGAACGAAGAATGATACACAGAACAACGAAAAAAGAAATTCCAACGATAAGTGAAACTGTCAGTAAATTATCCTGAATAAAATCCCTCACTGTAACTTTTCGTGAGGAAGCATTATACGAAACTACTGCACCCGAAAATTGAGCTGTAGGCATAGATGTCAGTGTTTTATTCAGAATGGACAAAAGAACCGGTTCTCCCTGCCGAACAGCAAATGGAACATCGGCTTCTTTTGTCAGGAAAACACTATGAAGCTTATTATTTTTCAAATAGTCAGAAACAGTACCTGAACTGCTTACAATGCAATCTGCCTCCCCTTTCTGCATCGCTTTTACTGCTGCATCTGATGTCCCATATTCTATAATCTCCCATTTTGGATAATTGTATGAAAGATATGCCTTCAATGAAAAATTATCTTTTTCAACGGCAACTGTATTCTCTTTATTTTCATCAAAAGAATCCTTTGCCGTAATTGCTGCCATATTGAGAGTCAATAGCGTATCCGACAAAGCAACTCCTTTTGTTTCTGCAAAGTATGGATTCTGGTTTGTATGAAAAATCAGGTCTATTTTTCCATCCTGCAATGCCTGAAGCAGTTCACTTCTTGTATCATACCCCTTTAATTCAAATTCCAGAGTCTGACCTTGCAGACAATTTTCTGCAAGATCCACATAATCTGTGATAACACCTGTCAATTTGCCTGTTGATGGATCTACACTACTGATACCTCCATCCTGATTCAGATACCCTATCCTGATTGCTCCATGCTGCCCGATCCACTCCCTTTCTTCTTTTGAAAGAAACGAGCTGCTCTGTGCAGAAAGATAACGCCTGTAGAGATCATCAGTGTAAAATGGATTGTCATCCTTGATTCTGCGCATAGCACTATCCAGTGCTTCTTTGATATCCGGACGTTCTGGATTTATAGCGAAATAGATTTCTGTCTCTCCAATACTTGTAAGCGGTGAAATATCCGATTCTTCCCAACGGGATTCTTCTACCGAAACGAAGCAGTCAATTTCATGTTTCGACAGTTTGTCCATAATTTCTGTGGTTGTAGAAACATTGATATGCTTCGTATGCAGACCATATTTTGATTCCCATTCATTAAGCACATCCTCCACTATATTATCTTTAGACACACCAATATTTTTTCCCTCAAAAGAATCCAAATTTCCTGCTGTAAGATCCATATTGGATGCATCCGTATAGATGTAGTATTTCTCTTCCCCCATAGGCATATCGGAAAAAAGCATATTTTCAGCACGTTCGTCTGTATAGGAAATGCCACCAAGAATATCAATCTCTCCATTTTCCAACTGTGTAAAGCAGTTTTTCCAATCACTTGTTATGTATTTATATGTCCATCCTGCATAACCTGCAATATCTTGAAGATACTCATAACCATAGCCGCTTCTTTCTCCCTTTTCATTGACTACATTATAAGTTTCCTCAAAAGATCCTACCCGAATAACATGATCAGAATTTTCTTGGGCAGATGTGGAAACAGGAAAAACAACCAAACATATCATTATGCAAAATATAAAATAACAAAATTTGAAATTTCTTATATTCTGTACTAATTTGCACTTCTTCATCTTTCTCCCACCCTCCAGGCTACAGTCGCTTGCTTGCTTGCAGATTTTAATTTTACATTCATTAATGTTCAATACCTCCACAACATTTTTATAAATATCTTTGCGACAGCTTCTGCTGTACTTTTACTATAATTATACTCTACAGCCAACTTGTGTCAATTTACTAACAGAGTAATTACATTCTTTTACTCCTTAATCTTGCTATTACTCTCCCCACAAATAGAGCCAAACTAGAGCCATTCGATAAAACAAATGCCGAAAACCCGCATAAATACAGGCTTTCGGCATTTTAGTCCGTTACTCGAACTCCTTTGCGGACTGCGTTTCATGACACGCAAAGGCTGTTATTAGAGGTTTATGTTTCGAACATGTGTTCTGACTTTGTGTTTTTCGCACCGCTTATGAAGAAATAAACTCCAAAATAACTCCATTTTACTCTTTATTATTTTGTTGTTCTTCTCTTGCGTACAGGAGATCCAATGCCTGACATACAACACCACTCATGCTCTGATAGTGTCTTTCTGCATACTCAACAAGTCTCTGTTTTTGTTCTGGAGTCACCCGTACTCGTATGTTTTCTTCTTTGCCATCTTTTGGTGTTTTTCTAGCCAAACATATCACTTCCCTTCCACAAGTACAGTTTACTACTGATTACTACAAAATGTCAATCTATTTTTGTTATTTATATATATATTCTCTTGGACTAATCTTGAGTTATCTTGGACTAATTTACTTCTCACTCCTGTAGATCTTTATCTACAATCTCCCAGTAACCATTCTTTGGAGATCCATGTCTTATAAGAATACCATACTCTTTTAACTTCTTAATATTGTTCTCAATATTTCGACTGGCAACCCCAATTTTTTCAGCTAACTTAACTGCTGATAATTGATGATCTTCTGAAAGTAACTTTATAATCTTTTGCTGTGTATTGTTGAGGTCTGTTCTCCACACTACCTCCGATGCTTCTCCGATGCTTTCTTTTCCATTTGTCATCGGAAATGAACTACGGAACAGCTCTACCCGAAACATATTATCGAATTCCTGAAATCTCGGCTTCGAAAGTCCATACTCTTCTGCAGCATTAAGGATTCTTTTTATTCCGCTTCCCCATGCTTCTACAAGTCCCATCTGACTGAATATATTGGCAATGCCTTTATTCCGGATCTTCGAATGACCATTCATGACTTCCTCATAAGTTAATCCGTTATATAATCCACCCGGAGAAGTCACCTCCAGTCTGTCATCATAAACTGCGACCTGAATACAAGATTCATCCAACAGGTTACAGTGACAATGGGCGTTAATGATCATTTCCAATAAGCGGAGCTACCATAAAATCTGCCGGATCAGTAATCGCATCTGCCAGGAAAATGGACTTGCCACCAGTATGCCAACCGGAGAAAAAGGAAAAAGCTATAAAGAGAACATGGAATATCATCATGGCACCAGTTGGAAAGTCAAGCTACGTGTTGCAGTTGATAAGGCAATCTGGACTTCCATCAACTATGAGGAATTTCTACAAAAAATGCAGTTAGCCGGATATGAAGTCCGCCAAGGAAAACACCTGTCCTTCCGTGCACCGGAGCAGAAGGACTTCACTTACATGAAATCTCTCGGAAGTTATTATAGCGAAGAAAATGTCCGCATCCGTCTGGCAAAAAATCGTAGCAAAGTGAAAACTCCAAAGCATCTGTCCAGAGATGCTCGCCTGTATATCAATATTTCCACTTATGTTACAACCGGCAATCGAGAAGGATTTGAACGTTGGGTAAAACTAAATAATCTAAAAGAGGCAACCCGCACCTTCAACTATCTTTCTGAAAATAATCTGCTGAATTATGAAGATTTTCAACAGCATGTTTCTGATGTTGATGCTTCTGTTAAAGCGGCTGAACAGAGAATAACACAAATCAACAATGAACTGAACACGCAGAAAGTCATTCAAAAACATTGTGATTCTTACCGGCTCTGCCGTAAAGTGATTGAAGATTGCAAATCTGCTAAAAATCCAAAAGCATACCGGACCAAACATCAAGCAGAATACCAACTCCACGATTCACTAAAAAAAGAGCTTCAGGATCTCGGTGTTACCAAAATCCCAAGCTCTAATAAAATCCAGAAGCGGATAGAAAATCTTGAATCTGAACAGGCTGCTACTGTCCGTGAAAAGCAGGAATTACAGAAAAAGCAGAAGACACTGGATATCATCAGACAGAATTTCACAGCACTGCTTAATTCTCCTGAGATCAGTTCAGACTTACTTCCAGCAAAACGGGAACCTATTTCTGTCACAAGAGATAAATAAGATTGCACTGGCAACTCACTCATTTTCTTTCAAATCTTCCCATGGTTTAAAACCCATTTTCTCCCAGGTGACGCCATACGGTGCACCTCCGGAGGTATTTGTTTTTGGATTATGACAGTTATATAACGAAACGAAAAGACCGGGATTTCCCGATCTTCTCATATTATTTATGGACTTTTCTTTTACAAATACTAAATATGACTAAGGATATTCCCATTAAAGAAAGCCACATAATTACATTCGTATCATCTCCCGTTTTTACATTTGAAGTATGACTGCTATTATCACCCGATGGTTCTTCTGAAACTGGTGGCGTATTCGTAGTAATTGGTGGTATCGATTCATTTTTAAATTTAGGTTCTGCCGTTACATTCCAAATTATCTGACCATCATAATTACCTGGAACTGTTATGATAAAAGGTTCGCTTTGATATACTTGATTGCTAATTTGTGTTTTTTGTGTCTGGACAAAAAGATACACTCCTTTTTCCAGATCTCTGTACATAACTTCTCCGTCTGAGTTGGTCTTTCCGGACATTCCTTTGATGTTGTTATCCTGTACATATTTTTCCAGTTTTTTTGCAGCTTCTGCCTGAGCGGAAGAATCATCAAAATCAAATATGACTCCAGACTTTGCAAACTCACTCACTAATGCCCATGAATTATTTTTATATGTTCCAACCTGATACATCGTAAAGTCAGTATTACTTAGCTTATATACCGTAGTCTCATCTTCAACAGTTGCTTTTAATAATATACTTCCCAGATCATTCGCAGACACAGGTAACGGAATGAGGAGTAAAAGCATATACATCACACTTGCCATACACATATATATTCGCTTACGTTTAATTATTCTGCTCATGTTTTTTCTCCTTCCTGCGTTTATGATATTTAATGCTCACCCATATGATGATGAAAGCAATAATTCCACCAATCAATAGAATCAAATTGAATGGAATTGTACGCTGAAGACCAACTTCCTCATCTATCTTCTGTGCCTCTTCATACGGAATTCTAGTGCCACGTACAAGCAGTCTGTGCGTGTTAACCGCATAAGGAGTGCATGTGACCAGTGTTACATAATCCTTGCCCTTTTCAATCTGTAAAGAATCTGTATCTGATGGCAATACTGTCAGAATCTGATCCACCTGATAGGCAAAGGTATGATGAAGAACTTTAATATAAAATACATCTCCAACCTCCATTTTGTTCAGGTCGGTGAATATCTTGGCATTTGCAAGTCCACGATGTCCGGATAATACCGCATGACAGCTCTCACCACCTACTGGAAGCGAGGTATTTTTCAAATGTCCTACACCGGACTGCAGTACTTTTTCGGATGTTCCATGATAAACCGGAAGAACAACATCAAGCTTTGGAATATCAATATATCCCATCATTCCAGTATCATCAATTTTTAAAAGATTGTTATACACATCATCTTCTGTCTGGTTTTCATTGCTTTCTGAAAATGGATCTGCTATGGAACCAATTCCAATCAGGCTTTCATTGTATTCCTGTGCCTGCTCAATCATGGCATTTTCCTGATCTTCCGACAGATGAGAAACTTCCTGTTCATAATCTGTAGCAATGGTTGTGCTGTTCATCTGATTGATATAATTGCTCACCACCGGATACAGGATTAAAGAAAATGCCAGCAGATATCCGATTCCTCTTAGTATTTTCACTACTTTCTTCATAATACCTTTCACCTTTTCGTCTGTTTCTTCTGAAATACCCAGTCCACACTGGACATTTCAGAAAAAGCAGACATCCTCCCGGTGCAATACCGGGAAGATGAACTGTCTTTTTGTCCATTCTTAAGCTTCAGAATGTCTTAGTTTTTTGCTTTCTTTTTGCCAAAAGCCTTGCTTGCTGTTAATACACCGAAAAGAACGATACCAGCCAGTGTTACCATAAGGGCACCCTTGCTACCAGTAGATGGAAGCTGTGCACCTGTCTTGTTTTCTACAGCTACTTCTGGGGAAGTTGTTGTATCTTTAATTTCTGTACCTGTTGTTGTAGTTCCATTGTATGTGTAATCAACTGAATAGCTTGTCAGTTTTCCGGTTTTTGGATCATAGTTTGCTTTAATCTCAACCTTTATGTCGCTGAGAAGTTTATTGTATCCTTCTGGAGCTTTTGTCTCTCTTAAGTAGTAAGTTCCGGCATCAAGACCTTTTACAAGAACTTTACCGTTATTACCAGATACAATTACATCGGATTTGAAACTTTCTGCTGTAGCTTCCTCAGGTGTTGCCACACGGTATTCACCATCAGTTACTTTTTTAATGTTAACCTTGTCTCCAGCTACTTCACCATTTGCTTTGTAAAGCTCGAATTCTGCCTTTGCAAGTCCAGTCTTATCCGCACCATTTAAATAATATTTGAAGATTGTGAAATTGAAAGTATGTACATCTACGATGCTTGGTTCAGATTCACCTTTGTTATCTGTTCCTGGTTTATTACTGTACTCAACGGTAGCAGAGTTCTTGTTTGCATCAAAACCAGTTACGGCATCTTTATTTAAGGTTGCCGTATAAGTTACTTTAATTTCCTGTCCTGCTTTGTTTGCATTAGAAGCAAGGAAATTGTTCATTGTAATTGTAATGTTCTGTCCGTCCTGTGTTAATGTATAAGTATTATCGCCAGTACCTGCAGTAACATTCTGCACATTTTCACCTGATCCAACTGTCACAGAAGTAATTCCTTTAAAAGTAAGTCCTGTGGATAATGTATCCTTGAAGTTAAATACATAAGAAGTATATCCAGTCATATCTGGTACTTTAGATGTCAGTGTGTAAGTTACTGTATCACCAATGTTGACATCATCTGCATTTTTGTTGTCATTTACTTTTTTTACTACTGTCGGGTAATTGCTCTTCATGTTAATTGAAGTATCACCTGTAACGCTGACTAAAGATGCTACGGATGTGTAACCCTGTTCTCCAGGTGCTGTAGATGTATCTGTTGCACCTACTGGATACACTACATAATATCCATAATCCAGCTTATTAATTACCGTAGTACCAGCGGTTGTAGGTGCAGTTGTATGAGTAGCATCTACAATAGTTTTATTCTTAAGAATCCAGTCCAAGATATCTTTTGCAAACGCTGCGCCATTACTTCCATCTTTTCCGACCTGATCTTTAACATAGTTATATGCCGCTTCACTTAAAGCTTCACCTTTTAAACTTTCAGATCCTGATATTCTAATATTATTCTTAAAAAATCCCTCATATGCACTGTTCAGTGTATATGCTACATTATCGCCGTTTTTTGTTGCTGTAAAAATCTGATACAGATCCAGGGTCTTTCCTGCCACTGTATTGTTGACTGTCAGGGTTCCTTTTGGAGCTTCTGCTGCAAATACAGTCATGCTCATGGACAGTATCATGGTCATTGCCATCAGAACTGCCATAAATCTTGATACTAATTTCTTCATGTTCCTCTTCTCACTTTCTTTTGATTTTTTATTGGTTCGCTTTGGATTCTTTCAGCCTTTACGGTGGAAGTTCCCCACGCAGCCATATCTCTCTCATGACCCTGCTCCCCCTTTCCTACATCGCCTGTTTCCGTTTCCTTCTGCGTCCGGTATAAAGCAGGAACGCTAACAACAGGCCACCTGCTATGATAAACATCATAATGCCCTCGCCGCCGGTATCCGGAAGCAGTGCAAAATGCCGGTTGATAATCGTGAAGGTAAATCCATCTTTAGAAGTTTCGATTGTAGTTGTATATCCTTTTATTTCCGTTTCCGTAACAGAATATTCATAATAATGCGGTTTTTCAGCATCATCTTTTATGTAGGCTGGAAGAGTTTCAACCACTTTCTGCCATGTAGATTTTGAGATATCACCTTTTATTTCATAGTTTTCATATCCCGGCACAACTTCTGTATGTTTTGTTCCTTCCGCATCCGTCCAGCTTCTGGAAATTGTAACCTTAATAGTGTCTGGTCTGATGTTGTCCATATTCCGGAAATCTTTCCATACCTTATTAATGGTCAGATTCACAAATTCATCACATGGATCCTGTGTATCCGATGGTTCCGGTGATGTGCTGTCCCCTGTATTTACTGTAGTTTTGGCATCTGACATCAGAACCGCTTTCGCATCTGATACATAAGCATTCAGATCTGCCGTTTCAGAAGAATCTTTTGTTGCCATGACCGCATTCTGCAAGGTGTCATATGTATCTACCTGCACTACATGTTTTACAGAAAAGATGCTCCATCCATTTTCCTGGCTGAACGTATCTGTCAGAAGTTTCGAATTCTTTTTGATCTCATCAAAACTAATCGCCGGTTTTCGGTAAATACGATAATTGTTATTCTCACCTTCTACACCTGCTTTTGTATTAAAGTCATATCCAGAGTCCAAATCACTTTTTCCGCTGAATGGTCCCACCAGCTTGGATGTTCCACGGACCACATCGCAGTAATACATGTCATTATTCCGAAGAAGACCTTCGTCGTTGTAACCAACAAAGCCTCCGCTTCGCCCATCTGTTGCAGTACCATCCGCATCATTTCCTGCGCCGCCTGCGTAGACATTGTATCCGATGGTGATTCCATACACATTGCTGTCTGTGATTTTTGTCCTGTTTGCCTTGATTAGGTTGACACTGATGTTGGACTTTACATCATTATCTTTCGTTATGATTCCATTTTTATCACATGGAAGCTTAATAGAGGAATCTCCGATCTTAATGATTGCAAAATCTGTCTGCTGGCCGTTGTCTGGTGACTTTTTGGACAAACCAACGGAAATATCAAGTCCCAGCAGATTCACATGGATGAGATTTCCATCGTACAACGCATCGACCTTCACAATTCCAAGATTGATATGCAACAGGTCGGAGTCCTGAATTTTATCCAGATACAACGCCCTTACAAGCTGATCCAGAACTACGAGCAACGCATCCACTACCGTGGAATCCAGTTTTACATCCGCAAGATAGGCAAAGCTTGTTCTTCCGGCAAAGCCTCCGGCTGTTCCACCGGATTCTACCAGTTTCAGGCTATTTTCCTGATTTTGGGCATCTCCGGCATTACAGCCTGCCATTCTGGAAAGATTTGCGTAGCCGATAAATCCTCCTGCGATCTGTTCCTCTCCACCTTTACTCTGAACGGTATAACCACCAGGTATGCCTGCCACACTGCTGTCATCAATATGGGAGCCAAAAATATCCAGAACACAGAGGGCACCGCCAAGAAGCTGTCCTGCATTATCTCCCAGCACATCCAGTTTTTCCATTTTCACAACTCCGCTTTTTCCGGAGTAACCTACAAAACCGCCGACGCTGTTCAGACCAGTTACATAATTTAATCCTGTTACGCTGCTGTTTTTGACAGAGCCATTTAACAGTGAACCGCCAAAACCTCCCGCCGTTCCGCTATATGTTACTTCATTATTCTGGCCGGATTTTGTCGCTGTGTTAGCACTGACGCCAAGCCCTGCATCTGGGCTGCCGGTGATCTTTCCGTAATATACATAGCTTCGGAATGCATCCAGCACATCGGTTTTTCCAAGCTTTAAAAGATACTGTAAGACAGAGGTCTCACCATTGGCACTAATATTTGCAGCACCGGAAACATCCGCAATACCGAAGCATCCTCCGGCATATTCACCGGCTACTACAGAGCGAATCTTGTCTGCACGGATTCCGCTTTCCGGTTTATCCTTCTCGCCAAGAACTGCTCCACAAAGACTTCCTGCGAATCCTCCAGCTGCTTTTGCATACCCTGTATTGCTTCCATTTTGATAGGTTCCGTTTACGATCACGCCCCAGTCATCCCAGGCTGACACAGATGCACAGCGGATGGTGGAAACAGTAGCATTCAGAACCTTAATCAGCTCTGCCGGAGCATTTACCATAAGAACATCCAGAAGTTTATTCAAAAGTCCCTGTTTTGTAGCTGTATCAATAGCTGCCACACTACCCGGATCTACTTTTCCGGCAAAACCGCCTACATAAGAAGTTCCATCTACACGCCTTAAATTTGTGATACTGCAGGAGGAAGTTTCATCTCCCCAGATTTGGCCGCCGATCATTCTTCCCACATAGCCTCCGGCAAATCCTGCCGGATCTTTGTCTGCAATACCGGTTGCTTTGATCCTTGCACCGGAACGATATCCTTCCACATGGGACTGTTTCACGACTGGCACAAAGGTTTTTAATGCTGCCAGACTGTCTGCACCTATAATCTTAAGGCCTGCCAGTGAAACGTCACCTGTGTTTGCCACAGAACCTGTAAGCATCTCACCAGCAAATCCACCACTGCATCTATAAGCCTCTGCCAACTGAAGATCTACAGCAGTACCGTTTGTAACGGTTCCTCCTTCCATCCGACCCACATAGCCTCCGGCAGAACCACCCTGTGTTGCTTTACTTGCCAGAATGCTCCGTCCTGCTGTAACAGCGTATCCATATGCATACTGGGAAATAATCTCATTTAACTGATTCTGATCATTGACTTCACCAAGTGCCTGTAATTTATTACCGTAACTTCCATAAGAACCGACAGCACCAACCCACTTATTCCAGGTATCCGTATCCAGTCCACGAAGCGGTCCATAAACAGCTGTATTCTTTTCTGTCGGATACACTGCCTGAAGAAGCGTCAGCGGATTATCTAGTTTGATAAGACCGAATAAAACCTTCAGACTTCCTGTGTCTGCAACATTCGCACACCGCATCAGTCCGGTATAGCCTCCAGCATATTCCGTTCCATATACGGAACGGATACGATAGGCCGCACATTCTCTTACGGTTCCTGTATATGCAGCACCTTTCCAGTTATCCGTATTGTTTCCCCAGATCTGACCGCCATAGTTGTAACCCGCATATCCTCCTGCAAGTCCACGGTAAATGCTGTCATCACTTTCAGCCTGAGCCCTCACAGCACCTCCACAAGGTACACAGGTTGTTTCGCTGTTTTTGATCACAGGAACAAATGCCTGTAAAACGCCAAGAAGATTATCTGCCTTGATCAGTCCTCCAAGAGCACTTAATCCATTTACCACATCTGCCGCATTCCCCGGCTCCATGATTCCAACATATCCACCGGCACTTTCACGCCCTATGATATGTGCAAAATTATAAGAATTACTATTTTGAATCTGAACTCCAAGAAGTTCTCCTGCATATCCACCGGCTTTTCCCGTAACACCGTCTCCGTCTGTTGCAAGAACATTAAATCCGCCTGTTGCTCCATAAACATCTGAGCTGTCTATGATAGATGCAACTACAGTCAGTGCTGATAACAGTCCTGTCGTAGAAAGAACATGATCCAGAACGCTTGCTCCACCGATGGCTGCCGTACTTCCCATAGCAGCTTTACCAATATAGCCGCCGGCATAACGATAACCATTTACCGCATATGCACTGTCATTTCCGTAATAACTGCTACCATCTTCCTGCTGCAGATTCTTCGGCTCACTGACACCTGTATGCTGCAATTTATTTACATCGGAATTGCTGATCTGTACACCAGTTCCGCATCCGATAAAGCCTCCGGCACTTCCGGCATCCGCATCGTTGGTGCTATTTTTTTCAAGAGTACCTGTAACGGTAACGGTAAACCCTTTTTCTACAGAATTAACACTGGCATTACTGATCACCGGAACAAAAGCATTGACCAGGGATAGTAATCCTGTCAGATCAACCAGTTTTGTAAGAATTGATGATTTAGATCCAATCTCTGCAACCGCTCCGGCTTTTACCAGACCTCCGAAGCCTCCGGCATAACGAAGGCCTTCTACTTTCAGAAGATTTTCTACTGCCGTTCCTTTTCCGGAATCAACAGCATTTGCTGAATTATCTACATGACCGCTCTGCATCTCTCCAACGAAGCCACCTGCATAGCCTTCTGCGTTTTCAAATCCGTTGTCAGCTGTAACAGTCAATCCATCTGCGGTACCAGCAACTTTGCAATTTGTAATTTTGCTGGATGCAGCCTGCAAGACACTCGCCAACTCTTTCAGACTCAGAATCTTACCAAGGACACTGTTCAAAAGATCTCCTGTGGCATCTCCTGCCTCCGCTGCACTTCCGGACCGCATGATTCCGATATAGCCACCGGCATGATACGGCGCTGTGACTTCTTTTACATTAGTCACATCAGAGTTTTTAACCATAACTGCTTTTCCATTACCGATGTATCCTCCGGCATCTCCAAGCGCCACATCATCATTTTTTCCGGATGCTGTTACGACTAAGTTGTTTCCTTCAATAGAAGAATCGGAAATTCTCGGATAAGCTACATCCATGACACTGAGAAGCTGAGTTACATTTAAGAGCCCCAGTAACTTAATAGAACCTGTCTGTGCCACATCACCGGGCATCAATCTTCCGGCAAAGCCTCCGGCATAGCTGGTTCCCTTTATATAGGAAAGTCCGGTAATATTTGTTGTTGCAATCGCACCAGCCTCGCCTTCGGTTGTTCCATCCTCACTATTCGTGTCTGCTGAAATGAAATCTGCTTCTTCACTATTCTTTTCATCTGTAGATTCACTCGAAGATGGATTCGTGTCTGTGTCTGCTTTAAATCCGGAATTGTTGTTTCCATAATTGATATCTACTGCCTGTCCATCTCCCACAAAACCGCCCGCCATATCAGCGGATACCTGAGGGTCAGAACCATTCGAAACATATGCAATAGAAGTATTATTGAACTCCGGTCTCAGGGCACTGACAACGCCTAGCAGGTTCTCCAATTCGATTCCTGTCAGTTGTGATGTAGTAGAATCTCCGGCACTTAATGCATCTCCGGCTTTGGCAAAACCTGCAAATCCACCGGCTTTTCCTGATGCTGCGGATGCAGTAACCGTTTTCAGGTTGCTGATCTTTGTGTCCCTTGCTCGTCCACTGATGCATTCTCCAATAAAGCCACCGCTGTAACCTTTCTCATTTTGGGTAGACACACTATATCCTGACGCAACACCTGAAACAGTACTTTCAACTGCAAACGTCTCAATCATCTGACCTACAGAAAGAAGGCTGTCAATTTTTAGTAGCGGTAATCCCAGAAGTTTAATACCTCCAACATTGGCAAGGGTGCCGCTTCCGAAATACCCGGCAAAACCTCCGGCACACTTTCCGGCCGTTACGGAATTCAGATTTGTGACGGATGTTTTCCTTACTTCTCCACCTGTTCCATAACCGATAGCACCTCCTGCACGACCATTTTCCTGATCTGACGCAGTAACCGTAAGCCCGGAAGAGCCTCCGTTTACGGAACAGTCCTTGCACTCAAAACGCATATAGTCTGCTGCTGTAACTGTTCCACCGAGGACATCACCGACACTGGTCATCTTAGCGTAACCTAAGATTCCTCCTGCATTCTCTGTTGCTGAAACCTTCATAGAGGAAGCTGCATTGATCTGATTCACACGGTCTGAAAATTCGTAGGTAAGACCCGTCTTATTAAGCACTCGCTGGAGGGCTTTTGTAGTTGATTTTGAGTCATCTGCAAGTTCTAAAGTATTGGAAATCTGGACAGCACCTGCATATCCCACAAGTCCACCTGCATTTTTACCGTTCGCTGTTACAGAAATGTTATCTCCTGCAATGGTGCATCCGCTTATAACAGAAGGCCGGAGTCCTACCAGGTTCAGGATATCCATGTTGGTAAATTTACCATTTAACAACCCTGTAAGAAGATCCTTTACAATTACCAGAAGTCCCTGGCTTTCATCAATATCCGCTACATCACCAAGGGTTGCTATACCGGCAAATCCTCCGGTATAATCTTTTCCGGACACTGTACCCAAAGAAGAAATACTGCAGTCTACAGCGTAACTATTTCGCATTTCGCCAATAAATCCGCCTGCATAACCACTTTCCTTAGCGAAACTTCCCTGTGCGGATACGTTTACCGTTCCATCAATTCTGCAGTTCAGCATAACTGTATTGACCGGAAAGTTCCCCATAAGTTCAATACCAAGGCTGCTTAATGCGCCTGCCACAACTGCATTCGCAGAACGTCCCACAAATCCACCAGAGCAATCATTTCCAGACACTGTGGCAGTGCCACCCACAGAACAGTTTTTCATCACTGCACCAATGGCTTCCCCAGCGAATCCACCGGTACTCTTCTGACCTGTAACAGAAGTGCCACCGCTTACAGAACAATTCTGAATACATGGATTGACATAGCCTACCGGAATCAGATTTTTTACACTGAGTAATCCTCCATTTAAAAGGACAGTCAGCAGGTCACCGGCTCCAAGCAGAGGAATCAGATTCAGGATTTTTGTTAAAGTAGTAACCAGGCCTCCTAATCCATTTGATATGAGGTCATACTGTGTCATACCACTGACATAGCCTGCGAAGCCACCGGTCCGATCATTTACATTTGAAACTCCACGTAAATTTTCTACATTGCAGTTTTCAATCTGGATGTTTCCTTTTATGACGCCTGCAAATCCTCCCGTTGCCAGGGATTGCGGATCCGGTTTCAGTCCACTTAAATTTCCAAGCAGGAGCTTCAGCACACTTCCAATCAAACTGACATTTTGTTTAACCTTTTGTGTTGTTGTAGAAACCGTCACATCAGAAAGAGTAATGTTTTTCACAGTGATCGGGTTTTGGGATATTGTCAGGGATGTAGAATATGGTGTTGTCAAATTTCTGAAAAATCCGATACCATATTCTGCCTGCCTGTCCTGATCGACTGGATTATTCTGTGAAATATTGATATGGCTGATTGTTATACTCTGACCTTCAACCATTCCCTTTCGGCCTTCCATGTTTCCCTGGTAATTATCAATAGGATCCCAATCATCATCTTCCCCATTGGAATTGGTGCCCTCTTTGGAAAGATCAATATCACGAAAGATAATATAATCCGTATCCTTGCTATATTTATATCCGGTGCCTGCAATATTCACCTTATTAGTCGTTTTGCTTATATCATAAGTAAGAACGTAGGTCTTATCCTCTTCAACCTGTATACTTTCTGGATCCGCATCATCTGAAAAATCACTTTCACTTTCATCACTGATAAAAGCATCTTCATCGTAAATCTCTTCGTTTTCAGTATCTGATACAGTAGTGTCCGATGCTGCAGCTTCTGAAGAAATATCATCATTTCCAGATACAGATATTTCATTGTTTTCTGCCGGAACCATATCAATCAGATCACTGCCTTTTGCATTTCCATCTGCTTCACCGGAAGTCTCTTCTGTATTACCAGAAACTTCTTCTGTTTCACCGGAGGCCTCCTCCGTAGAATCATCAGAAGGACTGTCCTCAGATGCAGTTACTATCATATTTGCAGAATCCTGGATCGTACTGCCCACATAAAGATAACGCTTTGTAGCATTCAAACCAGCTACGTCTAAGGATGGGGCATCCAAATATTCCGCTTTTCCAATTTCGTGTCCACCATTATCATTTGCATACAATGCAGTTTTTGACCAGTCATATACTTTGTCTCCATCTTTAAAATTGGCCAGATCCGCATCACCCGGATAATACAGTTCTGTTTTGTATTCTGCTGTATCCGCAGCCGGTGTCCAGTCTGTATATCCACTCAGTGCTCCCCCCAGTAATCCCCCTTTTTTCTCTCTTGTTTCATACACCTTCCAGATGGGTTCTGTCACTTCCGCATCTGTTCCGATTGCCCGGAGCTGTGTTTCATTTCCAATCAGAATATAATTTTTATCACCGATCTTTTTTACCACCTGACCGAAATAATTTCTTCCTTCATAATCAGATGGATAAGCGCTAGTAATATCCTTAGTTGTCTCCTCTGTCCCAGCCTTATTTGCAAGAAGCTCCGGTGTTTCTGTTGTAAATGAAGAAGCAAGCACATAATTATGTGTTTTGCTATAAGTAAGATAGGTACCATCTTCCAGTGTAAAAACCTGTCCCATTCCAACTTTTTCAGCAATATAATCCTCGCTCATTACAGGTTCGCTGTCTGAAGATTCCCCTTTCATCAATTCAAGCTGGTATCGGTTATACACATAAATCGTATCAGTCACTGAATCATATACTGTGTTGCCCGTGCGCTCTGATGATGAAGTGATGCTACCTGTAAAATCTGATGGGAAGTTCCAGACATTTTCATTATCTATTGGAATATCATTCATCAAACAATAGGAAGCGTCTGATGCATAGGTAAGTTCTGCACCATCTGCAAGAACCTTATCCCCTTCACCAACATTTCCATCTTTGTCTCCGGAAAACATCTGTGTTCCTGTACCGATTTGCAGAAGTTGCTGGTAATTGTAGATACATATTTTTCCATCTTCATAATCTGGATTTGCTTCTTCCAAAGTATCTGAGGTGTTTTCATCCTCGATAATTGTTTCTTCTCCATCTGTAAATCCTTGATCTTTGGAATTACCAAATTCCTCTGTTACTTCAGAACTTATATCTGTATTTGGCTCTGATTCTCCTTCAAAAGAATCAGGAATATCACTTTCCGTGATATCAGATATTTCAGATGTATCACTGTCGAAACCATCCTGTTCCGATATATCTGTAATTTCACTATTGGTCTGCACATTCATTCTTTCTGAATCTTCAGCATTCGCAACTACGACTTGCGAAGATAATAATGTAACGCACAGAACAACTGCTGTAATTCGTCTTAAAACACTCAATTTCTTGTTCACAAAATCGCCTCAAATCTTCTGTCATGCTTGACTTTTTGTTACTTTTAACCACTCTGGCTGCTTTGCTGCCTCCTGAAAGCATTGCATCAGCTGATTTGAAAACGCTCCACATTCACCATTTGAAATCATCTGTATTGCCTCTTCCGGTTCATATTTTCTTTTGTATGGACGATCATTGATCAATGCATCGTAAGCATCAACAATCCCAACGACCTGTGCGCACATTGGAATTGCATTCCCTTTCAAACCGTCCGGATATCCTGAACCATCATATCTTTCATGGTGATGTCTGCATATTTCATAGCTATACTGGTTCAGCTTTTCCGTTGTTATCCCTTCTGGGAATCTCTGGGTCATCGCTGCACCTACTAATGGATGTTGCTTTACTACATTCATTTCTTCATCCGTCAATTTTCCATTTTTATTTAAAATTTCAATTGGTACTTTTATCTTTCCAATATCATGAATCGGTGCCAAATGAGCTACTGACGCAATTTCTTCATCCGTAATCCCGTATTCTGGATATTTTTTCTGCAATTGAAGATATACCTGTTTCGTATAGAAACTGATGTCATCTTGGTACCCTACTTCAACTAAATGATTATGATTCAATACAGTAGTTAAAAGTGATACCATATCCCAATACTGCTTTGTCATATCTTGTTCTTTTTTTATGAGTTCTCGTTCCATCTTTATAACTGTGTTCTGGACAATTTTCTCATTATGTAAGGTAATAATTGCAGTATTCTCATTTGCATCTATATATTTTTTTGCTTCCATCCAAACATATGCATTCTTATCTTTTCCAGTAATTCTGCGATACGGAAGATCTTGTTCCTCACATCCATCAACTAGTCTTTCTCCTAATCCTTCACTTGATAAGAAGTCATGAACCATTTTTTTGTCAGAAGCATACACGTATCTTTCTACATATTGGCTTATGAACTCTTCATAGCTTTCTGTTTTTCTTACTTTCTCGTACACTTCACGGATATGTGAATACACACACTCGTAGCTTTTTTCCTTTAAGTTCAGTTTTAATACAACATAAAATCGTCCAAAATATTCATCTTCTCCAGGGCGAATAACGTCTGAAACCTTTACACTCTCTAATTTATTATTGTATGTATTCTGCAAACTCAACAATATTTTATGTATCTTGCAGGTATCTTCTAAATTTCTGGAACAAAATCGATCTTCTTCCAAACAACGATTAATTTCCATTGTTTCCTCTACGCACGATATAATATCCATTAAAGAAATGTTCTCCGGTTGTTTTGCCAGCATATAGCCACCATTTGTACCTTCACAGGCAGTGACTATTTTTGCATTTTTCAGTTTTTTCGCTATTTTAGGAACATAATTAGCAGAAACATTTAGCTTCCGTGATAATTCTGATGTAGATACCATCCGTTCCTGTGCTGCTAAGTAACACACAATTCTAATTGCGTAATCTGTTGAATTTTTTAGTTGCATCGTTATCCCTCTAATCTAAACCCTGCAAGGTCTTAGTTTGTATCAAAAAAATACTATCCTCTGTAGCAGTGATTCTTTTCCTGAAATATTTTCTCATCAGTTTCCCAATTATACAGATTGAAACCGGTTAATATAATGTACAATCAATGAAAATATTTATCCGTTTTTTTGTAAAATCTGTTCCATTGTATCGATATTCTCCATTAATATCTTTTTATGAACTTCGTTCAAAAAAAAAGAAACCATGCCTCAACACGATTTCTCTTTCTTTTTCTATTCTATTTCTTTTAACATTTTATAAATAATCAGACCATTACTGACTGCCAGCACTTCATTTGCATTGTCAAAATTAATTCCAGAAATTTGTTTTATTTTTTCAAGTCTGTAAGATATCGTTCTATAATGAACAAACATTGCACCTGCAGTTTTCTTGATGCTTTGGTTATTTCTAAGATACATCTGCAAGGTTGTAATCAATTCTCCCTTATGTTCATCCTCATATAAATATAATTTCTTTAATGTTTCCGGAATGCATCTTTCCAATTCCGTCATATCATCAACTTTGCCGAATATCTGGAAAAATCCGAGGTTCGAATAATGTACTACTGACTTATTCTTATCACCAGTCACCAGGCGGATAATCTCAATATACTTGATAGCCTGACTTGCTTCGTAATAAGATTCTTTCAATCGTTGATACCCTTCCACACTTTTTCCTATACCAATCTGAAAGTCTGTATCTTTCTTTCTATAAAGGATGCTTCGCTGGATAACCTCCTCTATTTCTTCCATCTCTTTCTGATATTCCAGTTCTGTCTGATTGGAATCTACCTGTTGAATCATAACAATCTGATCCATATTTCTGTAAATAAGCGCATCCGGCAAAAGATGCATCAATTCACCCTCGATAACACCTACTTCGTGAAGCTGTTCTTTTGTATATTTTCTTTGTACATTTTTTGTGATGGTATGAAAATCAACAACCCTGTAAGTATCGCTTTCTTTCATTCCGAGCTGTGCTGCCGCTTCAGTCATTTCTTTCGAACTCAGTAATCCATTCAGAATATTATGGATAATATCTCTCTGATACTTCTTTTTCACTTCATCCTGTGCAAATTCACTCAAAAATTCATACTGCAAGTTAATAATCGCATTCTCGATTGCCATATAATCAAGTTCTATCAGTTCTCTATTTTCTTCTGTTATTGTTATATATATATCCACCTCACTCAATATGGCAAATTTCACTATATATTGAACACAGCTTCCTTTCATCTGCTTCATATATTGAAATTTCGTAATAATATTGGGTTTATATGGCTGAATTTCATCTGACAATATTAACTTGGAGTTATCCAAGTTTGTTGAAACCATACAATTAAGATTACCATAATACAATACAACAGGATTCTCGATCATGATGCTTAAAAATTTGATAATATCACTTGCTGTATTGCTTGATCCATTATTTTTTAAAATAAACGTATTAAAATTATCATGTGTAATTTTAAAATACTTTAAGCGTGCAGTGTCTTTATCGAATACCTGCATCATAACATGACGGATAATTCCCCAGTAATATAAATCTCCTGGAATTTCTACCAGAGGAATTTCATATTTTTTGCAGTGTTTTTCTAATAAACTCAATCTGCGTCCTGTAGGATCATATTCTTTTCTTTTCTTTACAATGAATCCACTTATATCACTTTTAACTAAATCTTCAAAATGCTGCTCTACTTCTCGATCACTGCATGATAAATATACCTGAAGACTGGTTATGAGTATTTCACCACCCGTCAGGTATCGCTCCATATCTTCAATTTCGATTATTCGAATGCCTTTCACTTCCAAATCTAGACCTTTTTCACCGCAAAGCAGCTTCATTTTTGGAAATTGTTCTGATTCAAGTAATTTTCTTACAGTATATGCCATCGTTACTCCTTATCCATTGCCAAATCAATACAACATAATATCTGTTATGTTGTTTATGGACAGATTAAGTTTCGTACGATATAATGTTAAATAACACCCTGCTATCTGTTATGCTGTTCATATTACATAGTTCCTTTCTGATTTTTTGGTAGCTGTGCCCTATTTAAGTACCGCTCTTGGTAAATTGGCTATAATCTTTATTATTTTTATTGCTTAAAGTTCTCTTTTAGAGAAAATGAATGACTTGCAGAAATAGGGTAGAACAGGTTAATAGAGGCACTGTACAACATAACAGATATTATGTTGTACATTCCAATATTTCCTGTTCGACAATCTTATCCAGCTTCTTTTGGAACACTGTTTCTGTAGTTGCTGTATATATTCTCGTTACATTGATACTGCTATGTCCAAGTAAATCAGCAAGACCTGTAATATCTTTTGTCACTTTATAATAAATTCTTGCAAATAGATGTCGAAAATTATGCGGGAATATTTTTGATTCTGCTACTCCTGCCTTTTCTTTTAATCGTTTCATTTCTCTCCAAATATTACTTCTGTCTTTTAACTTCCCATTTTTCGTGACAAATATCCAACCTTCTGCTATTTGGTTATTATGGCAATAGGAAAGAAGTTTCCTTTGCAATACCTTCGGCAAAAAAATCCTTCTATACTTTCCTTTATTATAAATCTCTATCTTTCCAGATTTTACACGCTCCACTGTAAAAAATTTTATTTCGCTAATCCGAATTCCTGTACATGCTATTGTTTCAATACACAATGCAAGCTGTTCTTTTCCTTCTGCCATAGCTGTTGCAATCAATTTCCTGCATTCTTTTTCTGTCAATTCTTTCTGATCCTGTAAAAAAGGCTGCTTCTGCACTTTTATTCTTTTCACTTTCAGCTTTCCTACATTCAAAAATTCCAGGAACTGATTCAAGGCGGCAAGCATTGAATTAACACTATTGACAGCATATTTTTGAGTAAGCCATTCTTTATATTGCAACAATACTTTTTTATTGATCCGCTTATCATCTGCCAAAAAAGATAAAAACTTTTTTATATCTGCCATATATTTATTGATTGTTGCCTTTGCATTTTCTTTCTGGTATAGATAATCTGCAAATTTTTCTATCTCACTTTCTGATAGCTCTATTGAAAAATCCATCTGTTCCATAATCATAGTCCTCCTGAGAATTCATTTTCTTTCATTATAGCTGTTCGCTTTTTTCATATTCCCATACACTACTTTTTCTACTTGTTATGCATCCAAGATTTTTCAATATTTATCTCCGATTATATATCGTATTGTTGATTTTAATCAACAGTAGACGCTTATTTTTATCATCTATTGTGGATATAATTTAACAATACGAGAGGAGATGTCTTATACTAATGTCGGATAGCGAATTATGTTTACAGGAAATCGGAAAAAGAATTATGGATCGTCGAAAAAAGCTGGGACTCACTCAAGAAGCACTTGCAGAAAAAGGGGAAGTCACTACCCAGTTTGTTTCTTATGCTGAATCAGGGAAGCGAGCAATGAGGCCTGAAAATCTGCTAAAAATCTCCTCTGCTTTAGAAGTAAGTGCCGATTATTTACTCACTGGTGAAATTATAGATAAGGATCTGTTGATTCTTTCAGATAAGCTCCGCCGACTCACTCCTTCACAGGTACGCACAGTTGAAGCTATTATAGATGAATGTAACAACCTTTTTAATCAGAAAGAAATTACCCTTCTCTCTCAAAAAAGGAATGGAAGCTACTAAAACAGTAACTTTCCATTCCTTTTTTTCAATTATCTTACACCCCGATCAGCCCCTCTCTCCGGCTTATCTTTTCCCTGCTTTTCTTGAATAATCTTCTTATTGATCTCAAGTCGTTCATGAATGGATAATTTTTTATCGTAAGTGCAAAATAATTCGACGGATTGTGTTGCCCTAAAAAATATCCCATAATAATCAATAGAGAATGCAAGCATTTTACTTCATCTTTTCTTGCTAGAAA
>NZ_QUKM01000025.1:0-12167 GCF_003481245.1 Blautia sp. TF10-30
GACAAGCTGCCATTTACACTGTCGGATGCAATGGGCAAAATTCTGATGGATCAGCCTATACGCCCCGGAGAAGGTATTCTGCATCATGCAGAAGGCGTTGACCTGATGCCTGCGGATATTCAGCTTTCCGGTATGGAGGTTTCTCTGGTAAACGCCATGAGCCGTGAAACGGTTTTACGGCAATATCTGGACACACTGAAGGGACAATATTCCCATATCCTGATTGACTGTCAGCCCTCGTTGGGGATGCTTACGGTCAATGCGCTGGCGGCTGCGAACAGGATCATAATTCCCGTTCAGGCAGAGTATCTGCCCGCCAAAGGACTGGAACAGCTTTTATCTACGGTCAGCAAGGTAAAACGGCAGATCAATCCAAAGCTCCAGATTGACGGTATACTGCTGACGATGGTGGATAACCGCACCAACTTTGCCAAAGAGATTGCTGCTTTGCTGCGGGACACCTATGGAAGTAAAATCAAAGTCTTTGGAACGGAGATTCCACACTCTGTCCGTGCAAAGGAAATTAGCGCAGAGGGAAAAAGCATTTTCGTCCATGACCCTGGCGGTAAGGTGGCAGAGGGGTATCGAAATCTGACGAAGGAGGTGTTGAAACTTGAAAAGCAGCGCGAAAAAAGTAGAACTGGCATCGGTAGATGATCTGTTTTCTACGGAGGAGAGCCGTGCCGATGCTCAGAGAGAAAAAGTAGTAGAAATCCCGCTGTCGGAACTGCACCCGTTCAAAGGGCATCCATTCAAAGTCAAGGATGACGAAGCCATGATGGAGACCGCAGACAGTATCAAGCAGTATGGCGTTCTGGTTCCGGCGATTGCTCGACCGGACCCGGAGGGCGGTTATGAGCTGGTAGCCGGACACAGGCGGCACAGAGCCAGTGAGCTGGCAGAAAAGGAGACCATGCCGGTCATTGTTCGGAATTTGGATGATGATGCCGCCACGATCATTATGGTTGACAGCAACCTGCAACGAGAAAGTCTGCTCCCCAGTGAAAGAGCATTTGCCTACAAGATGAAGCTGGATGCCATGAAACATCAGGGAGAGCGAGTTGATTTAACTTCGTCCCAAGTTGGGACGAAGTTGAGAGCCGATGAAATATTGGCTCAGCAGGCTGGTTCAAGCAGAAATCAAGTTCAGCGCTATATCCGTCTGACAGAGCTGATTCCTGAATTGATGGATATGGTGGATGAAAAGAAGATTGCCCTGAACCCTGCCTATGAGCTGTCCTTTCTCAAAAAGGAGGAACAGGTAGACCTGTTGGACGCGATGGACAGCGAACAGGCTACCCCTTCTCTTTCTCAAGCTCAGCGGCTCAAAAAATACAGTCAGGAGGGGCATCTGACCCTCGATATGATGCGTGTCATCATGGGTGAGGAAAAGAAAAGTGATCTGGACCGAGTGACATTTACCTCCGACACTTTGCGGAAATATTTCCCCAAAAGCTATACGCCCCAGCGGATGCAGGAAACCATTATCAAGCTGCTGGAGGCATGGCAGAAAAAGCGTCAGAGAGACCAGGAACGATGAAAGGAGCCGCCTATGAGGGATATTTCAGCCCGTGAGCTGAAAGGACACAACATTCTCGCCGTAGAGAGGTTTTGGGATAATACCCGCTGGATGATCGAGTTTTCCGTCCTGCGTCCCAGCACTGCTTACGGCAGCCCCGGAGATGAAATGCGGTTGTTTTTGACTGAGGACGGGTATCAGGCCGCCCTGCAAAGCCAACAGCGCCGGGAGATCAAAATCAAGCGTTACGCTCGTGTGATTGAGGGACATATCCTCGATTTCAAACCGGGAAAACGCCGCCGCTCATAAACCCATACAACGAAAGGAAAGGAATGACTATGTGTACGGTAAAGGAAATTCAAGAAGCAATCCGGGAAGATTGCAAATCTCAGCATGACATGGATTCAACGGATATTGACCGCGTGATGCAAACACTTCCTTTCGCCCAGGAGGAGCCATTTACAGAGGCGCGTCCCCAAAAGCCGCTGTTTTGGTTCTATGCAAGAAAATTTGAAAAGCGCTGAACACCGCAATTCTTTGAAATGAGGATTGCGGTTTTTTTGTACCCAAAATTCGGAAGGAGTGAGGTCGATGGCCGTTTTTCGCATTGAACGGACCCGTGATTATACCGTGATGAGCAATCATCATTTACGAAATGCAAATCTGTCGTTAAAAGCCAAGGGGCTGCTTTCCATGATGCTGTCTTTGCCAGAGGACTGGAATTACACTACCCGTGGCCTTGCAAAGATCTGTAAGGAAGGCGTGGATGCCATCGGTGCTGCCCTGCGTGAACTGGAAGGAGCCGGATATATCGTGCGCCATCAGAGACGCGATAAAAGTGGGCGGATTACAGATACCGAGTATGTCATCTATGAACAGCCCCAGCCAGATATGTCCCAGCCGGATACGGCTTCACCAGATACGGAAAACCCGGATATGGTAAGACCGGATATGGAAAAGCCCGCAGAATTAAATATAGAGAAATCAAATACAGAAAAATCAATTACTTATGGATCAAGTACCGATTCCATTCCCTTCCGGGAAACAGCGGCGGCAAGACCGCCGGAACGGAAAGGAAGGGATGCGATGTCTGTCACAGAGATAGAAAATTATCGGGAGTTGATTTTGGAGAATATCGAGTATGACTGCTTGAAGCAGCGTTATCCTCTCTACCTGGATGACCTAAATGAGATCGTAGAGCTGTTGGTCGAAACGGTCTGTGCCAAACGAAAGACCACCCGGATCTCTGGGGCAGACTTCCCTCACGAGATCGTGCGTTCCCGTTTTTTGAAACTGGACAGCTCCCACATCGAGTTTGTCATGGACTGTCTGCAAAAGAATACCACCCAGGTACGCAACATGAAGCAGTACCTGCTTGCAGTGCTGTTCAATGCGCCTACCACCATGAACAATCACTTCACTTCATTGGTCAACCACGATATGCACGCAGGCGGCTGGTAAAGGCCGCCTTTTATCATGCAAAAGGAGGCACGACATGAACCAGATGGAAATTTTCAAAAACCCGGAGTTTGGCAGTATCCGGGTCATCGAAGAAAACGGCAAATACCTGTTCTGCGGAACGGATGTGGCCGCTGCGCTGGGGTACAGCAATCCCCGCGATGCAATTATCCGCCATTGTAGGTATGTCGTGAAACGCGACGCACCTCACCCACAAAGCCCCGACCGCAAAATCAGTATGACTTTTATCCCCGAAGGAGATTTGTACCGCCTGATCGTTCACAGCAAATTGCCATCGGCAGAGCGGTTTGAACAGTGGGTATTCGATGAGGTCCTGCCTACTATTCGTAAGCACGGGGCCTATCTCACAAAAGAGAAGCTGTGGGAGGTTGCCACTTCCCCGGAGGCTCTGATGAAGCTCTGCTCAGACTTGTTGGCTGAGCGTGAAGCGAATATTTCTCTGCGTAAGGAAAATGCACAGCTGGAGGGCAAAGCCGCTTTCTATGACCTGTTCATCGACTTAAAGCACAGCACCAATCTCAGGACTACCGCCAAAGAGTTGGATGTCCCGGAGCGCCGGTTTGTTCGGTTTCTGATAGAACGGCGGTTTGTGTACCGCACGGCATCCGGCAATGTGCTGCCTTATGCCAATGTGAAAAATGCAGGGCTGTTTTGCGTCAAAGACTACTGCAACCACGGTCATACCGGTTCCTACACGCTGGTCACGCCCCAGGGCAAGCTCTATTTTGCTCAGCTGCGGGAGATGATCTTGCTGGTCTCATAAGAACGGAAAGGAAGTGGGTTTTATGCAGGAAGGCAAAACAATCGGGCAGCTGATGGAGGAAATGCGCCAGAAAGCCGGGGCGCAGAACTATCACGGTCATGACTACATGGATCTCCAGCGATTTGCGGAGAACACCCGGCACATGATTATTTTTGATGTACTGACGCATGACTCCCCGGTTGGCTGGAAAGGAGAACGCACCCGCCTGTTTTTGTCAGATATAGGCTATGAAAAAGCTCTGGACAGTCAGGCAAATGGGCAGATCAAGATTCTCAGCCATGCAAAGGTCAGAAATGGAGATTTGTTTTATGACCACAAAGAACAGATACGATAGGAGGAATCCGATATGAATGAGGAAAAGAAAGTACCCTTTAAGTGGGAATATGGGGAAGAAACCATATCGCTGCAACTTGGAATGTATGCGAATAATCAGCGGCTTTATATCGGCATGATTACCCATACAGAAGATGGAGCAGAGGCGTTTGCAGATATGACGGTGAACCTACCAGGATATTCCCTGGACCCCGGAGAGGCGTTTATTTCCGGTGACATCAGCAAGGATTTGCTGCGATTCATCAAAGAGAACAAATTGGGGAAGGTGCTTCCCTATCAGGTTCAGTCCGGTTATGGAAAATATTCTGCTGTTGCCTTTGATCTGGAGAAGCTGAAGGCATTTGACCCCAAAGGTGTGGCAGAGTTCCGGAAAGAGTGGAATCTGCCGGATAAGAAGCCGGTAAAGAAAAAGAGCCGCGGGATGGAGCGATGAAAAAATACCTCCTCCGGCGGCTGGTGGTTCCGCCTTAGCAAAAAAAGAGATTCCCTGCAAACTTCGTGGAAAGGAGGCGAGAAAATGCAGGAAGAAGTGGAAAACAGAACTTTGACGCTGGTTGTCAGTGGAACAAAGTTTACCGGCAGAATGTTTAAGGCTGCCATAAGCAAGTACATGGCACATCGAAAGGAAAAGAAGCTGGAAAAACAGAGAAGCCGTGATGCGCCGGTTGTTCCGCATGGAAAACAGACTGTGAAGCAGCTTGTCGGGCAGAATCAGGGAATATCCAACATTGAGATCACAGACCCCTCTATCAAGGAGTTTGAGAAAATCGCCCGGAAATATGGTGTGGATTATGCGGTGAAAAAGGACCGCAGCAGTTCTCCGCCAAAGTACCTGATTTTTTTCAAAGGCCGTGATGCAGATGCTCTGACAGCAGCTTTTACAGAGTACACCAACAAAAAGGTCAAAAAGGCAACGAAAACAGAGCGCCCGTCCGTACTGGCAAAACTTAACCGGTTCAAAGAGATGGTTAAAAATGCTGTGGTGGATCGCACCAAGCGAAAGGAGCTGGAACGATGAAAAAGACATTGGACATCAAAAAGCTCATTTTGCTGAATATGCCGTATATCCTGATGGGACTGTTTGCTACCAATTTTGGAGAGGCATGGCGAATGGCACAAGGGGCGGATGCTTCAGAAAAGTTTCTTTCGCTGATTGCGGTTCTGCCTGGGGCGCTGCAAAGTTTCTGGCCAAGCCTGCATCCATTGGACTTGTTGGTAGGACTGTGTTGTGGAGGCAGTCTGAGGCTGGCGGTGTATCTTAAAAGCAAGAACGCCAAGAAATATCGACATGGTTTGGAATATGGTTCGGCCCGCTGGGGAACCCGTGAGGATATTGCACCTTACGTTGATCCTGTATTTCAGAACAATGTGATTCTGACGAAAACGGAGAGCCTGACCATGAACAGCCGCCCCAAGGACCCCAAGACTGCCAGAAACAAAAATGTACTGGTGATTGGCGGCTCCGGTTCCGGTAAGACCCGATTCTGGCTGAAACCAAACCTGATGCAGATGCACAGCTCCTATGTTGTGACGGACCCGAAAGGAACAATTCTGGTGGAGTGCGGAAAAATGCTCCAAAGGGGTGCGCCCAAGCTGGGGAAGGACGGAAAGCCCATGAAGGATAAGCACGGCAAGGTCATTTATGAGCCGTACCGAATCAAGGTCCTAAATACCATCAACTTCAAGAAGTCCATGCACTATAACCCCTTTGCATACATCCACTCGGAAAAGGATATTTTGAAGCTGGTGACAACGCTGATCGCCAATACCAAAGGCGAAGGCAAGGCCGGAGACGATTTCTGGGTAAAAGCAGAAACCTTGTTGTACTGCGCGCTTATTGGCTATATCCATTATGAGGCTCCGGTGGAGGAGCAGAACTTCTCTACCCTCATTGAGTTCATCAACGCCATGGAAGTCCGTGAGGATGACGAGGAGTTCAAAAACCCCGTAGACCTGATGTTTGATGCACTGGAAGCCGAGAAGCCAAATCACTTTGCGGTGCGCCAGTATAAGAAATATAAGCTGGCCGCCGGTGTTGTATGCTCTAAAAGACTTCTTAATCAAGCGGTTGGGAAGTCTCTTAGAACACACAACCTAAAACCGAAGAAAGGAGCGCAAGTTATGAGAAAAAATGAGAAAATCACAGCTCTGTACGAACGACTGAGCCGTGATGACTTTGGCAAAGATGATGACCAACAGCGTGAGAGCAATTCCATATCCAATCAAAAGGCAATGTTGGAGGAGTTCGCCGCACGGCAGGGCTTTACAAACATTGTCCATTTCACGGACGATGGCATTAGTGGTACTTGCTTTGACCGTCCCGGATTTTTAGCAATGATGAAAGAAGTGGAAGCCGGGAATGTGGAGTATTTGTGCATCAAGGACATGAGCCGCATGGGTCGTGACTATCTGAAAGTCGGTCAGATTATGGAAATCCTGCGTCAGCGTGGCGTTCGCCTTATCGCCATCAATGACGGCGTGGACAGTGCCAGAGGGGACGATGATTTTACCCCTTTCCGCAACATTATGAACGAATACTACGCCAGAGACACCAGCCGTAAAATCCGTTCCACTTTCCAGTCCAAAGGCAAGTCCGGCAAGCACCTCACAGGCACGGTCATTTACGGCTATCTTTGGAACGAAGCCAGAGACCAATGGTTGGTTGACCCCGAAGCCGCCGAGGTGGTCAAGCGCATCTTTGCCATGACGATTGACGGCTACGGTCCGTATCAGATCGCCAGCAAGCTGAAAGAAGAAAAAGTCCTCATTCCGTCCGCTTACCTTGCCCGGCACGGCGAGGGCGTGAACAAAAATAAGACCTTCAAAGATGTGTACGGCTGGGGTTCTTCCACCATCTGCAACATTCTTGAAAAGCGTGAATATCTGGGACACACCATCAATTTCAAGACCTGAAAGCACTTCAAGGACAAGAAAAGCCATTATGTCCCGGAGGACGAATGGACAATTTTCGAGAATACCCATGAAGCTATCATTGACCAGCAGACCTTTGACCTTGTGCAGAAAATCCGTGGGAATGTCAGACGCTACCCGGACGGCTGGGGCGAAGCAGCTCCCCTCACAGGCTTGCTTTATTGTGCCGATTGCGGCGGCAAGATGTATGTCCACCGTACCAACAACGGCAAGCGTATTTCTCAATATACCTGTTCCCAATACAGCAAAGTCCCAGTTGGAAAGCTCTGCACGACACAGCACCGTATCAATGAAGATGTGGTACTGTCCCTTGTTTCCGAAATGCTCAAAGCTATTGCCGAGTATGCGAAGCATGACAGAGCCGAGTTTGTCCGAGTGGTGCAGGAAGCGCAGTCCAGCCAGCAGACGGCAGAGGTCAAGAAACAGCGGATACGCCTTGCCACCGCAAAGCAGAGAGTTTCCGAGCTGGAAGTCCTGCTCTGCAAAATCTATGAGGACAACATTTTAGGAAAGCTGTCTGACAGCAGATATGCCACTCTGGACGCTCAATATGAAAAGGAGCAGACCGAGCTTACCGCTGAAATCTCTGTTCTGGAAAAGGCTATCAAGAGCTACGAGAAGCACGAAAAGGACGCTGACCGTTTTATCGCTCTGATTGACAAGTATGAGAACTTCGACAAGCTGACGATTGCCATGCTCAATGAGTTTATTGAGAAAATCCTTGTGCATGAGCGTGACCGCAAGGGCAGTATTCAGACCACACAGGAGGTCGAGATTTACTTCAATTTCGTGGGTCGTTTCGTTCCCCCTGCGTTTGGCGAAGTGGAGCTTACCCCGGAGGAATTAGAGGAAATCCGCAAGCGTGAGGAACGCAAGGACAGGCTCCACCAGAACTACTTGAAGCGGAAAGCCAGCGGAGCACAGAAGCGATACGAGGACAAAATCAAAAAGCGGAAAAAGGCAGAAATCGAAGCCAAGAAAGCCGCCATTCGTGCGGAGGACATTGCAAAGGGCGTGTTCGTCCCTGTCAGCAGTTTACCGCAGAGAGAGCCGATGAAAGGAGTACAAACAGCATGAATATCACTTACACACAGAACGGCGATTATCTTATCCCAAACATCATTATCCGCAAGACCAAGCCCCTCGGACACTACGGCAGACTTCGCAAGGCGTATCTGGAAATGCACCGTCCGATACTGTTCAATGAGCTGGTGCTATCCGACAAGCTCTTTGAGCATTGCGCCGAGATTGACGAAACAGCACGAAACCGCATGGAGCTGATCGTGCGGTCACTGGCAGAGCAAAACGGCGTGACCGAGCAACTGAAAGCCGAAAACCAAATGGAATGGGTGCGGCAGATGAACGCTTGCAAGGCACAGGCAGAGGAGATTGTGAAAGTGGAATTGATTTATGATTGAGCGAGGAAGTCCGGGCAGAAAACTGTTCGGACTTTTCTCATGTAGTCCAAAGTTGCGGTAGAATTGTTCACGAGTTTTATGGTACAATTTATGCGAATAAAGAAAACGGAAAATTAGAATCTAACAAGAGAATGTGGTTGTATGAAAAAATCCATATTAGTATTTTGGGCAATCGTGTGTCTGTTACCTATTCAAAGGAGGTTTAAGAATTTTAAATGAAACATATAAGAAATATATTGCTGTTGATTACGATTATTTTTGCTTTTGTTATGCAAGCTGAAGTATATCAAAATATGCTCTGGAACTTTAATGGTGCTTATTATTTATCGTCCAGATACACAACTACTAATGACGATATGGATTCATTTTTAGCCAATGCAGAAGATACAGCTGAGAAGCATGGTGTTCATATTTTTTCGACTTTTAATCAGAGAGTTTCTAATTATCAGACAAGACTTTATATTTATGGTGATGATACCGTTGTTCGGGATAGTCTTAAAAGCACAATGGATATTGAGGAAAAAACATATACGGCTTTGATAGGCGGAATCACCGTAATAGAATTTGAAGATTTTAGAGAAGCAAAAAACACAGGCAATGGACAGGAAATAATGGTCAGCTATATCGGTGACGATGATGACATTATTGCCACATATCAAGATTTGGCAAAAGAATATTCTATATCGCAGCCAGAGTTTTGGCAATCAACCGAAACTGATATGATGTTCATTGTTTGGGGCCTGGTTGCCATATTGATGATTGTACTTAATATGATTGAGGTGATACGCAGACAAAAGGAAGTAGTTGTACGAGCTTCTCTGGGCGAAAATGCTGCTGTGATTGCTCTAAAAGCTGTAGTGGCTGATATGATTTCATATGCTGCATTATTCGTCTTAGCAAAGTTGCTTGTTTCTCAATTTATATCGGGAGCGTATGAAGATCATCTCATTTTGGCAGTGTATTGTGCCGGAGCAGTTCTTTCCGTAATTCCTTATGCTGCTTTTGTCCGCTTTGATGTAAAAAAAGCCTTTGCCAATGCTTCAGATAAAAAAGGTATGTTTTATCTTCTGAACGGTCTTAAAGTATTTGCTACTGCTATGACGATTTTTACAATAACTACAAATCTCAGTAGCATTCAAGGTAATTTACTTACAAACACTACTCTTTTAGAAAATCATTATAATGATTACTATTTTGGAGTTATGCAGATTGAACCTCCTTTTGAAGAAAATGAGGAGGAATCCAAAGAGAGCGAATTTTGGAATGACCTTTACGAAAATGAATACAACACTATAAATCCGGTGGTCTGCATAGGCAGCCGGATAAGCGATACGGATAATTATATTTTTGTAAATCATAATGCCAGAGATATGCTGCAAGGGTTTTCTGATATGCTTACTGAAGATGATGAAAAAGAGGATATCGTGGTCTTCGTGCCAAAGGGAAAAAATGCGGAATCATACAAAGATATCGCAAAAGAGGAAATTGACTCTCTTACCCAAAATGCAGAAGAACTGCGTGTTGTTTATAAAGAATATTCTGGCAGAGAGCAATTTTATTATCTCAATTCGAACAGAGAAGAGGCTATTGACGGATTGTCAAGAGCAACAAATCCGATTGTTATTTATCAGGCAAATGAGGCTGTTGCTTTGAATGGAAGTTATATCGAAACAGGAACATATAATGGTGAGGTGATCTACGGATGCGATGAAAGCACAATTCGTAATGCTGCGAAAAAATATGCAGAACAGCTTGGTCCACACTATTTTATGCTGACGAATGTCGGGGAGGATTATACTTATAGTCATAGTTTCCTCGTGAAACTGATTGGCTTTATAAGCTCTCTTTGCGTATTAGTATTGCTGTTAGATATCGCTATCATCATATCTGAAGTGAAAATGGAATTTAGACTTAATGCGATGGAAATCTCCCTCAAAAAGGTTTTGGGCTATCGCTTTTATGAAAGGCACAAAAGATTTATTTCCGTTAATCTCTTAGAAAATATAGCCGTTGTGATATTGATTTGCATTGTTTCGCTTTTTATATCTAACGCAAGTGTCGGGATTGCTTTACTGGTTGGAGCATTGCTCACCATTATTGAAATGGCAATCATTTTCACAAATGTTATGTGGGTTGAAAAAACAAATATCTCAAAGTCCTTGAAAGGTGGATGTTTATGATTATAATTCGTGGCTTAAATAAAGCATTTGGAGAGAAAATAATTTTCTCCAACTTTAATTTGGAAATTCCGGATGGAAGTTTTGTAGTAATCAGCGGGGATAGCGGCAGTGGAAAAAGCACTTTGCTCAATATGATTGGTGGTATCGAAAAGCCGGATAGCGGCAGTATCATAATCGAAGGGCTGAATATTACCCGGCTTAAAAATAAAAACAGTTTTTTTGCGGATACAGTGGGGTTTCTTTTTCAGAATTTTGCACTGCTTGAAAATAAGACAGTTAAAGAAAATTTAAGTTTGATTAAAAAATCAAGCCGAACTAAAGTATCACTTAAAGAAGCTCTTAATCGTGTGGGGTTATCAAAGGAAGTTAACAAAAAAGTTTATCAGCTTTCCGGTGGTGAACAACAGAGAGTTGCTTTAGCTCGTCTTATGATGAAAAAATGTTCTGTTGTTTTGGCAGATGAACCTACTGGCTCACTTGACAAGAAAAATAGAGATATTGTTATGAGGTTATTGCACGAACTCAATGAAGAAGGTAAAACGGTTATCATTGTTACCCACGATCAGGGTATTATTGAAGATGAACCTTATGTTGTGAAAATCTGAGAGTACCTCTTAGAAATGTCTTGATCTACATTTTATGTAATTTGGGTCAGAAGAAAATCCCTTTAGGAACTAAAGGGCGCACTTCTATACTCTCCTATCGGGAGTATCGTGCGTCCTGCGGAGCTTCATTCTCCGTCAGCAGAAGAAAACTGCTTGACCGAGAATGTTGCGTCACTTCGTTCCGTCAAGGTGGCTACACCCCCTTGCGCCGCTAAAGCGGCTATCCCTTGTGGACTTGCCGTCCGCAAACAGCATAAAATGCTGTTCGCCGCCAGCAAGTTTGAAAAACTGAATACCGAAAAACTGACCGTTGACTGGTCGCACTATGCGAAAAGTTGACGGTCTTTTTTTATCCCAAAAATCAAAAAAGGAGGTCAATCACAATGACAAAACCGAAAACCCTTGAACAGCTCCGAGCCGAAAAGGAACGAGCCGAGACGCAGCTTGCACAGGAGAAGCACAAGCTCAACCGTCTTGAGAACAGAAAGAAATATCTGGAGAAAGGCGAAAGGCAGAAACGCACCCATCGTCTTTGCAATCTGGGCGGCACGATTGAGAGCCTTGCCCCGGAGGTCAAAGATCTCACACGCACCGAAATGACAGAGCTGATGGAGTACATCTTTTCTCTGTCCGAAGTCCAGCGAGCCGTCCGTCACATGGCGATTACTCACACCAACCAAGCGAACAGAGAAAAGGAGTTGAAAGCCGATGGCACTATTTCATCTGAGCGTCACGCAGACTAAGCGAAGCGCAGGACAGTCCGCTATTGCTTCTGCCGCCTACCGTGCCGGGGAGCGATTGTATAGCGAGTATTACGGCGAATACAGCGACTACACCCGCAAGGGCGGCGTGATCTGCTCTGACATTCTCTTGCCGTCCCATGCACCGCCAGAATACGCAGACCGCCAGACCCTATGGAACGCCGTGGAAAAAGCCGAG
>NZ_QUKM01000025.1:12177-20176 GCF_003481245.1 Blautia sp. TF10-30
GACCCTATGGAACGCCGTGGAAAAAGCCGAGCGTGGAAAGAACGCCCAGCTTGCATACAGCTTTGACATTGCCTTGCAGAATGAATTTTCCCTTGAGGAAAACATCGCTCTTGCAAGGCAATTTTTATTGGAGAACTTTGTGAGCCGTGGCATGGTGGTTGACTTCGCCGTACACCAGCCAGACCGGGAGGACGGCGGCATACCAAACCCACACTTCCATGTGCTTTGTCCCATCCGCCCCATCGAGCAGGACGGTAAATGGGGGCTAAAGCAACGACGAGTGTACGAGCTGGACGAGGACGGAAATCGTATCAGAGACCAGAACGGCGAGTATGTTTTCAATGCCGTTCCCACTACCGACTGGGGCAGTCCCGAAACGCTGGAACATTGGCGGCAGACATGGGCGGAGCTATGCAATGCCAAGTTTGCGGAAAAAGGGCTTGATGTTCGTATCGACCACCGCAGCTATGAACGGCAAGGCGTGGATTTACTTCCCACTATCCATGAAGGCGCAACCGTCCGGGCAATGGAGAAGAAAGGTATCCGCACCGAGAAAGGCGAGTTCAACCGCTGGATCAAAGCCACCAACGCCGTGATCCGGGACATCAAGAAGAAAATCACTTCGCTTATGGGCTGGATAGCGGATATGAAAGCCGAGCTTGCCAAGCCACAGGCACCCGACCTTGTTTCTCTGCTGAACGCCTATTACACCCAGCGCAAAGCCGGGGCGTATTCCCAGAAAGGCAAAATCAGCAACCTAAAGGAGATGAACGATACTTTCAATTATCTCCGGGCAAACGGCATTTACTCCCTTGAGGATTTGGAACGCCGTGTCAGCGAACACAGTGCTGCCACAGAGAGTTTGAAGAAAACGCTGGACGAACAGACCGCCCGAATGAAAGCAATTAAGCAGCTCTATGACAGCTCCGCTGCTTTCCAGAGCTTGAAGCCTGTCTATGACGGCTTGCAGAAAATCAAGTTTGAGAAGCCCAGAGCCAAGTACAAGGCAGAGCATGAAGCGGAACTGAAACAGTTCTACGCCGCCAGACGCAAGCTGACCGGAGAGTTCCCGGACGGCAAGGTGGATATGAAAAAGCTGACCGAAGAGTATGACGAGCTGGAACAGGCGCACAACACCACCTATGGCGAGTTTAAGACTGTCAGAGACGATTTACACCGTCTTTGGAAGGTCAAGTCATGTGTAGATACTGCCGCCCGATTTAACGAGCGTACAGAGGAACAAATGCACCAAAATCGACCCCAAACACGACACAAAAAGGAGGAACTATCCCGATGAATTATACCCAAGCGCAGATTGACCGGGCAAACGCCGTCAGTCTGGAAGATTTTCTCCGCACACAGGGAGAGACGCTAATCAAAAGCGGACGAGAATACCGCTGGAAAGAACATGACAGCTTGACCGTCCGTGGAAACAAGTGGTTTCGACACAGCCAGAGCAAGGGCGGCTATCCCATTGATTTTGTCATGGAGTTTTACGGCAAGTCCTTTCCCGAAGCCGTCCAGCTTCTGACCGGCGAAAGCGGCGAGGGGCAGACCGAAGCCGCCACAGCACCGCCCACAGCGTTTCACTTGCCCTTGCACAACAGAACAGCCGACAGAGCAATTCAATATCTTTGCGAAAGCCGAGGTCTCAACAAAACGCTTGTTGAGGCTTTTCTTCTTTCCGGGGATATTTACGAGGACGCAAAGCGGCACAATGCTGTGTTTGTCGGCAGAGACCGAAGCGGTACGCCGAGATACGCCCATGTGCGAGGAACGGCAGACCCATTCAGACAGGACATTGCCGGGTCTGACAAATCCTATCCGTTCCACTATGAGGGAAACGGCAACCAGCTCTTTGTCTTTGAAGCACCGATTGACCTTTTGTCCTTTATCTGCCTTTATCCGCAGGACTGGCAGACAAGGAGCTACCTTGCCCTGGGCGGCGTTTCAGGCAAAGCCCTTGACCGTTTCCTTTCTGAACGCAAGGACACCCGAAAAGTGTTCCTCTGCCTTGACAGCGACACCGCAGGAAGTGAAGCCTGCACCCGGCTGGCACAGGACATTCCCGGCGAGATCGCCGTCATTCGCCTTGTCCCGGCAAGGAAAGACTGGAACGATGTTCTCCGTCAGCAAGGGGACATTCCCAGCCGCAAATTCATAGCCGAGACAATCACGATGCGAGAGCTGCCCACCGCCCAGCCTGTCCCAATGCTCCGTATGGCTGATGTGGAGCTGACGAGCGTGGATTGGCTATGGTTTCCGTATATCCCATTTGGAAAGCTGACCATCATACAGGGCAACCCCGGCGAGGGCAAGACCTACTTTGCCATGCGTCTTGCGGCGGCTTGCACCAACCGAAAGCCCTTGCCCGGTATGGAAACCCTTGAGCCTTTCAACATCATCTACCAGACCGCAGAGGACGGCCTGGGCGATACCGTCAAGCCCCGACTGATGGAAGCGGAAGCAGACCTTGAAAGAGTGCTTGTCATTGACGATAGGGACACACCGCTGACCCTTGCCGATGAGCGCATAGCAAGGGCAATCCGGGAAAACAACGCAAGGCTTGTTATCATTGACCCGGTGCAGGCGTTTCTGGGCGCAGATGTGGACATGAACCGGGCAAACGAGGTGCGCCCGATATTCCGCAGTCTGGGAGACATTGCACAGGCTACCGGGTGCGCTATCGTGCTGATTGGACACCTGAACAAAGCCGCAGGAACGCAAAGCACCTACCGGGGATTGGGGTCTATCGACATTACGGCGGCAGTCCGCAGTCTGCTCTTTATCGGTAAGCTGAAGGACAGCCCCACAACAAGGGTGCTTATCCATGAGAAAAGCTCCCTTGCGCCGCCCGGACAGTCCCTTGCCTTTTCTCTGGGAGACGAGAAAGGCTTTGAATGGATAGGAGCTTATGACATTACCGCTGACGAGCTTCTTGCCGGGACGGACACCGCCAAGACCGAAAGCAAGACCGCACAGGCGCAAATGCTCATTCTGGAACTGCTTGCAGATGGAAAGCGTATGCCGAGCGCAGAGCTGGAAAAGGCAGTCAATGAGCGTGGGATTTCCTCACGCACCATGAGAACGGCAAAGAGCCGTATCGGGGACAGACTTGTGACCGAGAAAGACGGCACCGCATGGGTCTGCTATCTCCGAAACTGACAACAGGAACACGGCAAGCGTGGCAAAGACGGCAAGGGTTTTATAGATACCTTAATGTTGCCGCCTTGCCTTGTTCCCTCATACTGACACCGCCCGATGATGAACAGTCACCGGGCATTTTTCATTTACAGGAGGATTTTGAATGAACAATACCGCAACCAACAGTACCCCTTGCCCGACTGTGAGAAAGCAGATCGGCAAGACAACCTATATCGTCCGTGTGCATTTCAGCGAGACCGCCAAGGAGACAATGGAGGACAAAATCAAGCGTCTGCTCCGTGAGGAAGTCCGCAAAATGTGACTTCTTTTTGAATTTGATGAAAAAGTCCTTGACTTTTCGTCTCTGGCAAAACAGCCAAGTCGATTTTGATTTCCTGCGGCGCTCGCCTTGCCGTGTTCGACATTGCAGAGTTGCGTGAGGTCACGGCTTATGATGAGCTGGAGCTGGATACTCTGGGAGACAGGAAAACTGCTCTGTTCCTCATTATGAGTGATACGGATGACAGCTTTAACTTCCTGATCTCCATGTGTTATACCCAGCTTTTCAATCTGCTCTGCGAAAAAGCCGACGATGTGTATGGCGGCAGGCTTCCGGTTCATGTGCGCTGTTTGATTGATGAGTGTGCTAACATCGGGCAGATTCCGAAACTGGAAAAGCTGGTGGCCACCATCCGAAGCCGTGAAATCTCTGCCTGTCTGGTGTTGCAGGCACAGAGTCAGCTCAAGGCGATCTATAAGGATAACGCAGATACCATCATCGGTAACATGGATACATCCATCTTCCTGGGCGGTAAAGAGCCGACTACCCTCAAAGAGCTGGCTGCCGTGCTGGGCAAGGAAACCATCGACACCTACAATACCGGAGAGAGCCGTGGGAGGGAAACCTCCCATTCACTCAACTATCAAAAATTGGGGAAAGAGCTGATGAGCCAGGATGAGCTTGCTGTTATGGATGGAGGCAAGTGTATCCTCCAGCTGCGCGGTGTGCGTCCTTTCCTTTCGGATAAGTACGACATCACCAAGCACCCCAATTTCAAGTACACTGCCGACGCGGATGATAAGAACGCTTTTGACATTGAAGCATTCTTGTCTGCAAGGCTGAAACTCAAGCCCAATGAGGTCTGCGATGTATATGAAGTAGACACAAAGGGCGCTTAATTTCGTTCCGCTTTAGAAGGGAGTGATCTTATCTATTCGCCGCACCTGCCCTCTATGGGCCATTGGCGTACAAAGCGGACAATCGCGAGAAAAAATAATGAAAAAGGAGGACAGCCGGAATCATGCCCCCGGAAACCGGGCGGCAGATTGTTCCGGCTTTTGTATGCCTATGAAACATGACAAACATATTTTTTAATCAGATTCCGGCTAACAAACTATATGGCATTTTTTGAACAGGCAATCACCGTTCTTCAGACCCTCGTTATCGCGCTCGGTGCCGGTCTCGGTATCTGGGGCGTTATCAACCTGCTGGAAGGTTACGGCAACGACAACCCCGGCGCCAATGCTCATGTACGGTAGAGAAGCACAAGACATGGATAGCCAGCCCTGCCACTATTCCGAAGTCAGGGGAACGCAATAGAAAAATTCATAGCTGTATGCTATACTTAATTAGCATTTGAACATATCAAGCTGACACAGCAATCTCTTTGCTTGCCGTTAATGCGCGTCTACCAATAGTCCGCAGAAAGCAAGAGTAGCGTAAAGGTATAAAAATTTCAAACTTCTTTGTAACGAAATTCCGATTTCTCCGTCTAACCTATGAAGCTGAAGGAGGTGATGACAAGTATGGACTATGAAAAGCTCTATAAAGCCTACTATTTACAGGTATACTCGTATACTATTTCTCTTGCTAAAAATCGTGAGATAGCAGAGGAAATCACGCAGAACACATTCTATAAGGCTGTTTCTACAACATCACAATTCAAAGGTAAGTCAGATGAATTGACATGGCTCTGCTCCATAGCAAAAAATCTTTACCATGATGAAATGCGAAGCCGTCAGCGAGTAGCTGATGTGAGTGAAATCAATGACTTGCCATCAAATGAAAATGTTGAGAACTCAGTTACAGATTCTGACATGGCGTTCCGCATACACCTCGTTCTTCACCGTTTGGAAGAACCATACAAAGAAGTCTTTCAGCTTCGCGTATTCGGGGAACTATCTTTTTCACAAATCGCTGCAATTTTTGGAAAAACAGAATCATGGGCGAGAGTTACTTATCATCGTGCAAAGCTAAAAATTCAAGAAAGGATGGATGAAAAGCATGAGTAAACAATGCGATATTGTTCGAGATATTCTTCCGCTGTATGTTGACGGTGCTTGCAGCGAAGCAAGCGCAGAGATGGTAAAAGAGCATTTGAACGCCTGTGCTGACTGTAACGCAATTTATCAGAAATTGCTTTCTCACACGAGCGAAGATGTTCTTCACGAAGAAAGCGAAAGCGTTATTATGCGCCATGAGGCAAAAGAAAAGCAGAGGGGCAGAAAAAAGATAACGATTGCTGTTCTCGTTTCCATCACTCTTTGTATCATTGCAATTTTTACAGCTCTCTTTCTGTTACCTATAAACATTGCTTATGAGCCTGTCAAAATCGACTTCCCATTTGAGGTTGAAGATGTCGAAAGCGTTGAAATGTACCACTATGACGGAGTGCCTGCATCAGCAGAAAAGAAAGTAGTTGTTGCTGAAAATGATATAAAGACCCTGTATGATAAGTTCAAGGGCTTATCCCTAAAAGACAAAACAACTGAGGAAACTGCTGGAGCAGATGTGACCAGCTTTAGATTTAACCTCTCAGATGGAACAAGCTACGATTTGATTTACGCCTGCTATGGAGTTAAAAACGGCGAATTGAAGTCAGAAGCAGGCGGTTTTAAGTATTTCACAAGTGCGGATATTGGCTCTTATTGGAACAATTTGAATACGGAACTTGAAGCAATTCCTATCAATGAGAGTGAATTGCCGTGAGCAGATAGCAAACCCAGCCGAGCCTGTCAACAGTCAAGATGAACGGCGCAAATGCGCCGCCGTTGACAGCCCCGCCCGTCTTTGCTGTTCGGTAACCAAGAGGGCGACAGCATAAAATGCTGCCGCCCTCTGCCATTATTCAGAAAGGGGGATTTTCCATGACCGAACACGAAAAGTATCAAGAACATATTCGGCATACACACGATGCCTTTTGCAAGACTGTTATTCGCCACGCTGCCATAGACGCAGCCCGAAGCATACGCAGCCGCCGCAAGCGGGAAATCTCGCTTGAATATCTGATAGAAGAAAAACACTATCCATTCAGCACCACAGATAAATACTTTACAGAGCAATCCGGCATGAACAGCTATCCGCTTTTCGTCTGCGGCCAGATGGTGCTTTTGGAAAGTCCAGAGCTTGCCGCAGCCCTGTCCGCACTATCACAGATGGAACAGGAAATCATTTTCCTATACTACTTCCAACGATTGACGCATAGGGAGATTGGACGGAGATATGGACGGGCAGGCAACACAACCGGGCGGCGTATTCAGACGATTTTGCGGCGGCTACGGGCAGAGTTGGAGGGCTTGTCCTATGAGCCAGCTACTTTCCTATGAAACAATCGTTAAGGCAAGCGAGGGCGACCCGGAAGCTGTTGCCGCCGTCCTATCCCATTATGCCGGATATATCCGCTCTTGTGCGAAAATGGACGGACAGATCAACACAGATATGCAGGAACATATCGTCGGGCGGCTGATAGAAAGCCTGTTGAAGTTCCGCTTTGACCGCTAAGCAGAAAAGTTGTATAATTAGAGCCTGACAAATTAAACTTTAATGGGGGTGGAGCAAATGGAACAGATTATCAATTATAGAGACATACCCACAGATAAAAGGCTTGACATATTAAATGCTCTTGAGCGAATAGGTTTTTTTCCTGCATACGGCGGTGTGAAAACCATGCAACAAATTATGGAAAAGTCAGTTCCGGGTTCAGGTCCACAATTCTATTTCGTTTTCCGTGAAAATGAGTTGATAGGGTACAATTTTCTCATTGGTGACACTAAGAAATATAAAGCGTTCCCATGGCTTGCTATTAGCAATATGGATGAGCAGAAGTTGGCTGTTTGCGAAGAACTGATGAAAATACAAATTGCTTTTTTTGAAGAACTCGGAATGCAAAAGATAGCAGATCATTGCGTTAGGATTATGGAAGATTACAGAAAAGGGATTGGAAAGCGAAAAGAAAGCGATTGCAGATAAATTCCATTTGAAAAACGGCTGACAATTTAATACCGCCGCCCATCACAGCGGCATATAAGCAGTAAATCTTGAAAAAGGTTTGCTGCTTTTTTTGCGCCTATTTTCAAAAATCTTTGGCAAACCACACCGCCGGATTGTTGTAGGGAGCAGGACGGGGAAATCAAAAAAATTTCCGCTGCATTTGCCAAAACGCACCTTTTTCACCGTTGTAGTGGTGAACAGCGGGCAGAACACGCCGCCGCAATCGCTATATTGGTGGAGCAAGCCAGTATATCCGCAAACCAGAGCCGCCGAGGAAAGCGGCAGTTTTTTAGAGCAAGATTCTACCGCAGTACCAAAATTCGCTTTTCGCTCATTTTGCCCCTGCGGGAATCTTGTTGGGGAGTGCCTTCCCCAAACCCTGCTTATGCGGCTTGCGCCGCTTAAAAATCCATCAAAATATTTTTTCGGATTTTTCAAAAACAGTTCCGCTTCACACCCCGTTTTTCTCCTATTAGTGAGAGGACACCACGCACAGAAAGGAGGTCTGCCGACCATGAAACGATACAACACACCGCACCGCAGCCGGGTAGTCAAGACACGCATGACCGAGGAAGAATACGCCGA
>NZ_QUKM01000026.1:0-17087 GCF_003481245.1 Blautia sp. TF10-30
AAACACGTTATATCACATTTGACAATATATTTAGTTACTTATATTTTCCTCCTACTGTCATCTAAATTTGATTCTATTCTTTTCTGCCCATTTGCGCAATATACAAATTCAGACACGCCATTCTCATGCGTGTCTGGATTCGCTTTTGAATATTTTTTATTTCGTTTTCTCTTCGTAGAACAGGCAGGCGTTCTTGTCTACCGTGCCCTGGCCGAAGTTTCTTGCTTTGTAGTCTTTCAGCAGTTTGAAATACTGGTTCGAGAGAATCAGGATCACTGCTACGTTGACGAAGGTCGGGATCGCAGATGTGATATCAACGACAGTCCAGATAAAGCCCTGGTTGTTTGTCTTTACCAGATAGATCGTCCACAGTACGCCCGGCAGAGCGCGGACTGCGTAGAAGATTTTCATGACGATATCTTTCATCTTGCCTTCTTTTTTATACAGATGCTCCAGAATTGCCAGATAGTAGGTGAACCATCCGCCGGAAGTCGTTACAGTAAAAATGACCATGATGACCGCCAGAAGGATGCTTCCAAATTTGCCGAATCCGCTTGCAAATGCACTTAAAGCAAGTGTTCCGCCGTTCGTTCCGTCGGTCCAGTTTCCGCTTAAGATAACGGAAAGTGCGGTGATCGTACAGATAACCATGGTATCAAAGAATACCTCGAAAGATCCCCACAGACCCTGCTCTACCGGATGCGGTGTTTTTGCGGAAGCATGGATCATTGGAGAAGTACCCCATCCAGCCTCATTGGAGTATACGGAACGCGCCATACCCACACGGATAATCTCGCTGACTGCGCAGCCGGCAAAACCGCCGATCGCTGCTGTTCCGGTAAATGCGTTTGTTACGATGGCTGCAAATACGCCAGGAACGCGGTTGATGTTGATGATGATCATGCCAATTCCCATCAAGATATAAAGAACGCTCATAAATGGAACGAGCTTGCTGAACAGACTTGCGATTTTCTTCGTACCGCCGCTTGTAACGACATAGGTCAGAATGCAGAGCAGAACGCCCATCACGATAACGCCTTCTACTTTGAAGCTTCCAAGATTGATATTCTCAATACCGAACGCACCGGCTACGACCTGAGATGCGGTCAGGTTGGAAGAGGTTACGAAGAAGGTGGAGAAAATACCGATGCCGAAGATGAGCGCTGGGATCAGCCACAGCTTGCCCCAGTGGCGCTCCTCGCCAAGTCCACACTCCATGTAGTAAGTCGGACCGCCGTAGTACTCACCTTTTTCGTTGGTGTGACGGTAGTAGCAGCCGAGGGTAACCTCAACCTGTTTTAATATCATACCAAGCAGAGACGAAAGCCACATCCACATAATGGCTCCCGGGCCACCTGCTGCAACTGCAGTTGCAACACCGGCGATATTACCGAATCCTACGGTACCGCCGATAGCGGTCGAAATCGCCTCAAACGAGGAAAGCATACCCTTTCCTTCACTTGCTTTGTCTTCTTTCTGGAACAGTTTTCCGCCGGTTCTCTTCATAATCCAGCCAAAGTGACGGAACTGGAAAAATCCAGAACGAACGGTAAAGTACAGACCGGTCAGAATCATCAGCGCGATCAGCGGCACGCCCCAAAGGACACCGTCCAGCCAGTTAAGAAATGCTATCATGTCAAAATCCTCCCTTTTTTCTTTTCCGGCAACAGTTTTCTTCAGACGTATCCTGTAACACCCGTTTCGTCTTTCGTTCTCCAACCAAACAGATTTCCACCCCTGGAACCTTTTGTCACGGTTCCAACTGCAGTACAATAAAAAGAGCAGCGGTCTTCACCACTGCTCCATTAAATCTACGTTCATGAAGCAATAGCTCCTCCACCAGTACGGTGAGAGTGCACAGCCTGTTCGACTGTACCCCAACGCAGACAGTTTTTCGGGAACTGCCCCGTTTCGGCGAATGCTCCTTTCCCTGCCCGTCCCAGACCCCGTTGTCTCAGGACAGCTACTCTTAGCCTTCGCGCCTCTATTGCCGAATATGTATATTGACAGGTATTATCATATGTTTCTTTTCGCTACTTGTCAATCGTTTTTTCGACATTATTTTACAAAAATTTTATATTTTCGAAATTTGTCCTGATTTATTTGACTTTCTTGTCTCCCTCTGACGGCTTCAGCTGGTTGAACTTCCACAGACGCTCCATATAGCCGGACTGCTCTTTGGCCAGCTCTTCCACATTCGGGTTGTAAATGATTCCTTTTACCATTCATTCTCTGTCTGTCATACTGTCCTCCTGTCTGCTGTAGGATCTAAATAAGTATCCCTTCCAGATGATCCATCTCATGCTGGCAGATCTGGGCTGGCCAGCCGGTGAATTTTTGGCGTTGTTTTTTCCAATTCCAGTCGTAGTATTCGATTTCGATGTTCTGGTACCGCTTTGTTTTCCGCACGCCTGGCAGGGAGAGGCAACCTTCTTCTGTTTCGTAGGGGCCGCTTTTGCGGACGATCACCGGGTTGAACATGATGATGTCGCGGAATCCGGCGTTTACGATGATGATGCGTTTTTTCACGCCGATCATATTTGCCGCCATGCCGACGCATGCCTCGCGGTTTGCTGCCAGTGTGTCCTGCAGATCTCTTCCCACCTGCAGATCTTCCTCTGTCGCCGGGATGGATTTCTGTCCGAGGAAGAGAACGTCTCTCATAATTGGTTTTACCATTTGTGTTTCCTTTCTCTTTCGGCCTTAAAGGCCGAAATCGTTTAATTTTCTATTTGAATCCGCATATCGCACGATGTGCATCCGATCACGGTTTTTCCGCCTTCCTGCTCCAGTCGTTCTACTTTTCCGCCGCAGAACGGGCAGATCCAGTCGATCTGTTTTCCGGCTTTGACAACCTGCATCATGTTGACGAATTTTGTCGTATCTACATTTTTCGAATTGCAATTCTGCGTCCAATCACCGGAGAGTACTTTTCGCAATTCGCCGTTTTCATTCAGAATAACGGTGTCGCCCTCCTCGATGTTCCAGTCATACAGCATCTGATCCTCCTGGCGGATGCGCGATTCTGTTCCGTTTTCATCTTTCAAAACAACAACTGCCATGACAGGCTCGTCGGCACCGCGCTCCTCACAGCCGAAATCAAGGTCTTCCTCAATTCGCATTACCTGATATTTCATAAAAACGCCCTTTCGTCAAATATAATTCATGCTTTTTTGTATTCCACACGGTTTTTGCTGTTACAAAACTTTTTATTCCTGAATCGTAAAAATCACAACCCGCTCCCGGCTGTCCCCGCCCGGAAACAGATCCATACAGTCGATCTCATCGAGAAATTCCAGTTCCGGCACCGTCATCAGATACGAGATATAAGCATCCGACGGGTAATAGAAAAACAGCTGGATCTCCCGCGGATTTTCGTAGTACGATTCCAGCAGTCTTGCCATCGCTTTTCTTAAGATTTCAAGCGAAAACGGGTTAAAAAAATACACCCGGTCCACTTCCACAGGAACGGGAAAATTTTCGGCGCTCTCCAGCACAAACTCCGTCCGCGCACCAGAGGCCGCCGCCTTTTTGTTTTCCATTGCCTTCGCATAAATCCGGTCATCATACTCCACACCGATGGACCGGCACCGGGTCTGCGCCGATAAGAAGAAATCCACGCGGCCCTTTCCGCATCCGTAATCGAGCAGCGTATTTCCCTTTCGGATCATCCCTGTGTTTGCCATCCGCTCCAGCGCGCAGTATGGGGTCGGCTCATACGGATACCGGTACAGATCCGACCGGCTGTCGTCCCGCCCCATTGTGTGGATCTGAAGCAATCTGTCCCAGCGGTTCTCGTTTTTATCTTCTCTCATCGCCCGTCTCCCGATACTGATACTGTTCAAATAATTCCAGATATTCTTTCTCCACTGCAGCAAACGGCCGCACCGTGTAGTCCAGCGTGATGTGAAGTTTCGGCGCATCCCCCGCCTGCGGTTCCTCCAGCAGATTTGTCAGATCGTACCACAGCAGATCATTGTCGATCTGTTTCATCATCCGCTGCTCCTCCGCCGTCAGATCACTGCCAAGATATTTCTCATAAATCACCGAAAGCAGATGGTCCTCGATCTCGCGGTACCACGGCATTTCCTGTTTTAATGGCCGCGGCACGTCCGACATGTAACACTCGCTCGCGTCATGCAGAAGGCACGCCAGCACCAGCCGCCGGGAATAGCCGCGCGCGGCCGCCTCTTTCGCACAGCAGATGCAGTGCTCTCCCACTGACCAGAACGTCGTCACATGGCCGTTTCCGCGGCAGATCATCGGCAGCGCATGCGCAAAATCCTCCACACAGAGCAGTTCCGGAGCGGGATGCACAGGGTCAAAATGTTTTCTTGTATACGTTGTTATTGTGCTCATTCTTTTATCTCACTATATGATTTTACTGCCGGCTGTCCCGCGTGCGGCTCGCCGATGATTTTTTCCATCCAGACCATATCGTACCAGCGGTCGAATTTGTAGCCGCAGTTGTGGAAGGTTCCCACGAGTTCGAATCCGAGATGCGCATGGAACTCGGCGCTGTTTTTCGTCAGATATTCATCCTCGACCTGCGGATAGCCGATGCAGGCGTAGAGGTTCAGAATGCCCATTTTTTTCAGGCGGTCCGCCAGCTCTTCATACAGTCTCCGGCCAAGGCCTCCTTTTCTTGCATTGTGATCGAGATAAATGGTCAGCTCGCTCGACCAGTCGTATGCGGCGCGGCCGACAAAGGCATGTGCGTATGCATAACCTTCGATTTTTCCATCCTGCTCGATGACGAGGTATGGATATTTTTTCATGATATCACGCATGCGGTTCTCAAATTCTTCCAGAGACGGCACGTCCCACTCGAAAGAAATGACGGTGTATTCTACATAATAAGCATAAATCTCCAGAATGCGTGCGGCATCCTCTATTTTTGCATCTCTGACAGTAATTGTACTCATAATAAATTCCTCCTCTGACCGTACTGCTTGCGTTTTCTGAACTTTATCTTATCACTCCGCTGAAAAATGGACAACATGATTTCCAGATTTCCTTTTTTTCTAAATTTTTCTGTGCTCTTTGCTTTCTTTCCTGTATAATAAAAGAAACAAGACGGATCACTATTTTTCTTCTTAATGAAAGAAAGGAACGTGCCTATGAAAATTTTAAATCTCGAAAACGAAAACCGGAAATTCACCAAGTCCATCGAAAATTTCCACGTCATGGAATATCTCCAGGATTCCAGCGTCTCGCCGATGACTGCCATGGAGGAGTATTACATGAGCAAAATGAATGTGCGCCGCCGCCAGGTTGTCATTGAACTGGACAAGGAGCACTCCGCGATTATCCAGTCCGGTGCGATGCAGTGGATGGGCGGCCATGTACAGGCGACCGCCGGAATCAAAGGGATCGGCGACCTGTTCGGAAAGGCCATCAAAGGCGCCATGACAAAGGAATCTGCCGTAAAACCGGAGTACGTCGGCGACGGATATCTCGTGCTGGAACCGACCTACAAATACATCATTCTTGTGGATGTCGAGAAATGGGGCTCCTCCGGAATGACGATTGAGGACGGCATGTTCCTCGCCTGCGACGGCAGAGTCAAAACCAAACTGACCGCCCGCAAGAGCATTTCCTCCGCTGTCCTCGGCGGCGAAGGCTTCTTCAATCTGAGCCTCGTCGGCAGAGGCGCCGTTGCCCTCGAAAGCAACGTACCTGAGGACGAGCTGATCGAAGTCGAACTCGAAAACGACGAACTGAAAATCGATGGAAACCTCGCCGTCTGCTGGTCCTCCAACCTTGATTTCACCGTAGAGCGCTCCACCGGAACCCTCGTCGGATCCGCCGTCAGCGGTGAAGGCCTCGTCAACGTCTACCGCGGAACCGGCCGCGTCCTCATGAGCCCGGTCGCCCCGACAGATTCCCTGCCGACTGCAACCAACACGACCCAGGCGAACCCCGCTGTGAAGAACAACCTTCCGCCGGAAAATTAAATTCGAATCCTCTCCGCCCCTATGCCTAATACGCATAGAAAAAAGTCAAATTAAACCTCGTTTTTGATTGACACTTTCTTCAAAACATGTTAGCGTAAAATACGCATTTATCTTTACATTCTTAAGAAAAACCATACGATAAAATACATGTTCTGGAGAAAATGATGAATAGAATAAACTGGACTGAACTGAAACCGCAGATTCAGCAGGTCGGGCGATTAAGTCTGCCTGCGATTCTTACACAGATTACTACGATTGCGATGCAATACATTGATTCCGCGATGGTCGGCGCGCTTGGGGCGAATGCTTCGGCGGCGATCGGACTGGTTTCGTCGACGACGTGGCTCCTCAGCGGTACGATTTATGCGGTTTCAGCCGGTTTTTCTGTTCAGGTAGCGCATCAGATCGGGGGAAATCATGACAAGAAGGCAAGGGATGTTGTGCGGCATGGCATCGCGTCCGCGCTTGTTGTGTCGGCTGTTTTGTGCCTGATCGGGCTTCTGATCAGTCATCCGCTGCCGGGGTGGCTCGGCGGTGCGCAGGAGATCCGGCGGAATGCCACGCTCTATTTTATGATGTTTGCCATCATGCTTCCGTTTTCCCAGCTCAACTCGCTGATGTCGTCCTTCCTGCAGTGCAGCGGTGATATGGTGACGCCCAGTATTTTAAATGCCGTCATGTGCGTGCTCGATATCATTTTCAATGCTCTTTTGATTCCGGTTTTCGGTGTCATGGGTGCCGGTATGGGAACGATGCTGGCCTGCGCCGTCATCAGCCTCACGGGTGCCTGGTTCTGTTGTGTCCGCAATCCGCGGCTGCGTCTCCGCCGGAAGGAAAAAACGGTTTTTGATACGAAAATTCTGAAAACTGCATTCAAAATTGGTGTGCCGGTTGCCGTACAGGAAATCGCGATGAACAGCGCCATGGTTGCTGCCACCATGCTGATTGCCCCGCTCGGCTCCATTGCGATTGCGGCCAATTCGTTCGCCGTCACCGCCGAAGGCCTCTGCTACATGCCAGGCTACGGCATCGGTTCCGCCGCGACAACGCTCGTCGGCAGAAGCTACGGCGCCGGAAATTACAAGCTGGCGAAACGCTACGGAAATATCTGCATTGCCATGGGCGCAGTCCTGATGGCCATCACTGGAGGTCTGATGATGATCTTCTGTCCGTTCGTCTTTAGCATTCTGACTCCTGACCCGCAGGTGCGCTCGTTTGCCGCCGAGGTACTCCGCATCGAACTGCTCGCCGAGCCGTTTTTCGGCGCTTCCATCGTTGCCGCCGGAGCCCTCCGCGGAACAGGCGATACGTTTGTGCCAAGCCTTCTGAACCTTGGCAGCATCTGGGTCATCCGCCTCGGTCTCGCGGTGCTTCTCATCACCCCGCTCGGCCTGCGCGGCATGTGGATCGCCATGGCTATCGAGCTCTGCATCCGCGGATTGCTGCTGCTCTACCGCCAGCATACATCGAAATATTATAAACTGCCCGCAGCCTGACTTGGCGGCAGCGTATAGAAAAAGCGCTTATTTGAGATTTCATTCCCGCCTCAAATAAGCGCTTTCTATTTTACCTTATCCCTTGTTTCAATTCACAGTCGGTATTTTCACGGAGTCTGACATGTCGAAAATAGTTCGACTGTGACTTGCCTCATGTCTGTGGAGGATACCGATTTCTCTCCGCCCGCCACTGCCGTTATGTTTCTTTTAACAATTCATCCCACCACTTTAGAAGCGGGGGACTTCTTGTCTACTGGTATTAAAACTGAATCACTTCCGGCTCATCCGTAAAGGAGCTGATCATTGCCGTTGCGTTCTGGAAATTTTAAACGTCTCAACCTCCACAACCCGCTCTTTCCCTCTCGTTCCCCAGATCATCAGATGGACCTTATATTCCACCGAATCCCGTGCATAAAAGAATGGCTCCTCGCGCAGCAATGATGCGCGTTTTCCTTCGGCTTCCAGTATCTTTTTCCGTTTCATTGCCTGCTCCTGGATTTTTCGGATCTGGGTTCCTTCTTCGCCGGTGAAGCGTCGTTTCGGATAATTCTGTGCTTCGCGGGCCAGTTTTTTTTCCAGTAAATCCACGACTTTCGCGTGGCGGCTCGTATGCAGCAGTTTTGCGATCTGTTTTGCGAGGAGTTTTCCCTGCCATTTTTCATAAAGTGCAAGATACCACAGCAGCACTTTATCGCCTGCCTCCGATGCCAGTTTTTTCATCTCCGTAATTGCCTCTTCCGTCGCTTCCCACCACGGGCATGACGGTACGAGATACTGATCCGGCACGGCCGGGTAGCAGCAGAAATTGAGCGGCGGGAAATTGGCCAGCGATGCCAGACGCATTTCTTCCTCGGTGCAGAACGCCTCGCCGAGGTATTCCAGCTTGTCCCGCAGGATCGCAATACGGAACTCAATCTGCCGCAGATACTCGTATCCGTCCACCCAGAAATGACCCGTTTTTCCGTAATCAAACAGATGCACTTCCAGTGAAAGGCGGCTGAAAAACAGCGTGCACACCGTCTCTTTCTGCCGCACGATCAGAACGTACTGCTCCCCGTCTTTTTCCAGTGCAGCATCTATTTCTCCCTCGTATTCCTTCTGATACGTTCCCGTCAGCTCCGCGTCATGAAAAACGAGAAAGCTCTCTGCCGCATCGTTCATCAGATAGACAAGCCAGATCTCCTTTTCTCCTCCCCCGTACCGCTCACCCGGAAGCAGCAGCTCGAACTGCCCCTGCGAAAGAAGCACATCCAGCCTTTCCAGTTCCTCGGTCCATGTGATATTTTCTGCAATTTCCATTCCGTGATTCTCCCCTGTTTTCTTTTACTTCCTATGATACACCATAAAAAGGCTCCACTGCAATCCAAAGCAGTAGAGCCCCTTCTCCAAATTTTTCTGTTATTAATCCGTCCCGTTATCCGGCGCATGCCGTCCGCACTTTCTCGTCCAGCGTCGTCTGAATCTCTTTTAAATTCACCGGTTTCGGAATATGCCCGCGTCCGCGCACCGCTTGCGGTCCGTTGCAAAGGTATTTGCTGTCATCGCAAAAATCGGAACATCATTGTCCTCACGCACACTGTTTCGAATTTTTTTCGTCGCCTCGATGCCATCCATCACCGGCATCTGCATATCCATGAAGATCGCAAAATAGCTTCCCGGATCCGACGCTTCAAACTGATCCACGGCCTTGGAACCATTCTCCGCCCAGTCCACGACAAGGCCGAAGCTTCCAAGCAGCTCCGTCGCAACCTCTGCATTCAGTGCATTATCCTCCGCAAGCAGAACAGCAGCACACCTGCAATCAGTGCCACCAGATACAGCGGGTGGTCAAACAGATACGCCATGATGGTCGGTGTCTCCACGTTCATGCTCGTAAATGCGGTGATCGCCGGATGGCGGGAAAATGCAAACTCCTCCTCTCGTATTTTCTTTTCGCAGGCAATAAAAAAGCACCATAGATTCTCCTACCGTGCATTTGAGTCATTTCTCCCTATTTATTTTATAAGAAATGTTCCATATTTACGCAGCTGGCTGCCATTTTACAGGCCCTGTAGCTTTGCGTCACAGCCTTTCGACTGCTTTGCCGAGATTCTTTTTTTATTTTAATTCATTGCTGTAAGACTCTCTTCTCCTTTCCCATCGGAATATGATATAATGACCTCTGGATTTTGGCAGATTACTGTTTTTAACATTGGAGGTGTACGATGAAATACAGACTCATAACAGAAAACGATTTAGAATATGTTGTCGAAAAAAATAATGAATACTACAACAATGTCGAAGGCTGCTGGACCTATGAAAAAGCCTATAAGAGAATTTATCAGGTACTCACAATGGAAAATTCCTGAAGTAAACTGCGGAATCGCAAGTATGTGTTTCGTCTTGAAAAAGCAGCAAAAATATAGTATAATATTTTTGTTTCTGACCTGGCTGAAACATTTATAATTCTTGTTTCTGTAGCTCAGCAGGATAGAGCGTCCCCCTCCTAAGAGAAAGCCGAGGCATTCCCCAAAGGGAAAAAATGAAAAACAACTTTCAGTTCGAATCTATTCTGAAAAATGCCAAAGGTGACAACAAAGCATTCCCCAATTTGGGGAACGTTCTAATGTTACCAAAGTAAAAAAATCTGTAGATTGACAACTCGAAAAAGAGTTGATAATCTTATATATGGCCGAAGGGAAAAATCCCAGAAACCCAGTAAAATCAAGGGTTTGCGGCATGTGTCGTCATAGCTCAGCTGGATAGAGCACTCGCCTCCTAAGCGAGGGGTCGGAGGTTCAAATCCTCTTGGCGACGGGCTTCAAAGCGTTCGAAAATGTTAGCTGGATTAGCTGACAGCGAACGCTTTTCTTATTTTCTAATCACGTTCGTGGCATGAAATTCCATTCAAAATGATCCATTTCCAGCTAACACAATCCGATTTTTGTTAGCTGACAGCTAATCAAAATCACCGGTTTGCAAACATGGTTTTTCAAGAGTCCAGCTAACATTTGGGTTCCGCTCTGTTGTCACCCCTTATTTGGGGATGTAAATCAGAGAAAAGGCAGGAAAAGAAACAATCTCTCCGAAACCTGCAAACATAAATTAGCTGAAACAGTATTCAATTCTATTAGCTACAGCTAATAGTCAAACGGCAATGTCTGTTTGGAACTTTTCTTACAACAAAAGTTCCAGGCAGGCATTTTTTATTTCCTGAATCCTGGAGGAAAGGAGTCAAGATGACTGATGCAAACAGACAATCAGGAGAAAAAGAAGAAAGAATCATAGAAATTGAGATTGAACGTCTCCGCCCTTTTAAGGAGCATCCGTTTCAGGTGAAAGATGATAAGGAAATGTTTCTTCTGCAGGAAAGCATTGAGAAATATGGAATCTTAAATCCGCTGATCGTCAGACCGGTACCGGATGGCTACTATGAAATCATATCCGGTCACAGAAGAAAACATGCTGCAGAGAAACTTGGATACCGTAAAGTACCGGTGATCATCCGGGTATTAAGTGAAGATGATTCCATCTTAAGCATGGTGGATTCGAATCTTCATAGAGAACGGATCAGCTACAGTGAAAAGGCTTTTGCTTACAAATTAAAGAATGACGTATTGAAAAGAAAAAGTGGTCGAAAAAAGAGCCAAGTTGACCACAAAAAAACAAGAAAACATTCGATAGATATTATCAGTGAGGATTGTGGTGATAGCCCAAAACAAGTGCAGCGTTATATTTCACTGACAAAGCTGATACCAGAAATGTTGCAGAAGCTGGATGATGAAATTATTTCTTTTTGCCCGGCTGTGGAAATAGCAGCACTGAAAGAAAATGAACAAAGAGAACTGCTTAAAGCAATGGATTATGCACAGGCGATTCCGTCACTCTCACAGGCTCAGCGGATAAAGCAGCTGAGTAAAGAAAAACAGTTATCGCTGGAAAAGATGGAAGAAATCATGTGTGAAGTTAAAAAGGGTGAGATCACAAGAGTGGCATTCACAAACGAGCAGTTACACAAGTATTTTCCAAATTCCTATACACCGGCAATGATGAAACGGGAAATACTGGCACTGCTGAAATTATGGAAAAAAGAATCATGGGAAAGTTAAAGGAGGAAGAAATCATGTGTAAAGTTATATCCGTAGTAAACCAGAAAGGTGGAGTCGGCAAGACCACCACAACCGTAAATGTAGGTATTGGACTGGCAAGAGAAGGTAAAAAAGTACTGTTGATTGATGCAGATCCGCAGGGGAGTTTAACAGCAAGTCTTGGATATGAAGAACCGGATGATCTTCGAATTACACTGGCAACAATGATGATGGATGTTATCAATGAAGAAGATATTAATCTGGAAGATGGTATCTTACATCATCAGGAAAATGTAGATCTGCTTCCAGCAAATATTGAGCTTTCCGCACTGGAAGTAACGATGGGAAATGTTATGAGCAGAGAAATGATCATGAAAGAATATATCGATGCGATAAGATCCCGATACGATTATATCCTGATCGACTGTATGCCAAGTCTTGGTATGATGACAATCAATGCACTGGTTTCTTCCGATTCCGTGCTGATACCTGTACAGGCCGCATATCTGCCTGTTAAAGGACTTCAACAGCTGATTAAGACCATTCTTACAGTAAAGAAAAGATTGAATCGGAAACTGGCGATTGAGGGCATTCTCCTGACTATGGTAGATTTCAGAACCAATTACGCAAGGGACATTGCATCAAGAGTACATACAACCTACGGAAGTCAGATTGAGGTATTTGAAAATGTGATCCCGATGTCTGTAAAAGCTGCTGAGACCAGTGCGGAAGGAAAAAGTATCTACATGCACTGCCCGAAGGGAAAAGTTGCTGAGGCATATATGAATTTAACACAGGAGGTTTTGAAGAATGAAAAATAGAAGTGGTGAAAAGATTAAGCTGGCAAGTATTGATGAACTGCTCGGTGTGGTAAATGAAGAATCTGCAATGGAGATAGAGATCAGTAAGATCCATCCGTTTAAGAATCATCCATTCAAGGTGTTGGATGATGAAAAGATGCAGGATCTGGTAGAGAGCGTAAAGATCAATGGAGTGTTGACACCGGTACTTCTCCGTATGGATGAAAACGAAGATTACGAAATGGTATCCGGTCACAGAAGAATGCATGCAGCACAGCTTGCAGGACTCACAACTATTCCGGCAATCGTAAGAGAATTATCAGATGATGATGCCATTGTGACGATGGTGGACGCTAACATTCAGCGAGAGGAACTGTTACCGAGTGAGAAAGCCTTTGCCTACAAGATGAAACTTGATGCAATGAAAAGACAGGGAATCAGAACAGATTTAACTTGTGTACAAAATGAACACAAGTCAGGTAAAAAGTCACGAGAATTATTGGGTGAGCAAGTTGGAATAAGCAGTGTGCAGGTGACTCGTTATATCCGACTGACAGAGCTTATTCCGGAACTTCTTGATCTGGTAGATAACAAAAAGCTTCAGTTCACGGTTGCTGTAGATATCTCTTACATCGATAAGGAAGTACAGGGATGGATTTACGAATATATCTGCGACACAGGATTTATCAAACCAAAACAGATTGCAGCACTTAGAAATCAGCTGAATGATGGACCAATCAATCAGATCCAGATGTTATCGATTTTCAATAATTGTGTAATGGCAAAGAAAGTATCCCGGTCTCTTACTTTCTCAGAAAAGAAACTGACAAAGTATTTTCCGGATGATTATACAGCCAAAGATATGGAACAGATAATTGAATCATTATTAGAAAAATGGATGCAGGAACAGTCCTGTTAAGGATAGAAAAAGCTAAGAAAACAAAGTCAAAGAAGTTTAAAAAGAGGACTTCTTAGCAGAAAACGAAAGGAGGAAATTATGGAGAAAAAAATGACATTTAATTATTTTTACGGTACCGAAGCTGATCAGTTCAGCTTCTACCGCATACCAAAAGCATTATTTACAGACAGCTACTTTAAAGATTTATCAAGCGATGCCAAAATTTTATATGGACTGATGTTGGATCGAATGTCTCTTTCCATCAAGAATCAGTGGTTTGACGACAAAAACAGAGCATATATCTACTTTTCCATCGAAGATATCATGGAATTACTGAACTGTGGCAGAAATAAAGCCATCAAATCCATGAGAGAACTGGATGACGAAACAGGAATTGGTCTGATTGAGAAACGTAGACAGGGATTTGGAAAGGTGAATGTTATCTACGTAAAAACCTTTATGCCTGAGAAAACAGATGAGAAAAAATTTGGAGAGGAATTAGAGAAGTTTAAAAAACAAACTTCTGTGGAAAATGAAGAGACTGCAGAAGTTTACAATTTAAACTTCATGAAGTCCCAAAATCAAACTTCTAGAAGTCCCGAAAACAAACTTCAAGAAGTTTACATTTCAAACCCTAATAATACTAATCTTAGTGATACTGAAATGAATGATAATAAATCTAATCATATCATATCTGTGGATGAGAAAAGATGTGATAGCGATAATCGCTCTGAGGATTATCAGGCTTATGAAAACCTTGTCAAGGAGACCATTGATTATGAATCACTGGAAATAACCCATCATGACGATATGCGACAGGTAGATGAAGTCGTGAACCTGATCGTAGAAACTGTGATGTGTAAAAATGACAAGATCTTGATTGCCAGCAACTGGTATCCGGCATCTCTGGTGAAGAAAAAATTTCTGATGCTGACCTATTCACATATCGAGTATGTCTTACACTGTATGCGTGGTAACACCACAAAGGTGAAGAACATCAAGAAATATTTATTAGCAGCCCTGTTTAATGCACCGTCTACGATGAATGGGTATTATCAGGCAGAAGTGAACCATGATATGCCAGGACTGGTAAGATAGGAGGTGCACATGTTTATTTTAAAACTTGCTGGGAAGATATTATTACTGCCGGTATGGCTGATACTTTTTGTGATCGGCCTGGCAGTGAAGATGACAGTACAGACTTATGCGGTTGTCAGAGGAATCCTTGGATTTATATTCACTTTGTTGATTATAGCGACTGCATACTGTTACCATGATTGGGTACAGGTTGCATTCCTGTTTTCGCTGAGTGTAATTCTGTATCTGATCCTGTTTGCAGGAGTGTTTGTAGACACTGTACTGGATATGACAAGAGAAAGTATTATTGATTTTATTTTATCGTGAGGAGGATATGAAAATGAGCGAAAACAATGATTTTATTCAGTTACCACCGATCAAAAAAGACACACCTTCCGAAGTGGTCTCAATGATTTGGCAATATTTGAAATTACCCGAGGAATCCAGAAAAAGGGTGAAAGCAGAGTTGATTAATGTACATGAGAACTGTGGGAAAGAAGATTTTCAGATTCCTAATCTCTATGACATCGTTTCAAAAGAGGAAATCGCAGAATTTGAGGGCATCATGCGTAAGATCATAACAGGAATTATTTCTGAGGCCAGTGGTATAGCCACCTGGGTGTATGTGCAGAAATATGAGAAACACAAAACTCTGGATGAAATGCTGCAAGAATGGCAAGGCGCAGGCCAGTTTATTATTGTCATGGATACCTGGTTCGAAAAATTGATGGCGGAATAATATGATACTGTGATAGAATGAAGAAAACGATTTGATGTGCAAATCGGTAGTTGAGGAAAAGAAAGAATGGAAGATAAAAAGATATTGCTTGATAATATTGATAAAATTCATACAACCGAAATGGGAATTGATAGAATTAAAAGAAACCTAAAAATAGATACAGCAGATGTTGTTGAGTATTGCAAAAATAAGGTATTAGATAAAAATTGCAATATATACAAACAGGGTAAAAATTGGTATTGCGAGGTTGAAAATATCAAAATTACTATCAATTCATATAGCTATACAATCATTACAGCACATATTGTTAAGTAATTTCAAGTTTTTGAAACTGAGAAATATGAATTTGAGGTGGAAATATGGCATCAAGCAAGGAATACTTAGAGTTTATTTTAGGGCAGCTATCTGAGTTAGAAGAAATTACTTATCGAGCTATGATGGGAGAATTTATTATTTATTATCGTGGCAAGATTGTAGGCGGTATCTATGATGATAGATTACTTGTTAAACCAGTAAAATCAGCAATTAGTTATATGCCGACAGCTCCGTATGAATTACCCTATGAGGGAGCAAAAGAGATGTTGTTGGTAGATGAAGTTGATAATAGGGAATTTTTGACAGGCTTGTTTCATGCAATGTATGATGAACTGCCAGCCCCAAAACCGAAAAAGAAGAAATAAACAACTCCCAGTTTGTATAACAGGAAAATTTGAATTTGTGGAGGATAACTATTGTGGATAAAGCAGTTATTTATATACATGGAAAAGGTGGTAATGCTGAAGAAGCTATTCATTACAAACCGCTCTTTAGTAATTGTGATGTGATTGGTCTCGACTATACTGCACAGTTTCCATGGGAAGCAAAAGAAGAATTTCCATTACTTTTTAATTCAATTTATAGAAACTACAAGACGGTTGAAGTAATTGCCAATAGCATTGGAGCGTATTTTGCTATCAATGCCTTATCAAATCAGCAAATAGAGAAAGCATATTTTATTTCGCCCGTTGTAGATATGGAAAGGCTTATTGCTGATATGATGATTTGGGCAAATGTTACAGAGGATGAACTCAAAGAGAAAAAAGAAATTCAGACAACCTTTGGAGAGACTCTTTCATGGGATTATCTTTGCTATGCAAGAGAAAATCCTATTATATGGGAAATCCCAACGCACATTTTGTATGGTGAAAAAGATAATCTTACCGCTTATGGAACGATATTTGAATTTGTACAGAGGACTAATTCAACACTTTCTATTATGAAAAATGGAGAGCATTGGTTTCATACGGATGAACAAATGAAATTTCTTGATGAATGGATAATAAAATCTTCCAAATAAATTCCTGTTTTTGAAACTGGAAAATCGGAAGCTGAGGAGATAGACTATTGAGAACATATGAGAATAAAGACGAGCTTAAAAACGAGATAAATAAAAGCTTTGCAAAATATATTTCAGAATTTAATGATATTCCGGAGCATTTAAAAGATAAGAGAATTGATGAGATCGATCGAACTCCGGCAGAAAATCTTGCTTATCAGGTTGGCTGGACAACTCTTGTTATTAAATGGGAATCAGACGAAAGAACGGGTATTCCTGTTAAAACTCCTTCGGATAATTTTAAGTGGAATCAGCTTGGCGAATTATATCAATGGTTCACAGATACATATGCTCAGCTGTCACTGCAAGAATTGAAAGACAGATTGAATGAGAATATCAACTCTATTTATGCAATGATTGATTCTCTGAGTGAGGAAGAATTATTTAAACCACATATGAGAAAATGGGCTGACGAAGCAACTAAAACAGCTGTCTGGGAAGTATACAAATTCATACATGTTAATACAGTTGCTCCGTTCGGAACCTTTAGAACCAAGATTAGAAAATGGAAAAAGATTGCACTATAACTTCAAGTTTACAGAACTGAATCAAAAGAGCTCGAAGGAGCTCTTTTTCCTTTTTTATAATAGTATCATTATGGTATAATAGAGACATTAAAATCGGTATTTGTGTGTGGAGGTGATGGTTGTGAAGAAAAAAGTAACAATAGCGTTTGTC
>NZ_QUKM01000027.1:0-14086 GCF_003481245.1 Blautia sp. TF10-30
GATTATGGCATAACTTGAAGTGAATAAAAAGGTACTCAGGTTCTACCGTTTACAAATATAGGATTTGAGCAACCAAACAAAAAACATAGATATAATAAATCCGATTGTGGCACTTAGTAAAGCTGAAAGCAGTTGCTGATAAGGACGTTTTCCTTTTTCTTGTGCTTTTTCAATTTCATCTAATTGCTTTCCTTCGGTGAATGCCACAATTTCTTTGTACGTCATAATATCATTTTCTTTTTTGAACTTTTCTACTCTTAAAGCGTAATATATCGTAATTAAGAAAAGAATTCCCCAAACGATATATCCACAATATCCTAAAAATACTGCCAATGGCACAGCTGCAATGACAGTTAATATTAAAAGTACTGTAAAAATAGCTCCATCACGATTAAATTTCTGTATAGCTTCTTTGCTAATTTCTTCTTTCATAGTAGTAATATCTCCTTTGATTAGTTGATCAAGAGAGATGTGAAATGTTGAACTTAACAGTAGCAGGCTATGAATATCTGGATAACTTTTATCATTTTCCCAATTAGAAATAGTTTGTCTTGTGACATATATTTTTTCTGCAAGTTCTTCCTGAGATAAATTCATATCTGTTCGATATCTTTTTATCTGTTTATACAGTTCCAATGCGCGTCCTCCTTTTTACGTGTTTTTTCTCTCGACCTAGACATATCGTATTAAATGTTAGTAAATGATTCTATCAAAATGCTTTTACATAGAGTAAATTCAATAGTCAAAGGTCTTTTACATAGTAGAATGAGAGGTTATATCTATTGTGGAAATACTTTTACAGTAATTCTGTTGGTTCCTTTTTTGACAACCATATTATCATCTACTAGATGATTTTTTATATCTTCTATGTTCTGCTCAATCTCAGTGATAGTTTCTGCATAATTATCTTCGGCACTCAATTTATTCTTGGAGTTTTCCAGATTTTCTTTTATTTGCTTTACTTTAAGATAGGTGCAAAGTTTATTGTTGATAGCAGCGTTCTGAAAAGAAAATTTCACAGTAGAAGGGATAAACTCTCCATTTTCATCTCTTTCTGCTTCAAATTTCATATCTACTTGCTCATCTAATTTAAACAGTAAAGAAAGTACATCAGATACAGTTTCTATATCAAAATCCATGAATAGATTAATGCTGATGCCAAGAGCGTTTGTGATTTTCAGTAATTGATCCGGCTTTGGATTGCGAATACCATACTCATACTTTTTGATAGTAGCCGGATTTATGCCGGAAAGATTTCCCAACATTTCTTGTGATATTCCACGTATATTCCGATAATATTTGATTTTTTCTCCGACAGTCATAATGTTTCTCCTTTTTGTGCTTTGTGGGTATAGAGATAGTTTAGCACATTGGGACACATTTGTGTACAAAAATTTATGAAAAATACTTGACGAACACAAATGTGTACTATATAATACGAATTACAAGGAACACAAAAGTGTACTAAGATTAACGAGGAGGAGTTGCATGAAGGGTATAAAGGAAGCATTCATAGATGCAGGTGAGATAAGCCAGATGCTTGGTATCGGGATGACAAAGGCATATGCAATTATAAAGGAATATAATGTAGAGCTTGAGGCAAAAGGTTATTTCACCATGCGGGGCAAATGCCCACGGAAGTACTTTGAACAGAAAATCTATGGTTACAAAGATTATTACAATTCGGATTATGAGCCGCAGCGTAACCGGAGTAAGGTTGCAGAAGAAAAGGATTATGAAGCGGCAGTTGAGGATTCTGTGATAAGCAAACAGGATGAAGTTTAGAAAGGATGAAAAAGCAATGGTACAGATAAAAAGAGATTGGTTTGATGCAGCATTAGAAAACTACGAAAGGGGAGAAACGCATGGCAGATGGAAAGAGAAGATACAAGTCTGACAGGAAAGATTATAAGATTTCTGTAAAACTGTCGGAGAAAGATATGGATATTCTGAAAGCAGCACTTAAACGAACTGGAATAACAGCAAGTGCCTATATAAGAGAATTGATTCGGACAGGCGGCAACATAGATACAAGTTATCCTGAGGACAGGGCAAGAGCAATTCGTATCATAGCAGGTATTGCAAATAATATTAATCAGGCAGTAAAGCTTGGCAATTCACAGGGAAGGTTGTATTACAGCGATATTGACAAGTTACAGGATAGTCTGGATGATGTAAAGAAAACATTCGGGAGGTGTTGGGAGTATGGCGATTACAAAGATCCTGAATATCATGGAATCAGAGGGCAGAAATCCGGCATCGCATTTAAAGAATGCTTTGGAATATATCCAGAATCCGGATAAGACAGAAGAATGTGTACTGGTGGGCGGTATTAACTGCCTGCCGGATACGGCATTTGAGCAGATGGAAGAGACAAAGAATATATTTCATAAAACTGGTAAGAGACAGGGGGATCATGTGATCATATCATTTTCGCCGGAAGAAAAAGTAACGGCAGAGCAGGCAATGTATGTGTTGGAGCATTTTGCAAAGGACGTACTTGGTGATGATTATGAGGCTGTGTATGCGGTTCATACCGACAGGGAACATATGCATGGGCATCTGATATGGAACAGCGTAAGTATAACAACAGGCAGGAAATATAATTCGCCTAAGGGCAACTGGAAGAATCATCTGCAGCCGATTACAAATAAATATTGTGATGAGCTGGGACTTTCAATAATGCCTGCAGAGTATAGCAAAAATCCTAAGAACATCAGCAGAGACCAGTGGGAAAAGGAAATGTCGATGAAGGATATTATACTTCGTGATGCTAAGATGTGTGCGTATGCGGCAGGAAATGTAGAACATTTCAGCTATCAGATGAGAAGTCTGGGGTATGTGTTCAAGAAAGGTGCGTGGATGGAAGTGCAGGCACCAGGATTTAAATATTATCATAGTCTGGCAAAGATGGATGAAATGTTTACAGAGGATAGTATGATACATCATGTGGATATGCCTTGGATGACAAAGCCTTATTTTTATTCGTCGGATAGTAGAGGATTGCACAGGACGAAGCTATCACCATACCAGAAACGATTTTATGCAAAGCTATATAGGTTGAGAATTGTGGAGCAGAAACGATTTGTGGTTGGAGGGGCAAAGTATACGGAAGAATTGAAGAGGTTTCATCAGCTACAGGACGAGTATCTGTTGCTTGTGAATAATGATATCAAGGATGTTGCGGGACTTGTGAAGTACAGGAGTGAACAGCAGGAAAAGATGCGGCGGATTGAAGACAGACAGCAGGAGATATATAAGGAAAACTCCAGCAGGAAACGTAGGATTAAGACAGATGAGCAGTATCGGGAATATCAGGTGTGGCATGTGGGAGTGCAGGAAGAACTGGATGAGCTGAAAATGGAGAAAAGGAAAGTTAAGAAACAGCTACAGCTTATGGAAGGTATTATGAAAGAGGATTTGTATACGGCATATTATGCGGTATCGGAGGATGAAGAGATTGTTGGTGATAAGGAAATTGAGATACCGGGGATGGAAGAGGATATACTGGTTGAGAGAACAACGGAAGCAGTTGTTGAGCTTGATACAAATGTTGAGGTGATGAATCCTTACAATATTCAGAATGAAATAGGAAGACAGAAAGAGCAAACAGATAGTGCGAAAAAACAACAGACTGATTTAGATGGCATAGGAATATTAGAGATTTATAATTCGTTTGATGTGAATGTGACAAGAATGGATGAAAGTATAACTGATGTAACAAGTAGAAGTGGATTTGTGAAACCTGAAGAAAAAGAGCCTGTTGACAAAGTTGGCTGGATTGTCAGGAGGATATCAGAGCTTGGCGGTTATGAGAATATCAGTGATCCGGTTAAGGCAGATGTATTTGGATTTGATATTGCTGATGTAGGCGGCAGCATAAGGTTGTTCTCGGAAGTAATGAAAAGGCTGGAGATAAAGCTAGATGGAGACGGGCTTTATGAAGAGTTTCAGAGAATTTATGATGAAGCAGCTAGCAGAGATGTTGATAAAGGTAAGGCAGAAGATAAAATGCGGAATAGGGGCAGAGGAAGGTAATTCCTCTGCTTATTCTATAAATATAGGTTGGATAGGATCAGATGTATTATAGATTGAAAAAATCAATTTAAGATTGAATTAGAACAACTTAAATGATATACTAAAGAAGTAATAAATAGTTGTGATGATACGAAAGGGATTAGCAATGGCAATCAGATACAACAGATTATGGAAAAAATTAATAGATGAAAATATGATGAAGATAGACCTTAGAGAAAAGGCAGGAATTACCACAAATGCTTTGGCTAAATTAGGAAAGAATGAGCATGTAAATACACAGGTTCTGGAAAAAATATGTAATGTATTGCATTGCAATATACAGGATATTATGGAATTTGTTCCAGACGAGGAAAGGGAAGAAAAATAATATGGCGAAGAAGAAAACTGTTGAAAAGGCATTAAACATAGATAGTATTTTATTTAATTGTAGAGATTATTTACGTGCAGCGCGTAACTCTGGCTCATTTTTTGAGAAAAGGGATATGATGCTTACACTTGTATTCTTAAGATTTATTGGGGAAAAGTATGAGGATGGTGTTGAAAAACTAAAGCAGACGCTTAAAGAACAGGGATTGGATCCAGAGGATGAAAATATCAGAGCAGCATTCTTTGATGATGCTACTTTTGCAGATGGTACATATAATTTACCGCCAGAAGCCAGATGGTCAACAATTATCAATACATCTGCTCCTAAGTTAAATGTTGCATTAGATACAGCATTACAAAGACTTGAGGAAGAGGATCCACAATTAAAAGGATGTTTTGTAAAAGGTACATTTACAGCACGTAATCTGGCTGCGAATGATATAAAGAAGATTGTTGATGAAGTAAATAAAATTAGTCATAAAGCGTTTGGGGAGGAAAAGGATCTTATCGGACGTGTGTATGAATATTTTCTTAAAGAGTTTGCGGTAAATGCTACAAAAGAGGAGGGAGAATTCTATACACCTCATGATGTAGTACAGCTTATTGCAGCAATGATTGAGCCATATGATGGAACTTTATATGATCCTTGCTGTGGTTCAGGAGGAATGTTTATCCAGAGTGCTGAACTTGTTAAGTCAAAGCAGGGAAATTTAAATGGTATCAATGTATATGGACAGGAAAAAGAACCGGCTACATATCGCCTTGCTAAAATGAATTTAGCGTTGCGTGGGATTAGCCATAATCTTGGAAATGAAGCAGATTCATCATTTACCCATGACTTGCACAAGGGATTGTACTTTAACTATATTATGGCAAATCCACCGTTCAATCTTAAAGGTTGGTATAACGATAATTTAAAAAATGACCCTCGCTGGAATAATTATCAGACACCACCAGAAAGTAATGCAAATTATGCTTGGATTCTTCATATGCTTTCGCATTTAAAACCGACAGATGGAGTGGCAGGATTTCTTCTTGCAAATGGAGCATTAAATGATAGTGATATATTGGAAATCCGTAAGAAACTGATTCAGAATGACAAAGTGGAGGCAATTATAGTTCTTCCAAGAGAATTGTTTATCACTACAGATATCAGTGTAACGCTTTGGATATTAAATCAGAATAAAAAGGGTGGAAACTATCACGGTAGAAAACTTCGTAGTCGTGAGCACGAAATCTTGTTTATGGATTTGCGCCAATGGACAGAAAATCCAGTAAAAGGCGAGAGTAAAAAGAAAGTTCGTTTGGTTACAGAGCAGATTGAGAAGGCTGCTGCTATATACCATACATGGCAATCTGAAGGTACCGATGGTGTAAATTATGAAATACCGGAACTTTATCGTAGTGTAGGTATTGACGAAATAGAAAGTAAAGGCTGGGCACTTACACCAAGCAAATATATTGAGTTTATTGACCATGATTTAGATATTGATTATGAAAAGGAAATGACTCGCATTCAATCTGAGATGAAAGATATATTAAAGCAGGAAAAGAAATCCCAGCAAATGCTGGAAGAGGCATTTAGGGGGATTGGTTATGGGATTGATTAAATATAAAATTGGAGAATTGATAGAATTAGTACAAGAAATTAATTCAGAATTGAAATATGGTCCTGATGATGTAAGAGGAATGACGATTACAAAAGAAATCATTCCTACAAAAGCTGATGTATCAGGAACAGACTTATCTAAATTCCTTGTAGTCCATCCGAGAGAATTTATTTATAATCCTAGAACTCACGGAAAAAGAATTGGATTTGGCTACAATAATAGTAAAGAAAACTTTATTATTAGCTGGAATAATATTGCTTTTAGAGTGAAAAAATCTATGGAAAATATTGTTTTGGCAGATTATCTTTTCTTGCATTTTAAACGTGATGAATGGGATAGAGAAGCTTGCTTTCAGTCTTGGGGAAGTTCAACAGAAGTTTTTTCATGGGAATCATTATGCGATATGACAGTTGATTTGCCTAATATTTCTGTTCAAAAAAAATATGTTGATATTTATAATACTATGCTTAAAAATCAAGGAAATTATGAAAATGGTTTAAACGATTTAAAACTATCATTTGAAGTATTAATTGATAAATATAAGCATAAATCGAAAAAGAAAAAGATAAGTGAAGTTTTCAAAGAAGTCGATTGTAGAAACATAAATAGTGAGATAAAAGATGTTCAAGGAATAAACATTACTAAACAATTTATGCCATCTGTTGCAAATATAAATGGGGTTGATTTATCTAAATATAAGATTGTAAGAAAGGGGCAATTTGTCTTTTCTGGAATGCAGACAGGAAGGGATAAATGTATTAGAATAGCACTTTTTGATAAAGATGAACCAGTAATCATTTCACCGGCATATACGGTCTTGGAAATAAAAGATAATAGTGTTTTGGTGGAATATATAATGATGTGGTTTTTGCGTAAAGAAGTTGATCGACTAGGTTGGTTTATGAGTGACGGAAGTATACGAACAAATTTAGATATGGATCGTTTTTATGAAATTGAAATACCAGTACCGGATTTAAATGTTCAAAAATCAATTGTTCAAATATATAACGCATATAATGAACGCAGAGATATTAACGAAAAACTTAAAGAACAGATAAAAGATATTTGCCCAATACTAATTAAAGGTTCTATAGAAGAGGCGAGAAAAGCAAAGGAGGCATAAGCCTATGGCTAGATTAAAAGAATACAATGGTCATTATTGTGAATCAGAATACGAATATGCCTTTATTGGCTTTTTAGAAACAGAGGGATGGAAATATACTTCTGGAAATAAGCTTTCTCGTGTTACCAAAAGAGATGTGTTGATAGAGGATGATTTCAAGAAATTTATAGCAGATGGAAATCTTGATTTGACAGAAGATGAAGTGACACAGATCTATGATACTGTTCGTCTTGTGGGTGCAGAGAGTGATTTTGCAACATTGCATAAGGTATACAACTGGTTGGTGGATGGTATCCAATTTACTCCGAAAGATGGTATTGCAAGAATGATACCGCTGATTAACTTTGAAAAGGATGGTGTTAAGAATGTCTTTCGAGTGGTGAATCAGTTTACAGTAGAATATACAAATAATGGTCAAAAAGAGAACCGCAGACCGGATGTAATTCTTTTTGTGAATGGTATGCCATTATGTATTATGGAATTGAAGAACCCTGCTGATGCAAATGCGACTATTTATGATGCTTGGGAGCAGATTAATATTCGTTATTGGAGAGATATACCTCATTTGTTGCATTACTGTCCTTTAGCTTGTATTTCTGATGGAGTTAAAACCAGATTAGGAACAGTTCGCACACCATATGAACATTTTTATGCCTGGAGACGTGTTAATGATGGAGATGCTGTATCAACACTTCCATTTGCTGAAACAGAAACTATGATTAAGGGTGTTTATTCTCCTGAGCGTTTTTTGGAAATATTTAGAGATTACATTTATTTTCAGGATAGTATTTATGATAGTGATGAAGTGGAAATTGTATGCCGTTATCCACAGTTTTTTGCTGCGAGGCTTCTGAAGCAAAGCATTGTAGATTCTGTTGTTACCAAGAGTGGAAGAGGCGGTACATATTTTGGGGCTACGGGATGTGGTAAGACTTATACGATGGCATTTTTGGCACGTCAGTTGGCATTACGCTGTACAGATATCTCAGAGATAGGTTCTCCAACGATTATATTGATTGTCGATAGAGATGAATTGCAAAAACAGGGGGCGAAGCTTTTTACAAAGAGTACAGAATTCCTTAATCTTGGAGAGGTTTCTGTTGTTAAGAATAGAACACAACTAAGACAGGAACTTGGAGCAAGACAAAGTGGTGGATTCTATATATGCACTATTCAGAAGTTTTGTGATAGGGAAGATGACAAAATAGGTCTTATCAATGACAGACAGAATATTATATGCTTCTCTGATGAAGCACATAGAACTCAGCTTGAACACTCTAAAAAAATTCAATTCAGTAAAGATGCGGATGCGAATATGAAAGCTATGGTATCAAAGCCATATGCAAAGGTGTTAAAAGAGGCATTTCCACAGGCTACATTTGTAGGATTTACAGGAACACCTATTGCAGAAACATATCAGACTTTTGGTGATGAAATTGATAGATATACGATGGATCAGGCTGTTGCAGATGGACTTACTGTTTCTATTAAATATCATCCTCGTATTGCAAAAGTATTACTTGATAAAAACAAGGTAAAAGAGATTGAGGACTACTATAAAAAGTGTGCTGATGATGGTGCTACTTTTGAAGATGTCGAAGCAAGTAAGAAGGCAATGAGTTCTATGGAAATAATTCTTGGGGAACCTTCCAGATTAGAGCGTCTTGCTACAGATATTCATAATCATTATGTTTCAGCCTGTGATGCAGATCCGAATAGAATACAGAAAGCAATGGTGGTTTGTTCTAATAGAAAGATTGCTTATGCTTTATTGTCGAAATTTAAAGATAAGTATCCTGAATGGTTTGAAGAAAAGAAAGTGCCGGATGGTACTGATGGAACAGATGAAGAATTAAATGAATTGAAACCTATGCCACTTATTGCAATGGTATCTAGTGTTGGAAAAAATGATGAGCAGGATATGTATAACTATCTTGGTGGCGTTAAGAATGATAAACGTTCCGAAGAGTTAGATGCTGCTTTTAAGCAAGAAAAGTCAAACTTTCGTATAGTTATTGTTGTAGATATGTGGATTACTGGGTTTGATGTTCCGTGTCTCACATATTTATACAATGATAAACCATTAAAAAAGCATTTGTTAATACAGACCATAAGCCGTGTAAACAGAAAGTATCCAGGAAAAGAGTATGGTATGGTGATTGATTATATAGGAATCCGTGATAATATGCGTGAAGCCATGAAATTATATGGCGGAAATAGCTCGGTTGCACCAACTTCTGATGATGTTGAGCAGGCTACATCGGTATTTAGGGAAGAATTGGAAGAGCTAAAAAATATGTTTATAGGCTATGATTTAACACCATTTATAAATATGGAATGCAATCCGATTGACCGATACAGGCTTCTTGCCAAAGCAGCAGAATATGTTTTTGTATCAACTCAAGAGTTGCAGTCAGAAGGAAAAAATGGTTCTCAGACAGTATCTTTTAAAACATATTTTCTGAAGACTGTTAAATCTATGAGAATGGCATTTGATATATGTCAGCCTTCAGGGTATCTTGGAGAAGAAGAATCTGCTTTGGCACAATGCTTTATGGCAATAGCAGGTTTTGTCCGTAAAATGTGTGGAACAAGTGAAGTGGATACTGACAGTATGAATCGTGCAGTTTCTAAGATGGTGGAGGAAGCATTAAAATATAATCAGGTTGAGAGCATTCTTGAGAGTGGTGAGGAAGAGGATATTTTTTCACCAGAATATTTTGAAAAGTTATCTGACGTTAAGATGCCGGCAACTAAGCTCGAACTTCTTGTCAAAATGCTTCGTAAACAGATTAAGGAATATGGGAAAGTTAACAGATTAGCTGCAAAGACATATCAGGAAATGTTGGAAAAGACTATTGCAGAATACCATGAGAGACGTAAACATCTTTCTGCGGAAGAAGCAGGTGAAGCACAGGAACAGGTTTCAGAAGATATTATTAAAATTGCAACAGAGCAGGCGTTAGCTATTCTAAGAGCAATGAATGAAAATAGAGAAAGCTTTCGAAAAATAGGACTTACTTTTGAAGAAAAGGCATTTTATGATATTTTGATTTCTATGCGTGACCAATATGATTTTGAGTATGGAACGGATAAAGAGGTCGATGGTATTGTAATCAATGATAAGTGCAAAAACTTGGCAATAAAGGTAAAGGAAATCATTGATACAAAATCTTCTTTTGCTGATTGGCTTAACAATCAAAATGTAAGAGATCAGTTGAAATTGGAAATAAAGATTTGTCTAGTTAAGAATGGTTATCCACCACAATATAGCCCGGAAGTATTTAAGAAAGTTATGGAGCAGGTGGAGAATTTTGAGGAGCATTCAGATGTATCCGCTTCAATTGAAGAGTACAAAGGCTCTAATAGACATATATATGATTATATTTCAGAAAATAGTATGTTGCGAGTTGCTGAGGAGTCTATTCCATATGGATATAAAAAGTAGTATTATACTATTATCAAGTGACAGATTAATAATAGCTTTTGCCTTATAGAAATAGCTATAAGGGTTTTACGTATTCTATGTCAAGAATATTCTTGAACAGAATTAATAGCATACAGTTGATGATATTAAGAATTATATTGTCCATTGTATGACCTCCTATTACCAGTGAATTAAAGTAGCTGTTAATAATATTATACAATACATCGTATTTGGAGGATGGTAGAGTTCCTTGCGAAAGCAAGGTCCAATTGATTTTAATGCTTACTGATATTTGATATCTACCGGTCGTTAATCAGTAAGCTTTTAGGAGAAAAAATGAGCAAACAAATATACAAAGATAAATTCTATACTCACTTTGATAAAAAGAAATACCATACTAACTATGAGCAAAGTGTTCAAAATATTAATTGGGTTAGTAGGCACGGTTTTTATCCGTTTATCCACTTTCAAATGGATTGCAGCAAATACACAAATGATTTAGAAGGAAATAAGTTTATTAAAGAAAAAAATCGGGATATATACTATGCAGCACACATTGACAGATTTATTTATGAGTACTATGGAAATCGTCTTAATAGCAAATATAATAATTATATGAAGTCAAAAGGAATAGGTCGTGTTTCAACAGCATATAGAAACTGCTCACCAGGAAAATGCAATATTGATTTTGCAAAAGAAGTGTTTGAGTATATTGCTAAATGTGAATCAGCTTATATTTTTGTTGGTGATTTTAGTAAATTTTTTGATAATCTTGATCATAGATATTTAAAGGAAAAAATTAAATGTGTGGTTGGTGAAAAGTCGTTGGATGTAGCTGATTATGCAATTTATAAGAATATTACAAAGTTTACATATGTTGAAGCTGAGGATATAGAGGCTGAAAAAGGGTTATTTAGAAGAGATATGCGTGAGTTGGATAAATATTTTGAAACAGATGAATTTCATGATTTTAAAAAGAAGTATCTTCATAAAAATAGTAAAGATTATCAGATTCCGCAAGGTTCATCTATAAGTGCTGTATATGCTAATGTATATATGATAGATTTTGATAAAAGAATTAATGATTTTATTACTTCTCAGAAAGGAATATATAGAAGGTATTGTGATGATATAATAGTTGTTATTCCGATGACCCATAACGAGATAAATTGTGGAAGAAATGAGGAAATTTCAAAATTTATATATGATACCAGAGATGGTATTCCTAATTTAAAATTAAATGAGGATAAAACAGAGCATTTTTTTTACAATAATGGGAAAATAGAAAAAATAAAGGGGCAAAGTAACCTTATAAATTATCTTGGTTTTACATTTGATGGTAGAATTGTTCATATAAGGGATAAAAGTTTATTTAAGTTTTATTGTAGAGCATATAGAAAAATTAAAAGAATTAAAGAGAACACGGATGAAAAATCGTTTAATGCTGGAAAGAAAGCAATTTATCATTCGTATACACATTTAGGGGCAAGTAAGTATTCTAAGGATCATGGGAATTTCTTAACATATGCATATAAAGCGGATGAGATATTTAGTCAAAGTAAGGTGCTTGAGAGTGGTATTCGGAATCAGGTGAAAAGACATTGGTACAAAATTGATAGTAAATTGAAGGAGTAATATCAATGATAAACGTCTATACAGAAAAAAAGAATTTAAAGGATTGGATATTTCAGAATGACCTATATTTTAACCTGAATACAGGCAATGAAGAGATGTCACAAAAAGAAATTGATTTGATTCAACAAGTGGATGCGGCTAAGCTGACGCCAGATAAGCATATAGAAACAAAATATGGCTTGGGTACAATTCGAAATTTATCATCAGGTTGCAAGACATTACTTAATATTATAAAGCATCCTGATAAAGTGGTAAATGTTGAGGAATGTGGACCGAATGTACTTAGAATACTTTTTACTATGGATAATATTAAGATTTATATGTCAAGACCAACGCTTTTTGATATTCCGGATGATGCCAAAATCAGATTTAATGATTCTGATATAGTTATCGGTGGCAGAGGTTATAATGCATGGTGGAGTAATGAATATGAAAGGAGAGAGGCAGATGATTTATAAAAATGTTAGATTCAAAGCTGATCCATTTTCATACGATTTGGAATTTGATGACAGAATTACACTTGTTGGTGGAGACAGTGGTACCGGGAAAACAGTACTTTATGAAATGCTTGAAGATATAAGATTGACAGACGAATACAAGGCTATCAAGCTGTTTAATTATAAATCAGATGATTTTTTAGTGGCAATCAAACAGTGCAGAGATAGTTTTATTGTGATAGATAATGCAGATTGTTTGATTAATGATGATGTTAGGAGATTTATTAATTTTGAGTTATCAAATCAGTATATGCTCTTCTTGCGAAATTGTGACGGACTTAATGTGTCTGATAAGAGCTTTAAGGTGTTGAAGTTTGATAATAATAGGATAACACTAGAAGAGGAGTTGTGATATGAGATATTTATGGGCAGAGGATACTGGTGCAGGACTTCACTTCTGGAAATTAGTTAATCGGCTTTTCTCTGACAATGAACTTGTAGTTGAGAGTAAAGGGAGCAATCAGGGATTATTGGATGCATTAATAGACTTGGATATTAAAGATGACGATAAATACTATATTGCATTTGATTATGTGGTTGACAATCAAGACATTCGCAATAAGTATCGTATGTTGAAATCAATAACAGATAAGTCGGAAGGAAAGATTGTAATTCTGGATATGATTTGTTTTGAGTACCTGATTCTTGCATTTGATAAGTTGGTAGAATGGACAGGCACTGGAAAGACCGATAAAATAAAAATCCGTGATAAAGTTTTGGCGGCAGTTGAGAATCACAGAATAGATTTATCAAGGATTGATGATAAGAAAACATTACAGTACATAGCTGGATTTAAGAGATATTCTACAGAACGTGTGATGAAGTCATTGGTTGGTGAATTTACACAAAATGAAAAGTGGTCTGTTAAAGGGACTCTTATGGGTGAATGCTGGTATAAAGATTGTTGTGTGTCAGAGCATACGGATAATCTTAGGTGTGGTAAGCCTGAGGTTGAAGGTGGGGATGAGAAGATGAGGATGCTGATACGGTCAGAGGAAGTACAAAGGATAATGAGAGATATTACTTTGAAAGAATAGTTTAATAAGACTATATTTTTCGTAATGCATAATAAATGATACATTAATAAGACAAATTTTTATCTGAAGAGCAAAGGGGAATGTGAATGCAGGAAACAGTTGGTATTTTGAATAGAGAACAATTTATTGATTCGGTGTAAAGTAGGAAGAAGATACAAGAATTGGGAGAAGGTGAATAGTAAATGGATTTGGCAGCAGCAATTGGGATGATTAGTTCTTTAGTTACCTTAGAAGAGGCGGGAAGAAGCTGGGTGTTAATTATAAAAGACAAATTAAAGAGAAAAGAGATTGACATTAATAGTAAACGGTAGAACCTGAGTACCTTTTTATTCACTTCAAGTTATGCCATAATC
>NZ_QUKM01000028.1:0-5503 GCF_003481245.1 Blautia sp. TF10-30
AAAGACTAACGAACATATTTAATGAAACATCGGAACCATCTTCTTTTTGTTGTTTACCTATAATAACGATTGGAGTAGTCGATTATAAACACTGCAATAAAAAAATCTGAAAATATATTTATCAACATTACATAAAAGTGTGTAGATGCACATAAAATGGGAATACATATTGAAATTCAGGTCGTTCTGTGATGGAATCTCATTACTAAAAAGTGTGCAGATGCACGGAAATGGGGAGTATAACAATGGAGATTAAAAGAGACGTTTACCTACTCTGCATTTAAGCCGATATGTTCTGCAATTACTTCTTCGTCCAATGGAAAAGAGAACCAGTCCCCGACCAGTTCTTCCTCATTGTACTTGCCAAGATTGGCTATATAGACTTGCATATCATCAATCATAAGCGGTCACTTCCTTTCACTCATCGTATTCATAAAATCTGCCATAAGCAATACCCACCATCAGAGCTTGAACATACCATTGTTGCAGACCGCATAACGTCCTTTTTCTTCCGGTTCATGGACGTAGGCTTCCAGATTAAAATATTTCTTTCCCTTTTCGGAGAGAGCAAAAAAATCAATGTTATGTTCCAAGCGGTAACGGGCAACGTCCATGATGTTGTGGCACTCTGGATAAAACAGAAATTCTTCTGATTTCTGCAATAAATCCTCTACACCGCCACAATAGGAAATCAACTCTTTATAAGCCAGCTGAACTTCTGGCGATAAATCCGTGTAAGCAAAGTACAGCTTGTTTAACCGTCTGACAGATGTTGTCCTTACAATGTCGCCAGCAAAGGGGAGCTTCATATCAATGATTTGATAATCGCCACTGTCAGCTTCCACGCCGAGCAGGTCACGGAACAGCTCATAATCAATGGGTAAATCGAACCAGCGAGAGGTTTTATCCTCTGCTGATTTGGTCGTTTCAATCAATACGCTACATTCTTCCATCGTAATTCAGCCCTTTCTTTTTAATTTTGAATATGAAAAAAGCAGTCGATCATAAATGAAAGGCTGCTTTAAATCATATCCTTTATTGCTTTGTGTGGAGATTTAACTGATTGTCTATGTCCCGTCCGGCATACATTACTCTAAGTATTGTTACAACTTTTTTATCGCTGTCTGGAATATAAAGTACCACATAATTGTCTACTGGTAATACACGAAGTCCACGACTTTTCCACGGTTCTTTTTCATATTTTCGATAACGCTCCGGCATCGTATCCAGACTTAATATCTGTTCTTCCAGACGGTCAAGCTGTCCGCTTGCATTTTCCGGCGATTGTAATTCAAAAGAAATATATTCAAAAATCCCTCTCAAATCACTGTCAGCCTGTTCGGATAATTCTACTTCATATATCATAAGCCATAATCCTTGCGAATGTCAGCAAATGCTTTCTTCGCATTTTTTGTCCGTCCAGCCTGCATATCCGCATATCCTTTCTCCAATTCTTCATTGAACTCTGCTTCTGATAATGTGCTGATATCAACAGGTCTGTCAGATGGTATTTTTACTTCAAACGGAAGTCCTCTCTGTAAGATAATCTGTTTATAAAACATATTGATAGCACTGGAAGCAGGGATACCAAGTGTAGACAGGATACTTTCTGCTTTTTCTTTGACATCTGGTTCAATCCTTGCATATAAATTTGCTGATTTTGTAGCCATATAAAACATCTCCTTTCGTGAGTAGTATTTCCATCTATCTTTATTATATGCAAATGTCCGCACAATAGCAATACTAATTTTATGCTCCAATAATCTTATTGAATAACTGTAACAATACATCTTTTACGCCGGACGCATTGAATACAAGACCAACGGCTACTAAGGCAACTACCAAGAATCCGATAAGTTTGGAAAACTCACGCTTACAGGATAATCGAACTACTGCATACTAACCGCCACAGGGAACTCCTAATCCCTTGCTCATGAGGGGAAGAATAGTTTATCATATTGTAAAAAAATATAAAAAAATATAAAAAGTTTTTGTGTTTTTAAATGATTTGTTAAGGTTAGTTGTTTATATATAGAGAAGAATAATTAAGAGAAAAGTGATGGATATGATACAAGACTGGATGATAATAAACAAAATTAAGATGGGAGATCCTGATGCATGGGATATTTTAGTACATAAATATTATGATAGTGTGTATTTTTATTGTGTTCGCAGATGTTATGGAGACTGCGATATAGCTTCTGATTTAACACAGGATATTTTTTTAAAATTGGTAGAAAGTTTACCTAGATACCGATTCATAGGAAAATTTCAAAATTATCTATACACTATGGCTGTCAATACTTGCAATAATTATTTGAAAAAAAGACATATTGAGCAAATAGAACTCACAGATAATTTTACAACTGATTTAGACACTTCATTGATTGATGAAATATTACATGATGAGAGAAAAGAAACGGTTCAAAAAGCACTTGATTTACTTCCTGAAATACAACGAGAGGTTGTGATACTACGGTATTATCACGATTTAAAGGTAAAAGATATTGCGACAATTACTGGCGTGGGGGTATCTACTGTACAGTCACGTATTTATCAAGGCCTTAGAAAATTAGAAAAAGTTTTAGAAAGAGAGGAATTTTATGATGGATAAAAAAGATATTATATCGAAATTGGCTGGTTATAAATTAGAAGGTGATATAGAAGGACGTGAAAAAACCATCGAATTAGGATATGAAATAATGATTAGACTTGGAATGAGTCGACATTCTTACTTTGAGCTATTCCTGTCAACTTTTCGCTTCATACATGTTCATACTTGGATAATTCAATTATTCATCTTTCTATCAGGGATAACTATGGCATTAAATTTTAAAAATTTACAGCCGATAAGTGAAATAATGTTATGCATTACAGGTGTAATATTCATTTCGGCTTTATTTTTTTTAGATGAATTATTCAAAAGTTTTACTACAGGAATGTGGGAATTGGAACAGACATTCAAATATGATTTGCGACAACATATTATGATGAAATTATTGATTTTTGGCATTATTGATATGGTAATTGTTATTTTGCTTTCTCTTATGACTAAATCTATAGTATCTTTGCCTTTGTATCAGATATTAGTCTATGTACTTGTTCCATACAATATTGTTTGCATTATTTTATTTTCGCTTATAACTATATGGAGAAAGCAATTACATAATTATTTCCTATGGTGTATATCGGGAAGTATTTGTGTCGCAGTTATTTTAATTGCAAATATCTTTAAAATATATGAAATCCGAATGCTTTATTGGGGAATAGCATATTTCATTACAACGACAATATTAGGGATTATCTTATATTCTCAAACTAAAATAATCAAATGGGAGGTAGCTTCAGTATGGAATTAACTATTAATAATATAACAAAACAATATGGGAATGTAACTGTGCTTGATGATGTGTCGTATCGATTTACTCCTGGAATTTACGGAATATTAGGTGCTAATGGGGCGGGTAAAACAACTTTATTTCGTATTATTTGTGGACTGATGAGAGCAAATTGTGGAAATATACAATATGACCATAAAGATATTGCTCTGCAAGCAGAATATTATCGCTCGATTCTTGGATTCTTACCACAAGATTTTCGATACTATCCTGATTTTACAGGATTAAATTTTATGATGTATATCGCTTCATTGAAAGGCTTAAATGGGAAAATAGCAAAAAAGAGATGTTTAGATTTATTGATTCAGGTTGGCTTAGATGATGTGAAAAATAAAAAAATCAGAAAGTATTCTGGCGGAATGAAACAGAGACTAGGTATCGCTCAAGCAATGATTAATAATCCGGAAATTTTAATATTAGATGAACCTACGGTAGGGCTCGATCCCAAAGAGCGAGTTAAATTTAGAAAACTGATAAGTTCGTTTGCATCAGAAAAAATAGTATTATTGTCTACACATATTGTATCAGATATAGAATATATAGCAGATGAAATCATTATTCTAAAAAAAGGTAGAATTGAAAATACAGGCACAATAAGATATTTGTTGAAAGATATTAACAAGTGTGTATGGGAATGCCTGGTTCCAGAAAAAGAAGTAAATCGAATTGAGCAAGTATATACAGTAAGTAATCGTAAATATGGAGAAGACGGAGTTGTTCTTCGACTTATTTCAAGGGAAAAACCTTTTGCAAATGCGAAACAAGTTGATCCGGTTTTAGAAGATTTGTATTTGTTTTATTTTAGAGAGGGGGAATGAGAGTATGACATCGCTAATTAAGTTTGAACTTGGGAAAATATTGAGAAACCGAACTGTATTTGGTGGGATTGTTGTAGGATGCTTAGTCCTTCTGGGGATTTTTTTTGTTGGGTATCACTATTCACAGCTATCAATGAGTGAAGCGAGTAATAAGAAAAAGGGGTTTGAAAAGAGCCTCGATGTAATAATAGATGAAAAATATTCTGGAGAGTTTACAGATGAAAAAGTTAAAATGATTCTGTCTGATTCTATGAATAATTTCCAAGAGAATGAAGAGCAAAAAGTTGTTAATAAGCCTTTTTATCCATTTTATTGGGAAATGGGAGATACTTTTTTTTCAAAAGATGCCGAAAATGTTTATTCAGAAATGATTGAACAGGTTAATAAAGGCCAAAGATTAACAATAGAAGACGTGGATTTATATTCATTGGACGAGGTTGGATTTAAAAAATTTGATACTCCTTTGACATTAGGAAATTATGTTCCATGGACAGACTTATATCGAGTACTTGGATATATATATGCTCTTTTGTCCATAATTACAATATTGGTATCTTCCATAGTGTTTTCAGATGATAATTCTAAAAATATCAATCAGATTCTGTTAGTTACAAAATATGGAAGAAACAAAATGATATTTGCTAAATTGATTGCGACAAGTATTATTACAGTGAGTTTATTTATTATTTTTCAATTGGTCAACATAGGTGTTTTCTCTACAATGTATGATATGAGCGGATGGAATTCAGACATACAAACAAATTTGTCGTTGGGATTATTTGACTTCCCTTTGCAATATAACCATATTCAAATATACTTTTTAATTCTTGTCATGCAATTAGTTGGTATTGGATTTGTTGAGAGTGTAACATTGTTAATATCAGCTCTTATGCATTCATCTATGTCAGTATTAGCTGTTTCATTAGGGGTATATATATTACCATTATTGCTGGTGCAAATGATAAAAACAGGGGTAGGTAACAAAATTTTGTATTTGTTTCCAATAAATAATTTGAATGTACAAAATATATTAGGTATTCTATATTCAAAAGATGCTTTTTTCTTCCATTCCTTCTTCATTAATATAGGATTTATATTTATTTTTCAGCTCTTAATACGAGTAGGGATGCAACTATATTGCTTTATTTATATTAAACATTGGAAGTTTTAATGATTTTTTCAATGAAAATGCAATTGAAGAAAAAATATGATATCATGTGAGTAACAAATCGGAATTTGTGTGTGGAGGTGATGGTTGTGAAGAAAAAAGTAACAATAGCGTTTGTC
>NZ_QUKM01000029.1:0-5304 GCF_003481245.1 Blautia sp. TF10-30
TCTTCGGCTTGCATTGATCCTGCTACGGACAGTTGGCACACTGCTCATGCAGAAAGGAAACGGCACACTGATTGCTTGGTTTCATATAAGAACATGACATTTTCTCAAAAAAGATGACATTTTTATCGTCTAAAACCACAGATTTTTTTATAAAAAAGGTAACGTCTCTGAAATATCGCTTCATAAACGTTACCTTGACTTCTTAGCAAAAACAACAAGTCCAGACAGAATATTCTATTTTTTCAACAAAAAGGAATACACAAAACTCTGCGCATCCCCCATGCTGCTTGACTTTTTTCGTCCGGCAGCTTATAATCAAATCAGAAGCAATCAAGGATATACCAGTGTCGGTGGTTGCCTTTCTGAAACAATCTAAATTATTACAAAGAGCAACAAGAGACATAGGCTATCCCCTATTTGCGGTAGGGAATAGCTTTCTTTCTACTTGCGGTGGAAGTTTATGTAAGATAACGCCGCAAAAACAACAAGTAAAAGCGTCAACACTTCCATTGTATTCATTGGCATTACCCCCTTTCTGTTTCCAGAAAGGACAACCATCAGACTATCCCTATCACGTTCTGATCTGATTAGATTCAGTATAGCATATCATCGACTATTTTACTACCTCTTCGACATACAAATCCCCTCTCGCGATTCGTCTACGAGAGGGGATTCTTTTTTATCGAATAAAGTAGTTTGTAATCTGATAATAATCGTTTTCTGTCATGCCGAGTACATCACTCATACCATCGTCCATATGTTCCCAAGTAGCTGGAAAGTCAAGATCCTGATTTGCAAATGAGAATACAGCTGAGAAATTCACAATTTTTCTTCCGTTATACTCCTGCGGTTGTCCATACATTACAGCGATTGCTCCATATGCATTATAATCATCCATCTGGTTTGCTTTATGACCTGGAGAGGACATCCAAAGGTTGAAGATCTGGCGGGCAAGATCATCGGAATCTGTATATGACAGACCACCGCCGCAGCCGTTCTGTCTGCCACCATGCAGGGCCAGATTATCAGAAGTTCCGTATCCTGGCTGTGTGATTGATCTCATGATATGGTATCCGGCAGCGGCAACGCTTCTCGGATAACAATGCTTATCATCCCAGATCATGGCTGCGTGTCCTTCTTTGACACGTTCTTCATTTACCAGATCGAAAATCTTTCTGGAAACTTCCTGATCGTAAACGGTCATTCCAAGAGCCTCTTCGTTGGTGTATGGGATATTAATTTTTACTTCTACGTATCTTCCAACAACACCTCCGTTTGGCTTAGATCCCATTGCATCAGCTGAGATAATAACTTTTCGCATACCATTTTTTTTATGAACCGTTACAAGTCCATTTTCATCTACACTTGCTACTTCCGGATCATCCGAAGTCCATTTTACCGCTTTGTTGGTTGCATTTTCCGGATATACGGTTGCGGCCAGCTGCAGTGTCTGTCCAACTTCAGTTAATTCCAGATTACTGTTCGGTGTAATTGTTACGCTTGTTGCATAAACGGTTTCTGCTGGTGTCTCTGTTGGCTTCGGTGTCTCTGTTGGCTTCGGTGTCTCTGTCGGCTTCGGTGTCTCTGTCGGCTTCGGTGTCTCTGTCGGCTTTGGCGTTTCCGTTGGCTTTGGCGTTTCCGTTGGCTTTGGCGTTTCCGTTGGCTTTGGTGTCTCTGTTGGTTTCGCTTCCGGTTTTGTTGTAAGCGCACCGTCTTTTCCGTAGTAATTTCCGTTTACCGTCTGATCCGTTACCATCTTACAGTCTGATCGGAAATAATATGTCTTTCCGGAAATTTTCATCTGCATATCCTTGCAGGCTCCGCCCCAGCTCCGGATATAGTATTTTGCTCCGTTTTCTTCTTTCCAGCATCCGGAAAGCATAACTCCGTTTCCGTCCACAAAATACAGGTTATCTTTGTATGTAAAGCTTGTGTTCACTGCCATGGTGCTGTCTGCCTGGAACCAGTACCATTTTCCTCCGGTTTTCAGCCACTCATTCTGATAGGCTGCACCGTTATCATGCAGGTAATATTTTTTTCCGTTCCAGGTCTGCCAGCAGTTTTTATAAGCTCCGCCCCAGCTGCAGAAGAAATAGGTTTTTCCCCCGTCCGTGAAAGATTCATTTGCTTTCATGGTTCCGTCTGCGTTCAGATAGTAACGGTTATTGTCCCAGGTCTGCCAGCCCGTTGCAATTTTTCCATCTTTTGCCAGTTTCCACTGTCCATCCATCACGATCCACTGCATGTTGGTTACATTAGCATTACCATCAAAAGTGTAGGAGCGTCCGTTGATTTTGGCAGATCTGTTCTTATATGCGCCGCCCCAGCTGCACAGATAGCGGATTTTCCCTGTATCATCCAGTCTCCACTCATTGGAGCGCATACTTCCATCACTATTCATGTAGTATTTATTTCCATCCCAGGTCTGCCAGCCCGTTGCAATTTTTCCGTCTTTCACCAGATACCATTTTCCACCTTTTACAACCCACTGGGAACCCTGTACCTTACTGTCTGCACCGAATGTATAACTTCTGCCGTTGATTCTTGCCTTGCAGTTCAGGTAAGCTCCACCCCAGCTGCGGAAGTAGTAAACCGATCCATCCGTATCAATCATCCACTCATTTGCTTTCATGGTTCCGTCTGCATTCAGATAATATTTTTTTCCGTCCCAGGTCTGCCAGCCGGTCTGTTTTACACCGTCTTTATAAAAATACCAGGTTCCGGACTCCTGCGTCCATCCGGTTTTTCCAGCTGCCTGTACTGTCTGGGCAGAAACTGTTGGGAACATATTTGTTGCGGCCGGTGTACCTACTGCCAGGCTCAGGCCAAGAAGTACCATTGCGATTCTTTTTCTCATACTTTTTCCTCCGTCCGTGTCAAACATTGACACCGATTTTTCTGTTTGAATTCCATGTCAACGTTTGACACGGGATTCCTTGTTTTGTTATTTCACTTTTTACTCCGGAATTTCTTCCAGAAGTTCCCCGGTATAATCTTCCCGTTTTCCAAGTTTTACGGCATCGTCCAGTTCGGACTGTTCCATGCATACACTTCCGATCGGGTGGATTCCTGGATCACAAAGAACCAGATACAGATTTCCCTGGTAATCTTCCGCTACATCACCATCCTGCCGGTAGCCAATAAACTCATGCTCAATCGGTATTTCTTCCGGATGCTCCAGATAGAATGGATCAAGCTCTCCCCAGTCCAGTGTGGAAAAATTGAAATTCGGAAAACGTTCTGCTATTACTTTTTCTGCATTTTTTCGAAGCTCTTTCATGTCCATATGGTTTCTCCCCCTTTTTCATTTTTTGGAATCATATTATCATATTACCTTTCCAATTCCGTAATTACAAGAGTCTTTTGCTATTTTTCATATTGCATTTTTATTACATTCTAATCACCCCTCTGTTTTATCTGCATTTGTTGTTATTGTAATATGGCTTCCGCTGCTGAATGCGGCTTCCATGGATGCCTTCAATGCGTTCAGGATTTCATCCGCACTTTTTGTTCCCCCGTAGAAGCCCGTATTTGCCGTTTCCTGCGATTTTTCTGCATCGTACCGTAAAATTTGATCGTTAATCCTGTTCCAGCCGTTGCAGCGTCCGAAAACGAGCTTGAAAGGGTTGTCTTGGATGTACAGAAAACGGTAAGTGTTCCACTCAGGAACTTACAGCCGGAAAACAGGTTCCCGCTATCCGTACAGGAAGATGGGATTTCACCGGTTATGGATTCCAGTGCGGTACATCCGAAAAAACTGCTGTTCATTTTCTGTGCAGCTGATGGGATATGCACTTCTTTCAGGTTGACGCAGCCATTGCAGATATTCGAGAGTTCCTTCGCACTGTCCGGAATCTGGACAGATGCCAGGGCCACACAGCCGTAATACATAGAATCCATGTTCTCCAACTGCATACAGGCTGTTGTATCGGCTCCATCGATCAGCGCCGTATCACCGTAAAATGCTTTTTTTGCCTGTTTTATATTTCCCGGAAGTTCCATGGCCTTTTCCAGTGCAGTACACCCTTCTGCGCAGGATGTAATATCTTCCAGCCGGACCGCACCAGACATATCCGGCATACTGGTCATCGCTGTGGCATTTTTGAATGTTTCCACCATGCTTCTCACTGTGTCCGGAATGCGGCACAATGTTTCCAGGTATTCGTCATTTCCTGTAAACCAGTAGTCCATGCTCTCCACTTCAGCCTCCGGATCAATCCAGGTCAGCCGTTGAACGGAATCTTTCTTCCACGGCGCAGAATCTGATTTGAAATTCCGGACGCTTCCTTTTCCGGTTATTTCCAGATCCCCGTTGGAATACAGGACGGCTTCCACATCATCTGGATTTTCCCTGCCAATTTTGTACCGGACACTTTCATCACGGTCAATAAGCACTGTGATCTCTGCCTTGATGTCCGGATATGCCTTGGAGGAAACCTCTACGGTAACACCGTGACCATGTGCCGGCACTTTAGCCGGTGACACGCTGTATGTATCTGCATCCAGAAGCTGTTTCTGTTTCCCGGATATTCCGTATACGCGGAAATTTTTTTCTGAAAGCCGACTTCCGGCAGCATAGCTTTTCTCTGCAGCTTCCACCTTGATCGTTTCCGGTTTTTCCGGTGCAGCTTCTTTTCGAAATTTTGGCAGTACCAAAAATACGACTCCAACAAGAATCAGCAAAATAACAGCAATCAACGCTATGATCCACAAGCTGCTTTTCTTTTTCTGCCTTTTTTTCGCTGGCTGTTTTTTTGATACGGCCATTTTTACTCTTTTTTCTTTTCCGTATTGTGCAGGCACTTCAGGATATAACAGATGTGATCTTTATCCAGCTTCAGGAACATGCTTTTTACAATCGAAACAGGACGTTCCTTTCCTCCAATCCGAATTGTTCCTGCATCCGGCGGCAGCATTAGGGTTTCTACAATCAGATCGATCAGTTCATCCACTTCCTGCTTGTTATAGATCGGCGGGTAGTTCTCGTAATCAATATTTTTCCGAATCAGTTCCCGGTAGGCAGATATCCGATCCATCATATCCATCCCATCTCTTTTTGTTCCCCGCTTTATATTATGATGTTAGGGTCAAAACCATAAATAACTTTGTCCTCTATTTCTATAGCACCTTGAAAAATTCATATTTTGTAGTGTAATACCGGATTTCTTCGGATATACGCTGGTATTCCCTTCCTTGATTTTATACAAGTACCGGATTTTGAGCGTAATGTCCTAAACCCTTCACATAGTTGAAGAGTTTTCTGAAATTCAATGCTGCTATCTTGGAACCGAAAAAGAACTTGCC
>NZ_QUKM01000003.1:0-299744 GCF_003481245.1 Blautia sp. TF10-30
TATCATAGAAGAACCTTCCAAACATTATTTTACAGAAAAAGTTTCATACTCTCTCCATTTTTTCAAGTACATTTATATAATCCATTGATGGAAATTCTTTATCGTCAATGGTATATAACACATTTAATTTTTCTTCTGCCATTCCTACACTTTTCATCATTTTATAAGATTATAACATACAACATCTTTATCTGCCATTCCTCTTAGAGACTATCTATTCTATGCTGATTAACAAAGATGAAAAATTACAGGAATATAAATACCGCACTGATCCTCATAACAATAATTACTCTCTTCCTCTATAACAGAAAAACACACAGACCCTTATTACACTAACCATGAGTCTGTGTGTTTTTCTAATTTTGGTTTTCAATATAATTTGTAATAATTTCAGTGAGTAATTCATCGGGATTCCTGCCAAGCTTTTGAGCATGTTCGCGCAAACATTTAACTAACTCTCCAGGAATATGAAAAGGTTTAAATTTTTCAGGATATGCCCAACAACAAGTTTCACAATCTAACTGGCAATCTCTGCAAGCAGTACTTTTAAAGTTATTGCATTCATCACACAATGGTTGCCAATTTGAAATTTCATCACTTCCCCCTCTAAGTCTCGGCACTTTATGATCCTGCTGAAACCCTGTATCTTTCGGGGTTCTTCCACATGCAGCACATACATGGTTATATTTTGCAAGAAGAGGTTCAGAACTACCTTGCAACAAAACCAGAAGGACGCTACATGTTTGTATTTACACAAACCCATAGTTCCTGGCTAAATTTGATTGAAAGCTTTTTCAGCAAGATGACAAAGCAGATGCTGAAGGGAATTCGAGTTAATACAAAGCAGGAACTTGAAGACAGAATTTATAAATATTTCGATGAAGTAAATGCAGATCCAGTAGTCTATCATTGGACTTATAAGCCCGATGAAATTTCACCAGAAGACGTTTCGTAAAATGTAGCCAGTTATTTATTATTTGATCTACTAGATAAATTGACATAGTAATAAAACTATATTCTGTTCATTTTCTTTCTTTCCAGTTTATCCCAGTTCAGTTTGTTCTTCTTGTATCCCACAAATGCAGTCACACGGACAAACTCCAGATAAAAGCGGAGAAAAGTTGTTTCAAAAAAACAAGCAGTAATAGCAAGGATCAGCTCTCGAAAAGAAAACCTCTGGTCAATGGTATAGATTCTTGAAAAATATGCAGTTAATGTGAGTAAAATACCATACAGGGCATAGTATGCAAGAAATACCAGCATAAATTTCACGTTCAGCATATCCATCATCACAGATAAAACCATTGTAAGTACACCCAAAAGTTCAATAAATGGTGACAATAATTCGTAAAGCAGAAAATAAAGATAGGATAAAAGTCCTACAGCTCCGTACCGTGGGTTTGCCAGCATTTTACGGTGTCCCCACATACACTGGAACAATCCTCTCTGCCATCTTTTCCGCTGCTTGCCTAATTCACTTAATTTTTCCGGAGTCTGCGACCAGCAGATGGCATCCTGTGCAAAATCAATCTTATATGGCTTACGATTCATGCGGCTGAATTCATGAAGTCTGACTACCAGTTCCATATCCTCGCCCATTGTACTGTTGTCATATCCGCCTACGGCAATCACTGTTTTTTTCTCAAATAATCCAAAAGCTCCGGATATGATCATGTTTGCATTGATTTTATCCAGCAGGATACGTGCTGCCAGAAAAGAACGGGCATATTCCAGGGATTGCATTCTTGCTATTATATTTCTGGGCAGCCTGTATTTTATCACATGACCTTTTTTTATGACAACACCATTGGCTGGGCGGACACTTCCACCAACGGCTATTACATTTTCGTCCTCCAGAACCGGGCGAACGATTTTCTCCAGCGAATCATGCTGTAAAATAGAGTCCGCATCCATACAGATAAACCAGGGATACCTGGCTGCATTGATTCCGGCATTTAAACTGTCTGCTTTTCCGCCATTCTTCTTGCGGATCAAAGTAATGGGCACTTTCTGGTTCGGGCATTCATAAATTTCTTCCTCAGGCTGACATTGGATCAGATGACGGATCGGGCGTTCCACTCGCTCCATATGAAATGCATCAATCAGAACCTGAGATGTTTTGTCTTTAGAACCATCATCTATTACTATAATTTCATATAGTTTATAATCCAGGTTGAGAAGTGAAGTGACTGTATCCTTCACCGTAACCTCTTCGTTATAAGCCGGAACAAGAATGGAAACCGGTATGTAATAGCTTTGCCACAGTTTATTGTGCATCTGTTCAAGGCGGTATGATCTGTACAGCTCAATTGCGCCTGCTACAACCGACAAAAACAAAAAGCTGGAATATCCAATCAGGTATATAATAAAAAACAGATTGACACATTCCAGAAAAAAACGAAATGCATCGGTCATAAACCCGCCCCCCTTTGTACTTTTACTTCATCCAGCTGGTACTCTAACATTTCTTTTGCGTAGCGGTCATTTCCCTGTAAAATATCAGCTAATGCATCCCTGTCTGTATTCAGAACTGCAAGGCTTTTTGCAGCATTATAACGGACATACCAGTTTTTACTGGAAGTCTCTTTTTTCAAGATTTCCAGTGTCTGCGGTCCGGGATACACAGCAAGAGCAGAAATACAGGCATTCTGCAATTCCCAGAACCCTTCCTTTTCTTCTTCAGCGTGATGAAGCAGAAAAGAAACACTTCTTTCATCCTGATATCTGCCAAAATAGCGGACACATGCGATTTGAATTTCCATATCCTGGCTTGTTTCCAGCATAGACAGCATTTCATCCTTCCAGTTTGACGATGCATATCGAATATAATCCAACAAGCTTACCTGCATCCTTGGATGAAATTCACTCAATTTTTTCCAAAGGAGTGGTATCAGTTCTTCTTTTTTATCGAAGGAAAGAAGTCCATCTGCAAGTATTTTTTTATGCGGAAGCAGCTGCTCATTTGCATCCAGAAATGTCAATGCCTGCATAACCGCTTGTATATCTTCTGAACTGTATAATGCCCGCAAAGCATTCTCCCTGCAATAGAGACTTTTATTTCCAAGCAGGTCAAAAAGAAATGGGAAAACAATTTCCTTAGCCTGGAATTTCGTCATATGAAATATGGCAAATACATAAGCCAGGCAGGCCTTTTCCATATCCGGTTTTCTTTTATAAACCGGTATCAGTTCTTCCATCAGCCGACTTACAGATGCTATTCCCTGCTGGAATTGTTCCGGCATACTGTTTTCAACTTTAGATAATGCTTCACTGAACGTCAGAAGTCTGCTGGCTGAATGAAGCTCTTTAACCAGCCTTTTTTCCTGCTTTTTATTTTCCGTTATATTTTCTGAAAACAACTGTCTGTATTCTTCGCAATATCGTTGTTCCCTCCTTTTCAGAACACAGGAACGATATCTTGAAATTATCTCTGTAAAGCAGTTAAAAATGATAATCCCCACACAGACAATAAAATAAAAAACAATCACAAGCTGCGCTATCATTCGTATTCCTTTCCTGTCCAGTATGTCTTCAGAACCTGGTATGCTTCTTTTAATCTTTCATGGTAGGATACTGTATTCTCCCATCCTTTCAGTTTAAGGCCTCCCATCTCGATTGTATTTCCTTCTCCGCCAAAACCTATAAACATCTCTTTGATCCCCACTGATTCAATGCCATAATTTCCGTCATAATAATCATCATGGATCTGCATTCGGGACGGATCAGAAAAATTCAGCAGCTGCCATGGGATTCTAATTTCCACATCATCTCCATTACAGATAAAATCTGCCCTGGAATCATAAGCAGATGCAGATGGATTTCCATTACCATAATACAGCTTTCCACTTTCAAAGGTTTTTAACGGTGTGGCAGCATCCTGATACTGACCAATAACATCCCGTAATACCATGCTGATATTTTCGAATACAGCGCTGTCCCTGGCTGGTGGATCAATATAAGGATCTTTTCCTGTAATATCTTCCTCATAATTGGCATGAATGGGATTATACCGATCCTGAACCAACAGACGAGTATTATCTTTTCCATTTAAGACCAGTACAAAATCTGCAGGTCTTTCAAATTCTGCTGTACAATTTTCCATACGGGTACTGCCTGTTTTTTTGGTCGTATCAACCGGAACATACAGCGTGTCATTTTCCAGATCAAAGTCCTTTTTATGGAGATATAAATAAACACCGGAGGCATCATACTTCACACTGATGAAAGAGCCGTCTTCATATTGGATCACCCTATCTTTATCCGTCCATTCGGAAGTATCACCGTCCACGTAACAAACACTTTCTTTTTCCCCACAGTCAAATGCCAGCAGGCCAAAATGCTGGTCATTTGTCTGAGCATCTTCCCAGTAAATATTACGGCTTAAATCTACAGCATACATGGTATTCCAGGTATGCTTGAACCATTCATCCTGCCAGGAATAGACACAGCCTCCGGAAAGTCCGGCAGCCATAATGTCTTCATAACAATCTACCAGAATCTTTCCCTGTTCTTTTTCAGAATAGTATCCAAGTCCTCTGCTGGTCACCTGATTCTCATGAATCTCACCTCGTCCTGTGGCTGCACCAAATTCAACAGCCAAAACCGGCATTGTATGATGTTCGTTTAAAAGTCTTAAATATGCCCGATAAGTATTCCGTTTTCCGTCAGGAGTGATACAGTCACTAAAGTCAATCTTTTTATCAGACAAGCTGTTCCATGTTGTGTATTCCATACAGGAAAAGTAATCCTGATCATATGGAGATGCACTGTAGCTGGCAAACTGACCTGATATAAATTTATCAGTTGCAGTTATATGTTCTGTGTCGATCCGGGCACATTTTCTGAAATATTCTGCAATCTCTTTAGGATAATCAAAGGGATCTGTTGCATTTCCACTGGAAAAGGAGATCAGACGCTGCTCATCATATCTTGTTGATTCATAGTGCAGCATCCTGTCACCTGTTTTGGCAAGCAGGGATTCAAAGGCAGAGGCATCTTTTGAAGCAATAAGATAGGTTCCTTTATAAGGTTCCATATCCGGATATTTCTCATCTGTATATGCAACTGTTGTATCTTCCCATCCATTTCCGATAATATATCCCAGCACCCATTTCGAGACATCGTGTAAATAAAGTCCTGTACTTGTATCTGCATCATTATTGATGATAAGTCGTTTTCCATGGATCACATCTACAGTGACCAGGCAATTATCCAGAAGCTTTCCTGCAAAGGAGTCGGCATATGCATCCACTCGGGAGTTCTGTATATAATCATTTACCCAGATTCCCTGAAGTAAATATAACGGCTCCTCATGTTGGGAATTGTATTCATAGAACGCTTTATAAAAAGACGGATTCTGGACAGAATAGACTCTCAGCGTATTTGCTCCTGCTTCCTGGATCAGCTGAAACCAGTGCAGATAGGTTTCTTTGGTGATCGCATAATCTGTAGACCATTCACCAGGAATACCGCTTCCCATATCAATTCCCCTGACTTCAAATGGTTTCCACTTATCTTTGTCCTTTATAAGTATCTCTTTATTCTCAGTCCGGACAAATGTGTTTATATGATTGTCCCGGTCTGAGTCCATATAAAATCCGCCATAAAACACAGCTATAAATCCAATAAATAGAAGCAGAATGATGGCAGATATGCTGATAATAAATCGTTTCATATTTTAATCATTAACCTCATTATACTGCTTTACACGGGAGGATGCTGAATACTGACGCAGAGTCTCAATGTTTTCATCCAACCATTTTCCTCTGTTTCGCAAGTAACCTTTTAGCTGTCCTTCAGCGGCAGATCTGCTGTCCAGATTTCTTGATACCGGAACCAGAAGTCCCTTTGCCTGCTGTTCTACACTTCCCCATCGTGCATCGTTTCTTGCAAGAGCTGGTGCGATAAAATCAAGGGTTTCATCAATATAACGATAAAGTGATTCCTCACTTAACAGACCTTTTCGCAAGGAATGATATCGCTGGATGATCCGTTCAGTAAAATCCTCATCTTTGATAAGCATTTCAAACCATAATCGGTTGTTCAGGAAAAATCCAGTATAAGGAAGTTCCTCCTCGAAATAGTTATTACAGGCATTATTAAAATCCCATACACACATATGATACAGATTATCTGTTCCCTTATAAATATAAGTGGAATAGTTTCCGGCATCTGCATTACTGGAAAGCTCATTGATAATAAAGTAATCTACAAAGCTGTCTACATCTATCATAGAAGTGTAGCCATGTTTTTCCCTGTCATAATCATATGAGTACAGAGTTTTTTCAAAATTTGAAAAATCCTGCCGGATTTCTTCTGTCAGTCTGGCATCCCTGTTCCTGCTTCCGGGATATTCTATCTGCAGCATGAAGGGGGTTTTGTAGGTATACGTTGTAAAGCTGTTTAAAGCTTCTTCGCCCGCATGCTGATGATCCAGGCGAAGCAGGTATCCGGAAAATGTGCTGCGCTTGGCATTTACACGAAGTCCCAGCCTGGCGCCATCTTTTCCGCCGGTTATCATTTCAGTCATTACATATAGACCTTCATATTCACCATTAAGAATTACTTCGCAGAATCTTACATTTGGCGCATAAGACATCATTTCTCCGGCAAGATTGTAAAACATATAATTTCGTATGGCTGTTTTATCGAGCCAGGGACCGTATAATACCCATTCATGGTGCGCATCCATTCCCATAATGGAAAGCGGATTGTTTTCCCCTTTTTTATCTACAAGTCTGATGGCATAGCTTGGCTTATCAAACTCTCTTGAGGAATTACCTCTCATTCGTATGCGGATTGCAGAAGATACATCTGCCGTTTCATTTGCATGATGGTACTCTTTGCTGTCATTTCCGATTATATCCATCTGAGCAGCAATTGTAGTTTCCCCATCAGCAGCACGTGTATAAATGCGGTTGTTTCCATCATCCTTAATGGGTCTTCCCGGGATTACCACCCCATCTGTATCAATTTTGACAATCGGAAGATATGTACACAGACCGCCATCCGCAGGATCCGTACATGGTTCTTGGGGAATTTCCTGTTCATGCTGATGAATTCTCTCTGTTTTTCGGTAGTCCTTATAAAACAATGGCGCAAAAACGGCAATCAGAATAACCGCAAAGCAGCATGTAAATCCTATTATTTTATATTTCATATCAGTTATAAATCTCATCGCTTTGAGCTACAATATTAACACTTTCAATTTGTCCAAGGTTATAGAAATCATCTGTTAAAGCCGGATGCTGTTTCTGAACTTTTTCCAGTATTTTTCTGGATAATTCATAAATGTACTCAGCATTCTCCTCTGTCGTATTTTTTACCCGAAGAACGGCACCAGTCCCAAAATAACGAAAGATCTGGGATTCTATATTTTCACAGCGGCTTCTTTTTGCACGGATGATCAAAAGCATACGGTTATCACTGCGGATTGCTCCCATGATAAGAAAGATAAGAAAAATAGCAGAACTGCCTACTGCAGCAACCAGATAATCTCCAACTCCACAACATATTCCCACAATGATCGTCCAGAAAATATATACAGTATCTCTGGAATCTTTTATTGCAGTTCGAAAACGCACGATAGATAATGCACCGACCATACCAAGCGACAATGCAATATTGTTTCCTATGACAGTCATAACTGTTCCTGTCATAACAGTCAGAACGATTAGTGTTACTCCAAATTTTTTGCTGTAAATCGTTCCCTTATGTGAGATCACATATGAAATAAAAATAAACAGACCAATGACAGCACTTACCAGAATATGCATTGTAATTTGCTGCCAGGTCATATCCCCCTGCTGGGCAAGCAGGTTATAAATCGTCTCTTTCATTTCCTTTCCTCCTAAAATCTGTAGTCACAGCCAATTTGTCTTGCCATACAGTATTTGCTCACAGAAAGCTCGCTTTTCTGAACGGGCAGAAGCATATGCTTGATATAGCTTAACAAAAAACCGTTATATTTTACTTCCAACACTACAGCAAAAGGAGACATTACACTGTTTAACACCAGATTTCTATCAAATATATTGAAATTTACTTCATTAGCCCGTATTCCAGAATCAAAAGTTATTCGAATAGAATTTTCCGGCGCGATAAATGCAAATCTGTCATATTCTACAACTGTTTTAGGACGGTATGCCCACATTTCCATAATTGAATAACATTCCTGTCCAAACTCACTGCCACTGTTTAAAAGTACAGAATAATCACCCTCAATGAGAGCCTGCGCTTCCCTTCTGGATAATCTTAATGATCGCTTCCGCTGATAAGGTCCCTGCTTCTGCTTCATTTCAAACAGTGCAAAATCCGCATCAGGACTATATACCCGCAAACGAAACTTCCTTCTTAACTCCAGACCATCTTCCTTTTCCTGAAAATCCCGATTTGACAAAGAATCAAAGTACAAAGAACGTACCTGATAACCATCCGGTCCGTTATGTGAGTCAGTATGAACCACATTTGACAAATAATTCCGAAGTTTTAATGCTTCTGCCTGATTAAGTAGAAATTTCTTTTCTTCCCGCAGTACATCGCGCACAGTATTATTTCCTCCTGCTTTTGCTTTTTAGTAAATACTACAATAGTATACATCCATAATTTTTTTTGTCCATATATGGAATAAAACTTTGTAGTATACAATGAACTCTCAATAAAATCAACATTTATTGACAATATATACCAAAAGATATGATATTTTATAAACAAATATATAAAAATCATAATGGAAATGGGGATTCCTTATGAAATGGGGATGTTGTATGATATCAAACTACCAAAAATATCTTGAAATACTATTAACATTTATCTGTGTGATCGTACTGTATCCACAATCGCCCTATGCCACCGAAGCCATTTCACAGCGTGAAACCATACGCGTGGGATTCTTTGAGATGGACGGATACCATATGCAGGATGAAACCGGAAAACGAAGCGGCTATGGATATGATACCTTACGTCTTATGGCACGCTACTGGAATGTTCATTTTGAATACATCGGCTACGACAAAGCTTGGTTTAATTGCCTGTACGGATTTACGGGAAGATAATCCTTTCAGCTTTGACTTAAACTTCTTCCATGACTACTCCATTCTCCATTACACCGCTTTTCAGATAACGCTTAATCAGCTGCACCACTCGTTCATCCTTTTCATTCCTGCGAAGTAAGTTCATGAGAATTTCATGATTGAGTGTGTCAAAGTATTTTGATAAGTCCAGCTCTGCCCATTCTGTGTCCGATTTTAACGCCCTTATTGCCTCCGTAATCATTTCTTTAAAATCCTGAAGAAAGGCTTGTTTCTTCTCACTCACTTCAGCAGTTCTCTGAGTCTCCTGATATTCCTGTATGACCCCTTTCATATCAATCCGATTGGACTGCAGCTTATTCTGCAAAGCTAACATTTTCTGTATATCGTTGATCTGTGACCACCAAAAAAATATAGACCACACGAGATTGGCTACAGCTTCCGGTGCCTGTCCCCGAAAAAAATGAGGAGAAAGTACTGTAAGAAATAATTGACTCCCTTAGGAGTAAATATGTAGTAGCAATAATTCATACCTTTTTAGCTGTATTTTGTATCGTAAACAGAAAGAAAATACACTATAATCCAAGGCAATGAAAGTACTTAAAAAAGTAGTTTCGTTGCCTTGGTTCCATTTTTAGAAAGAATAATACTTAGGTGGGAAAATTCCCAGGCGCTGTGTGGAGTTTTCTGTAAGAAGCCGGGGACAGACCGCACTGTTTCTTGAAAAAGGAAGAAAAGTGGTGAGGGTCTAAGAACCCAAGCTGTGTGGAGATGGCAGAAACAGGAAGAGTGGTGCGGCTTAGCATGGACTGGGCCAGCTTGCACTTCTGGGACAGGTAATACTGGTAGGGAGCAACATGATATACCTCCTGGAACAGGTGGATGAGCCTGGAGCGGGACAGGGAAACGGTATCTGCCAGATGATCCAAGGACAGACTTTCTGTTAAGTGCATATCGATATAATTGCGGATCGCCAGTGCAGTAGGATTGATGGGAACTTTGTTTGCCAGAAAATCCGCCAGCTCCTGAATATATTGATGGAGCAGTACAGCCAGCTTGTCAGCAGAGTGTACAGGGTCGGCGGTAAAGGCATCAAGGATCCGGGTCAGAGGTGTTTCGTTATGGAAGCGGGGGATCAGGGTGACACCGTCTAAGCCGTAATCGGAGAGAAGATGCTGTACCAGACTGCCGCTGACATTGAACCAGATCTTGGTCCAGGGATCAACTTTGTCTGAATAGTAGTGGTGGTAGGTGCCGGCAGTAAGGATATAGGCATCTCCGGCATTTACAGTGAGGATACTGCCGTTTCGCTCGATATGTCCACGGCCGCTTAAAACGTATTCAAACACACACAGGGGTCTGCGATAAACCAGGATCTCATAGGCAGGATCCGGGTAAGTGATACCGGCCATGGTGGGAGAAAAGCTTTCCGCGGTAGGGCCGGTGTAGACAGTGTATTTTTCAGTCTGTGTGCGTGTAATTTCCTGAGGCATGGTGGTTCCTCCATTTTTTGAAAGCAAATTGCAATAATGTAATAACAGCATTGTAGTAAAAAGGAGCAAGCCTGTCAACTATGGCTTTCACTATATAAAATAAAAATGAAATCAACCCAAATAAATGATCACAGGAGGACAAAATTATGACACAAATACCCAGACCGGAGCATCCCCAGCCCCAGATGAAGAGGGAGCATTGGAAAAACCTGAATGGAGAATGGGATTTTTCCTTTGACTTTGGATGCAGCGGCATAGATCAGAAATGGCAGGAAGGAAAGACAGATTGGGAGAAGAAGATCCTGGTGCCCTTCTGCCCGGAAAGTGATCTGAGCGGAATCGGCTATAAGGACTTTATCCCCGGCGTATGGTATCACCGTACCATCACATTGACAGGGGAGGAGCTGAAGGGAGATCTTCTCTTACACTTCGGCGCAGTGGACTATGATGCAAGAGTATGGATCAATGGAGTAGAGGCAGGCAGACACCAGGGCGGTTATGTTTCCTTTACGTTTAATATTACAAAGCTTGTAAAGGAAGGAGAAAATGACATTACGCTTTTTGCAGCAGATGATGTGAGAGGCGGAAAGCAGCCCAAGGGAAAGCAGAGTCATTTCTTCAACTCCAGAGGCTGTGATTATACCAGAACGACAGGTATCTGGCAGACGGTATGGCTTGAGTGGGTACCGGAAAGCTACATTGAAAAAGTGCAATATTATCCAAACCTGGCAGAGGCAACTCTGGGAATTAAGGCGGTAGTAAAGGGGCAGGGCACACTGGAAGCAAAGGCCTTTTATGGGGGAGAGCCCTGTGGCAGCGTAAGCGCAAAGTCAGAGGGCGGCACCGTTACCATGACACTTCCTTTGTCCCGTCTGGAAAAGTGGGAGCCGGGTCATGGCAGACTGTATGACCTTACATTAACCTATGGAGAAGATAAGGTAGAAAGCTACTTTGGTATGCGTGAGGTAAGACTGGATGGAGAGAAATTCCTCATCAACGATAAGAGCGTGTTCCAAAGACTGGTGCTGGATCAGGGCTTCTATCCGGATGGCATTTACACAGCGCCTACAGAGGAAGCACTTGTCAAGGATGTGGAACTGTCCATGGCTGCAGGCTTCAACGGCGCAAGACTCCATCAGAAGGTATTTGAGCCTCTGTTCTTGTATCACTGCGATAAAGCAGGCTATCTGGTATGGGGCGAGCAGGGCTGTTGGGGACTGGATTACAGCAATCCCGCAGCATTAAAATATTTCCTGCCTGAGTGGATGGAAGCCTTGGAGAGAGACTTCAACCATCCCGCCATCATCGGCTGGTGTCCGTTTAATGAGACATGGGATTATGAGGGAAGAAGGCAGGATGACAGCTTACTGGCCAATGTGTATAAGATGACAAAGCTGTATGACACCACCAGACCCTGCATTGATACCAGCGGAAATTATCATGTGGTGACGGACATCTATGACTTACACAATTATGAGCAGGATCCGGCAAAGTTTGCAGCAACCTACGAGTCCTTTAAACAGGGAGGTGATTTGGAAGATAATCATGGCTACAGGCAGACACCTGTAAAGGGTATCCCTACCTTCATCAGTGAGTATGGCGGTATCAAGTGGGACGAGGAAGGTGTTGAAAAGGATGGCTGGGGCTATGGTGCAGGTCCTGCTACCAAGGAGGAATTCCTGAACCGATATAAGGGACTGACCGATGCCCTTTTGGACAATCCCCATATGTTTGCCTTCTGCTATACCCAGCTGTATGATGTGGAGCAGGAGTTAAACGGTCTGTATACCTATGAACGTAAACCCAAGTTTGATATGGATGTGATAAAGGCAATCAATGCCCGTAAGGCAGCAATCGAGGATTAAAAGCATCTCGCAGAGTATAAAAGAAAGCGTGTGAGAGACATTGGGGTCTGACCCTCTTACAATTTTCTTGGTGAGATAAAAAGCAAGTGCAAAACTTTTAAATGTATAGCTATAAATGAGCAAATTTGAAAAACTGTACAAACAAATCTGCTATACACGGACATTAAGAGGATTAAACAATTTATTGTCCGCTACACTTGGCGGTAAATACCCGTGACTGGACTTGCACCAGCAAGATTAGTGCCATGCTCGGCACACAAAATGACTGCCCCGCCTGCTCAAATGCAGGCAGAACAGTCATCTGATCTTTTTATTCACTTTTTATGAAACAAATTTTCCAACGATCAGACAGATTACAATCGTAATCACCATATCCGGCAGAGTGTTTCCCAGCGGCATGTCGATGTTCATCAGAATTCGGTATACCACAAATCCAATCACCCAGATGATCAGATTCGGAATATGTACGGCCAGGCTGCTCTTGTCCCGTTTCAGCAGGAAAAAGTCGGCAATCTGAATTGCGATCATCGGTGCAAAGACCGAGCCGATCAGATAGAGGAAATCTGTGATGTTGTCCATCGGATATACAATCGCTGCGATGGTTCCAATGACGGTGACAACGATGGCCACATGCTTTCCATTCCATTTGCTTACGACGGTCTCGCTGGAAATTCCTGCGGAGTAGGCATCCAGAAATGTCGTTGTTACTGTTGAAAATACAATAATCAGAAGGCCCGCAATGCCAAGGCCTGCCTTCAGCATGATCTGCGCGATGTCATATTCTCCGGTGATGATCGCTGCTCCCATTCCAATCACATACATCCAGCAGCTGACGATTCCATAGACAACCGCGCTGATGGCCGTTGCTTTGACCGGTTCTTTTGCTTCTCTTGTGTAATCGCTGATCAGCGGCAGCCAGGATAACGGCATCGCAACCGCAAGTTCTACTGCTGCACCGAATGTCATACTGTCATCCGATGGCGCTCCTGCTCCGCCTCCGGCAAAGATGACCTTGCTCAGGATCAGGCTAAGCAGAAATAATGCTGCCATGGCAACCGTGTTGATTTTACCAAGATTCGTGATTCCGATCACAATCCAGAGAATAATCAGGACTCCGATCACAAGGCACCAGATCCATCTGCCCGTATGCATTACGCCGTCTGCGGCGAGCGCTCCGTCATAGATCATGATGGCGGTCCAGCCAACGAGCTGCAATACATTCAGGACAGCAAAAAGGATGCTTCCCTTCTGTCCAAAACTCATTTTTACAGTTTCCATGGCACTTTTTCTGACCCTTCCGCCGATCACGCCCGCCAGAAACAGCATCAGGCATCCGATGATATGGCCGATAAGAATCGCTGCCAGACCTTTTCCCATGCCGAGCGGTGCAAGGTAGGTTCCGGTCAGGATTTCGGCAATCGAGACACCTGCCCCAAACCAGATCAGGCCATTCTCGAACAGGCCGGTACGTTTTTCGTTCATTTTCATGTTCCTCTCTTTGCTTAAATTTTCATACCGGAAACCATTTTAGCACAGAAGGGAAAATGCGGCAATGAATTTACTCTATCCGTTCATCTGACTCCCAATCTTTCTCCAATCATCCCAGCTTTTCAGACCATTCTGCTTCCTTAAAGCCGATCAGCACGGTATCACCATCGATCAGCAGCGGGCGTTTCACCAGCATACCATTCGTGGCAAGAAGCTGCAGCTGTTCCTCTTCGCTCATGGCAGGAAGTTTGTCCTTCAGTTTCATTTCTTTATAAAGAAGGCCGCTGGTATTAAAGAACTTTTTAAGTGGAAAGCCGCTCTTAGAATACCATTCCTTTAACTCACCGCAGGTTGGATTCACATCCACGATGTTGCGCTCGGTATATTCTATTTTCTGTGCATCTAACCATTTTTTCGCTTTCTGGCAGGTTGAGCATTTTGGGTAACATATAAATAACATTTCTCCATCTCCAATCAAATATAATTTATCCATAATCCTGTATCTTTTGCCGGAATCATTTCAGCACAGGAACGGAGGATCGGCAATTATTTTCCTTCTTCCAAGATCAATTCCAGCACCTTCATCAGCTTCGGAATCCAGCCCATCTATCTTATATAGACGAGCTGTTTGAGCTCTTTTGGTCTTTCCTTTTTCACAATTATGCAATAATAATCTATAACTTTGCACATACCAAATCATACAAAGCACTCATAAGTTCTTCCCCGTTCCGGCATTCTGCGACCATCGAAATAACCGCATTCTTGTCCGGAAGGATCATAGAAATCTGAGAATATTTTCCATCCGCCCGGTAGGAATTGTATTCTCCTCTCCAGAAAAGATAACCATAATTGTCTGTATCGGATGCTGCTGTACTTTCTTCTATCCATTTTTCGGATAAAATCTGTTTTCCATTCCATTTTCCCTTATTCAGGTAAAACAATCCGAATTTATGAAGTTCAGAAAGTGTAAGGAACAATCCACCTGCGCCAAAACTGTTTCCAAGAGGATCTGTCTCCCATGTCGGCCGCTTGATTCCAAGATGTTTAAAAAGCCTTGGTGTAAGATAAGAGACCAGATCGCATCCGGAACGTCTCTGTACAAGAATGCCTGCCAGGTAGGGACCAACATTATTATATACAAAATGTGTACCTGGCTTATATTGAAACGGAATCGCCAAAGACATTTTTACCCAGTCATCCTCCTGGTATAATGGCCGCTGTTCTCCCATAAGGCTGCCCTGTTCCTGTCCTAAACACATCGTAAGCAGGTCTCGAACCGTTGCCATTTTCAGATTATCATCGATCACATCGGGTAAATCTTCAGGAAAGGCATCCGTCAGTTTTTCATCTAAAGACAGTAATCCTTCCTGGACAGCAAAACCAACTGCACAGGATGTGAAGCTCTTCGTTGCAGAATAGATATTTCTACGGCATTCGGGTTCGCTGTACCATTCATTTATGAGGTCGCCATCTTTTGTGACCTTTATTCCAAGAACGTGAAAGGTTTTTGCAGCTCCTATAAAATCAGATATGTCCATAGCTAGGTTCCTCCTTTATTTTTACTATAATAATTTGTAGTATCTTTGCCATGTTGTCTTTCTGAAATTTTTATAAACCTATGTATATTTCCTCCTCATCAACCACTTCTGATCAATACATTTCACCTCACCATCAAACCGAATATGAAGATGAACTCCACCAGATCTCAGATTAATCTTTTCTACGATTCCATCTCCGAATTTCGGATGTGTGATATTGTCTCCAATTTTATATTAAACAACTTCATCCTTCTGCTTCTGTGCTTTCTGCTGGCGCTGATACGTATCTCGAATCGGCACTGTCTTATCATGAATCCGGCTTTTTAATACTTTATCATAGTTATGATCCAACAGCGCCTCTCCTGCCTTATAATAAGGTGTCGGTGCTGCACCTATAAGAGAACAACAATATTTCCACGCACTTCCATGTGTTCCAGCCTGCCATTTATACTTCTCAGGTATCCGCATATTGTACTGCATGTAATGCGCATATTCATGCTTGAATAAATCGATACGGTCCTCTTTTGACAACGGATTGTTGACTCCATACGCAACAAAGAGCAGGGAAAAATGAAAATGTTCCTTTTCATGAGCACTCTGCCTTGTATAGGATCCCAGAGAATCTGTCTCAAATCCAAATGTTACCGGTATTTTTGCTCCGTTCAAATGAAACTTCCGGTCCAGGTCCTGATACAACTTCTGGATTAATGCTGTCAAGATCGGGATTTCTTTCTGTAACTGCTGGCGTAAAAACTGGTTTTCTTGATCATAATAAGTCATTCTTTCATGTTTCCTCCCAGCTTTTCTATTGCCACTTCTTCCATATCTCCGGCTGATAACCGAGCGTAGAAAGTTTTCCATTTCTGACCACCGGCGTCTTAATTACAGATGGATTTTCCAGCACTTTTTGAAGCTTATCCTCATCGGCAATGTATTTAATCAAAGCTAATAAATCTTTGTCTTTGCCATCCCAATTAATCATATTTTCCAGTCCGCCATTTGCCTGAGCTACAGAATTAAATTCCCCTTTACTCATGCCTTTTTCCTTCATGTCTACGAACTGGTACTTGATGCCGCGCTCTTTGAAAAAACGCTCAGCTTTCTTTGTGTCGTTGCATTTCTTAGTTCCGAATATTTGTATGTTCATTGTAATGTTCCCTTCTAGCTCCAAAATTATATTTAATTCTTCGGATTATCCCTTTCGCAATAAAGCACTATAACAACTGTGTCATTAATCCTCAATAACCAGTACCTTCTCACCCTATCACATTTCCGAGATAATCACACCTTCACTTAAAGCGACTTGATTCCATACTTTACAGATCAGTTCATACTTATTTCAACTCACATCTTTCTGGAATACGACTGTAAGAAGATCCAACTTTACAAATTTCTTTTTTCTATTTTCTAGATTTTTTCTTCAATATATCCCGTTTTCTGTAGTAAACGACTCTTCCATCGTATCTGATATTTCCTATACGCACTGGAATGTATTTCCTGTGTTTTACATTTATTCGCAACAATTCGGTATTGCAATTGATATTCCACTAGCTGAGACCGCAAAGCATTTTCCGTTATTGGTTTAATTGGGTTGTCAAGAGTGTGCAGTATTTTTTGGGAGTTCTATAGAATCAGCTTTACTGCATCAATCAATTCCTCTCCGAATCCTTCAAGCTCATCCATTGTGATAACTCCATCTCCAACCAAATATGCAATGTCCCAAATCGCCGTGGATTTCCGAATTTCAATCAGAACTCCCGGATTTTTCTTATCCTGCCTGATACGCTTCTCAAGTGTCCAGAAATGATCTGATGCATTTCCTGTGTTCGCAGGGTCAGGTACCTGTTGCAGATGTCGCCTCGTATAGGATCACAGAGAATCCGTGTCAAATCCAAAAGTTATCGGGATTTTTGCTCCGTTTAAATGAAACTTCCGGTCCAGTTTCTGATACAAATTCTGGATTAATGCCCTCAAAATCGGGATTTCTTTCTGCAATCGCTGGCGTAAAAACTGGTCTTCTCGATTATCATAAGTCATTATTTTATGTTTCCTCTTGATGTAAGGCGCTGACCCCAATGCTATGAATCTTCTATGTTCTCGGTCACTTAATTATATATTTTGTTCCTCTGCCTTTTCCTTCAACTGCAACCACACCCTTTTCTCCCATAGTTTTAAGTAAATGTGTTGTTTTTGATTTTCCAAATGGGACATATGGTGCAATTTCACTTATTGATTTTAACATCGTCTTACTTAATAATTTGTAAATTACTTTTTCATCCTCAGTCAAATTAACATTCGTTTCAAATAGCGGCAGCACAATTTTTATAGCATTTTCTGATACCTCAAAATCTGGTTTTATCAGACTCTCTGCATACAGTTGTTTTATTCGTGTAATTCCCATTCCAAATATCTCTACAAACCCCAATCTGTAAAACACATTTGCGAGATTTCTATTCCTTAAAACAGAAAGTTTACCTGATAAATATTCTTCGGCTGTTATTCCAGCTGGCAATCCACCAGGAGATACAACCTCTATTCTATCATCAAACATAGAAACTCTGATGTGTGAATCAATATCCCATACCCTATGAATTAAAGCATTTGCAATTGCTTCTCTGAAAGCTGCTTGTGGTATTTTCTCCATCGTTTTTCTATCAGCGCCCTGTATGACTTCATATTGGTAATAGTCTTTAAATACAGCAAGTGTTTTTTCATATACATCTAAAACTGATACATTTTCAAAGGTTACTCTTTTTTGAATAATACTGATGTTCTCACCGAACTTAACAAGATCAATTCCGGAAAAATGATTTTTATCTGCCAAAAGTCCTGCTGCATTATTAAAACCATTTGCATTGTCATACAGATTCAGTGTCTTTAAAGTATCCTGATTGAAACTTTCAATCTGAATATTTTCTTTTAGTTTATGCTGTAAAAAATCAAAAGATAGCTCTTGATCTTTACACTGTAATTCTTCAAAGCTAATATTTTTTCCTTCTAATACAAGCCTTGAAAATTCAAGTGTGTCTACCTCTATCGTTGCTGTATCATTTCGTTTGTATGCTTTCGATTTATATAAATATGGCTTCTGAAGACCACTTTTTACAGTAAGTTTTATCGTTTGATCATTATTCTGTAGTTCAAGCATATAATTTGGCTGAGGCGAAATACTGTCATTGATTTTATTTTCGATATCCAGGCAAGCCTGCTTTACATCTGGCAAGCCTTTTACATTTCCATCATCATCTACGCCAAAAAGAATCATTCCGCCATTATAATTCGAAAAGGCACTGACTGTTTTCAAAAAAGTATTCGTAATCGTTTCCTTGAATTCCAATATTCTTGTTTCACGCATAGCAATCATTTCCTTTCCCAGTCTTAATGATTATATTATATGTTTAAATACGCGAAAAATCAATCGTAACTTTTTACGATTGATTTTTCAATTGATTTTGAGTGTGTTTTTCTGTTATTCTTCTTCATTTCAATTCACGTCTTCACGGGAGACGACCAATGCCGCTTCACTTTATAGTAAGTGTTCTACCGGTTGCGATTTTTCTGGGCTGGTATAATTTATTTATGTTTTTTTTAGATTTTTTTATTTTCTCTTTCGAGTCCCAGACATCCTGACAAATGCTTTCATCATTATTTTTATTTTTTTCTTTCCTGAAACCTGGAACTTTAAATATGCTTTATAAGTTTTTTCCAATATTTTCAAGTTCTTTTATAGAATCCTTGTTTTTTGCAAGTTCATCACTGGCTGTTGCATAATATGATTTTTGGAAAATCATATCCCATGAAAGATATTTCGCCATGCAGTCGAACTGTTTGTCAATTAACTCATACTGGATACTGTCCACCGGGGATCCTCCCACAACGATTGTTCCAACTTTTTTATTTTTCAGCTGCAAACCGCGGCAGTAGCACTTATCAATGATAAGTTTCAACTGCGCAGACATTCCCCACCAATATACCGGAGTAGCAAAAAGAATCACATCTGCAGCAGTAATTTTATCAATCGTGGGATTTGTATCATCCTGATCAATACATCCTTTATAACATTGACAGACCCCACATCCCTTACAAGGTGCTATATGATATCACATGCTCCGCTGACTGCGTCCTTTGCACTTTCCACTCCTTTTTCTTCAGAGATATAAGCTTCCGCTGTCTTTTCAAGCGGTTCCTTTGTCTTCTACAATGTGATCCAATGCAGCCAGCGGCTCAAGTCCTTTCTCCTTCGCGATTGTCGCACGTGTGCGGCGCTTTGGACGATATGGGCGATACAGGTCTTCTACTGCCACAAGCGTTTCCTCTGCCAGAATCTGTTTCTTTAATTCTTCTGTCAGTCTCTGATTAATATCCAAGCTTTTTAGTTCTTTCCACTTTCATAGGCGTTCTGCACCCGTTCGGTCAGCACTTTTCCACCGTTTGCATACCATTCTACCACAAAAGTATCAAAGTAATCCACTGGTTTCTCCCCACTAATGATCTGAAGAAATGCTTCCTGTTCCAGTTCCTGTAATTCTTGCGGAATTTCTGCATTTACATTTTCCAGAGGCAATGTCGATGTACTTGTTATTCCTGCCTTCTGCAGTTCCCCCACAGCCTGAATTCTTGACGCATACGCCGCCCATCCATTCGCGGTTGTCAGCTGTCCATTCAAGTAAGATTTGCATGTATTAAAATAAGACTTTTCCAAACCGCTAAGCTCTGATACATCAAGCGTCTTATCCAGTGCTGCCTGAATATGTTCTGTCGTACGGTAAAGTGCATCCTCATAATCCACATTAATATTCAGTGGCCGGGCCGTCGGATCTACATTAATAGAAAAATAATCATTCACTTCTCTTGCCGCACTATCCTTTGCATATCTAGACTGATCAAAAATCGCACTCACATACTTTGCTACAATTTCCGGATGCTCATATCCTTTACGCACCACCACATACATCCACTGGTCATACGATTCAAAAACTGATATCTTCTGCGTCTCATTTACCTGTTCTTTGTCTAAAAGATACGGTTTCCACTCTGCATTTGAATCGACATTATATGCTGCACTCAACGGGTTATTCGGAGCCCACCAGCGTCCATAGATAGCACCGCAATGTCCGGTTTTTAACAGATCATCTATGTTTTCCGTCTTTCGTAGCAGGAATCTCTGGTCGAGTATCTCATCCTCATATAGATTGTGAAGTTTCAAAAGCGCTTCTTTTGTTTCCTGTGTTACTGACCCATAAACTACATTTCCATTTTTATCCAGGATCCAGTGACATGGCATTGCACCGGCATGTATAAAAGTTGCATCCACTCCATAAGTCTGATCCGCACCGGCAACCACGTCTGTACTACAGGCAAGGCCGATTGTCTGACCGTCTCCTGCTGCATCCTGTTCTACAAATGCCCGGATCACTTCCAACGCTTCTCCTACTGTTTCCGGTTCCTTTAATCCCAACTTCTCAATCCAGTCTTTCCGCAGCCAAAGAAGCGGAGTTCCATCGTCAATCACCGTATTCGGAAATGCATATAGCTTTCCATCCACGGTTGCAGACTGTAAAAGAGAATCTCCATAACTTTCATACATTTCTTTGATCGTATCTGTCGTACACTCTTCATACGTTTCTGTAAGTTCTTCGATCAGGCCTGCTTCAATCAGGCGGAGCAGGTTATCTCTTCCCTTCACAACAAGCACGTCTGGAATATCACGATCTTCAATCGCTACATTGACCGCCTCTTCATAAGTATTGCCATCCTGCAATTCAAAGACATCTTCATTCTGAATATTAAGTATTTTCTTCAAATATCTCGTATATGCATTATTTTCGTACGTATCTCCTACAGGAAGATTCGAATTATTCGCCCCTGCAATCTTGCCAAGTGTATAGGTAACAGTCTCAGGATATTTCCCAAGTGGTGTATGCATCGCTTTATACATCAGCTTTCTTTTCGCTTTAACTGCATTGCTTGCACCAGACTCACTTTGAGATGCTTTTAACTGTTCCATCTGTCTTTGACTTTCCTTCGTCTCAAAATAGGTTCCGCACCAAAGCATCAGCAATAAAATTAATGCAAGATGGGCTGAGAGAATTCGCTTTTTCATATCGTTTTTCATAACACCTTCGCCTCCGTGTTCTTCGGAATCCGGATAAAGACCCGCGTTCCTTTTCCTGGAGTACTTTCTATCTTCATCTCACCTTTTTCTCCATAAAGGACATGGATTCTGTCACAGACATTTCGCACACCATAACCGGAGGACTGATATGTCAGAATCTGATCCGCCTTCTCCTGCGTCATTCCCGCACCATTGTCCCTGATTTCAAAGAAAATGTGCTCAGCCTCTTCACGAATCGTCAGCCACAACGTCGGATTCTCATTCTCTGACACATCAATTCCATGATCGATTGCATTTTCTGCAAGTGGCTGCAGGATCAACTTCGGTATCAGATAATCATTAAGACCATCCGAAATCTGTTCAACCACACGGAACTCGTTATCATGCATAACAAGTTGGATTTTGAGATATGCACGGATGTTATCAATTTCTTTTGCCACTGTAGTCATTGTTTCACCACGATTTAGGCTTGTCCGATAATAAGTAGACAGTGCTAATGTCACATGACTGATTTCATCCTCTCCCGCTTCAATTGCTTTCCAGTTGATGATTGAAAGCGAATTATAAAGGAAATGCGGATTGATCTGTGCCTGCAGTGCTCTCATCTCACTGTTCTGAAGCTGGATCTTACTCTCATATACTTCTGAGATCAAATGGTTCATCTGATCCATCATGCGCCGAAATGACCGGATCAGCACACCCACCTCGTCTTTGGATTTACTCTGCACGGTAACTTTACGAAGTCCCATATTGATCAGGTTCATATTTTCAGTCAATAACTCCAACTGCGATACCATACGGAGGGAAAAAACATATCCCAGAAAACTCAGAAGAAGAACACTGATCAAAATAATCGGAATATTTTTGAGCAAAAGCTTATGGATTGCGTTTTCACTTACTGCCTTTGGACGATAGATATAGAATTTCCATCCTGTATCCTTCATTGTCCGCTGTACCAGATAATAATTCTCACTGATATCTTTCGGACTCTCAATATCCTTCGGACGATATTTTTTATCCATAGAACACTCGGCATAGACAATATTTCCATTATCATCCTGAATCATGCCTCCTGTATTATCTGTGAGCTGGCTCATGAATGGTTCAAGAACTTTTTCATAATCCAGACGCATCTCCAACACCGCTTTGATCGTATCATTGTCATAGAATTTCCGACTGGCAATGATTGATTTATTCACACCGCGAGTGATGCTCCACTGCATTAATGTTCCCTCATTCAACCTGGAATACCACTGTTGATTCTCCGCTTCCGACATTGGAAGAAGTGTATCTCCATGTGGCACTTCTATATTGTCAGAATATAATGTAATGCTCTGGATCTCTTTGTGATAGATCGTCGGCATCTGCAACAGTGGATCAGCCACCTTCACATATTTCAAATACTTCTCATAATCCGACTCTGTCTCCACATCAAAAATATTCCTGAGATTTTGAGAATAAGACAGATAATCAACCAGGTTCTCATAGATCTGAGACTGATTCTCAATCGAACTCACTGACTGTTCCAACATTTTCTCCAGATTGTACTGTTCCTTCTCTCGCAATTGATTCATCATGCCATACTGCATGGAAAAAGCAAGGAATCCTACCGGAACCAGTCCTGCAATCAGCATCAAAACAGACAGTTTTTTACGAAATTTCAGATTTTCAAATCGCTGGATCAACTTCCGTATTTGTTTTTTCATCCGCCGCTATTCCTTTCCTGCATGCTTCCGGTGTATCTCCGAAAAACTCTCTGAAACTTCTGCAGAAGTATGAGTTATTGGAAAATCCTACTTCTTTCGCAATTTGGGAGATTTTCATATTCGTTGTCTCTAAAAGCTCTTTTGCTTTATTCATTCGCACTTCACGGATAAAACGGTTCAGTGTCATCCCTGTTTCTTCTTTAAATACAGCACTTAAATATCCCGGTGACAGAAAAACCATTGCGGAAAGTGTCTCTGCTCCCAGATCCTTTTCCTTATAATGGTGATAAATATATCCCTTCACGTTTGTAACTTCTGATCGGAACCCATCTTCCTGCTCTTGTATGCAATGTTCATATTCCTGAAGTACTTCTTCTACTATAGCAATCACATCATTAAGGTTTCTGCAACGATATAATCGATCCACTCTCTTTGAAAGCATCTTTTCATCCAGCCCTTCCATCTGGTCGAGCAATTCTTTCATAATTCCAGAAAATACAAACTTTACATACATATCCGAAAATTGCTTATGCGCACGATATTTTTCTTCCAGTCTCTGAAAATCCTGACGGAGATGTGGCAGATCTTTATATTGAATATCTTTCGTAATCTGTTCCATGATTTCAGAATCTTCTGCTGGATCAGCTTTCTTCTCTTCCTGCTTCTCCCCGTGGAAAAACAGATGCTGACGTGGCTGATAGAACTGCTCTTCTAACATTCCTTCCAGCACCTTAAATTCCTCTGCCAGATTTTTTCCATCTTCGATTTCCTCACTGACTGCAAAATAACATTCACTGTCAAACTGGTGCGCAAAAAAACGGTACATTTTCTCTACGATTCCATGATAATCTGCATATTTTTCCGTGAACAAAAAGATGGATTCGTTCGAATTCAGATTCACATAATGAAACTCTCTCTGCACCTCTTCCTTCAGGCTCATCAGGAAATGTTCCTCTTCCGTTTCGAAGAATCCATTTGAGGCACTGACAAGAACCATACGGGTAAATTGGGACAGACCATCTTCCATTCCATCTGTAAGTTTCTTAAACTGAACAAAATCTTCCTCATTTCCCCCATACAGATATTTCAGTAAAAAGTATTTTTTCAGATAATCTTCTTTCTTTTCCTGCTGCTCTTTTTTCTCTATCTTAGAAGAAATATTTTCCATCACTCGTTGAAAAGTCTTATGGAATTCCTCCGGATCAACCGGCTTCAGAACATAGTCCACAACTCCATACCGCAATGCTTCTCTTGCATAAGAGAAATCATTATATCCGCTGAAGATCACGATTTCCATATCCGGATGATCTTCTCTCACTGCTTTCGTCAGCTCCAGTCCATTCATATAAGGCATCTTTACATCCGAAAATAAAATATCCACATGGTTTGATTCTAATACTCCCAGTGCATCCTTTCCATTCGTTGCTTCTAGGATCTGGAATTCTCCTTCCTCCCTCTTTAACAGAAAGCGGATTCCCCTTCGCTCCAGTTTTTCATCATCCACGATCAATATTGTAATCATTTCCCCACTCCTCCCACACGTTCACTTTACATTTTCACTATTCCTTTTATAACGTCCGAAAACAGCAGGGAATGTTCACTCACTCTCTGCTGTCTTTTTTTAATTTTTATAATTCTATTTTAATTCATTTTTTAGACAATGTCCACACTAGCCTTTAACCGCTCCGGCTACAACGCCTTCGATAATATATCTCTGGCAGAACAGGTAGAAGATGATAATCGGCACAATTGCAAGAACCAGAGTTCCCATCATTGCTCCCATATCTACAGAACCGTATCCACCTTTCAGATACTGAACTGCCATCGGCACTGTCTTATATTTTCTCTGATCCAGTACAAGTGATGGAAGCAGGTAGTCGTTCCAAATCCACATTGCCTGAAGAATTGTAACTGTTACGCAAGTCGGCTTTGCAATCGGAAGTACAATTTTAAAGAATGTCTGGATTGGTGTGCATCCATCAATCATTGCAGCCTCTTCAATCTCCAATGGAATGGATTTCATGAACCCGGTAAACATAAAGACGGAAAGTCCTGCACCAAATCCAAGGTAGATCACAACCAGTCCCCACGGATTTCCCATATGAAGCATATTTGCGATCTTGGATAATGTAAACATTTCCATCTGGAATGGCACGATCATTGCAAACAGGCAAAGCATGTAAAGGATCTTTGTAAATTTTGTCTTCACGCGGCAGATATACCATGCACACATGGAGCAACATAAGATAATCACTGCTACAGATAAGATTGTGATAAATAAACTCCATCCAAATGCCTGAATCAGCTGTGTCTGCTTAATACCACGGATATAGTTCTCTAATCCGACATACATCTTTCCGGTCGGTATCTCGAACGGTGCTTTACTGATATAGGCTTTTTTCTTAAAGGAGTTGATAAATACCAGTATGATCGGATACAGATACAGCAGGCTGAGTAGTGTAAAAATAACGGTTAATAATGTACCATGTTTTACTTTTTTATTCATTACTGCTGCACCTCCTTTGATGTTGTCAGTTTATTCTGGATCAATGCAATCACTCCTACGATAATAAAGAAGATAACTGCTTTCGCCTGTCCTACACCTTCCCAGCCAGTTCTTCCATAGAATGTATTATAGATATTCAGGGCAAGCATTTCTGACATCTTGTCCGGTCCACCGTTTGTCAATGCAAGGTTCTGGTCGAAAAGTTTAAATCCGTTTGTAAGTGTCAGGAAAGTACAGATTGTAATGGATGGCATAACCATCGGAATTGTAACATATCTTAAAAGCTGTACTTTATTCGCTCCATCAATCTGTGCTGCCTCGATCAGCTCTCCAGGAATATTCTGGATTCCTGAGATGTAGATGATCATCATGTATCCAACCTGCTGCCAGAGCATCAGGATAACCAATCCCCAGAAACCATATTTTGAAGAATATGTAAGTGTTTTCTGGAAATGTGCCAGAATACCATTTAATAACAGCTGCCATACATACCCAAGTACAATACCACCGATCAGGTTCGGCATAAAAAATACAGTACGGAAAATATTGGTTCCCTTAATATTCTTTGTCAAAAGCATTGCTACCGCAAATGCAAAAATGTTGATCAATAATACTGTCACAATTGTAAATAATGCGGTAAACCAAAGAGAGTGAAGAAAATCTCCGTCTCCAAGGATCTTTACATAGTTGCTAAGTCCAATAAATTTAGCGTCTGTCACCGTTGTGAACTTGCAGAACGAAAGATATACGCCTAACACAAACGGTGCAAGGAAACCTATCGTGAATGCAATCAGCGTCGGCAATACAAATACCGGAAAATATCTCTTTATTGCTTTTTGCATGTTCTTCTCCTCCTGTCTTTCTTTTCTGTAAAAAGCCTTTCTGCGCCTTTGCTTTTCACAATTCTAATTACATAATTTCAGCCTGCCCCGGTATGCTCGTTGGCAGGCTGTTTGATCTTCTTCTCTATTTCACAGCCTTTTTATCTGCCTATCCTGTGAAAAGTCTTTTTTATTCGTTTGCTGCTGCGTATTCTTCAGCCCATCCATCAACAAATGCTGTCTGTACACTATCCCATGCGCCTGTACCCTGTGCATAGTTCAGAAGAGCTCCACCAAGATTGTTTTTCCAGTTCTCAGATGGCATTGTTGTAAAGTTCCAGCTTACTGGTGTCTTTCCTGCCTCTGTATACTCAGCATTTGCTTTTACAAGCGGGTTGTCCGGAAGGTAATCTGAGAATGTTGTGAACGGTGTTACAAATCCCATCTCGTTAGCCAGCATGTCACGACCTTCATCGCTCTCAACTACCCATTTCATAAAATCAAGTGTTGCCTGAATGTCTTCTTCTGAAGCGTTCTTATTTACACACCAGTAGTTCTCAGATCCTGTACAAAGTCCCTGATTTTCTTCTCCATCAACTCCGATGTAGATTGGAAGCATTCCCATATCTTCATCTGCTACTTCATTATCTTTGATATCATTGTAAGCCCATGTACCATTCTGATAGAATACTGCTTCGCCAAGTGCAAATTCACTTGCTGCGTCATCTCCTGTCTTAGAAGAAATCATAGATGGCTCACATGTAGAGTTGTTCAGATACAGATCCCAGATCTGTTTGTAGTTGTCAAGGTATGTTCCTTTGATTGCATCTGTGCTGTCAATTCCGTCTGCCTTATACTCATAGTAGATTGGAAGATTTGCAAGGTGTGTCTTGAATCTCCAGTCAGAGGAAGAATCCATTCCTGCTGAAGTAAAAGCTCCTTCTACTCCAAGATCATCTTTGTGTGCCTGAATCTCTTCTGCAACTGTCTTAAGTGCCTGGAAGTTATTCAGATCATCAATTGATTTGATACTTGCATCCGGCAATTCGAAGTATTTGTTCAGAAGAGCTTTGTTGTAGATCAGACCATAAGTCTCAATAACATAAGCGATTCCATCTACTGCGTCGCCATCTTTTAATATATAATCGTCAGACTCGACATCTTTATAAACATCGCTGTCTGAAAGGTCATAGCAATAATTTTTCCATGTAGCAAGTCCAACCGGTCCGTTTACCTGGAACAATGTTGGTGCCTCATCTTTTGCCATCTCTGATTTCAACTGTGACTCGTAAGTTCCTGATGCTGCTGTCTGTACATCAACCTGAACACCCGTCTCATCTGTATACTCTTTTGCAAGTTCTACCCACTGGTCAGCCTGCTCTGGTTTAAAGTTCAGATAATAAACTTTTCCGGATGACTTATCTCCTTTCGCTGTTTCATCTCCGCTTGATGTGGCTCCACATCCTGCAAGCATTCCTCCTGCCATTGAAGCTGCAAGTACAAGTGCAAGAATCTTTTTCTTCTTCATAATTGAATCCTCCTTTTATGATTACTTTTCTTTGTTTTTCTTGATGATGTTATTATAAGAAAAAGTTCCAAAATAAGATATAATAAAATTCCAAGAAACATAACACTATTTCAAGATTATTGTAATTTTTGAAGATTTTGTGTATGATACAAGAGTTCGCCAAGAACCAAAAATGAAGTTTGAAACAAATAAGTAGAGAACAGCCACGAAATAGAGGGCATAGCAAACAAACCACCGGATTAGCTGGTTTTGAAAATTGAATATATAAACGCAACACCTAATTAGGAGACCGGCGAAGGCTCATCTTTAATGAGATACCCTCGTTGCCTTAGAAGATTAAGTGCCTGTGAAGTTGTAAGAACTTTTTCTTTTTTCACAGGACGTGATTCAAGAAAACCATCGGATGTATAAGGTTTTAAATCTATGAGTATGTGCCAGATAGCGGTCAGGATCATACGGCAGCGTGCAATAATGGCTTTCTTGTGGCCACGACGTGTTTTGATACGCTTATAGCGGGTGGTAAATTCAAAATGTTTCTTCGATTTGATTAAAGCATTTGCAATCTGTACCAGAACTGGTTTAAAATAAGAACCAGCACAGGAAATCCGAGTGGATTTGATTTTACGGTCGCTCTTATCATTTCGGGGACAACATCCAGCCCAGGAGACGAGGTGTTTTGCTGTGAGGAAGACAGACATATCACCACCAATCTCTGAAAGCACCTGAATTGCAGTCATTGGATTCTTATCGAATCCAGGAACCGTTCTTATTAAGTTTAAAGCAGCCTCGTATTTATCACTGAGACGAAGGATTTCCTGTTCTACTTCTGAAATGTGCTTTTGAAGTTCGTCTATGTGATCAAGGCACTGTCTGAGCTTTACATCCTGTTCTTTCGAGATATTACCATCAACGGCCGCCTGAATTTCTTCTATTGGAGTTTTACAGCGGCTGTCAACAAAGGGTGACACATCAAATTTTTCCCCAGGGTGCTGCAAAATCTGTTCCGTAATGGAACGGGAAGATTTCCCGAATACATCAGAAAAGACATCATCAAGCTTCAGATTGGAAACAGTAAGACAATTTTGGGCACGATTCTTCTCACCGGTAATCATACAGGTGAGTTTGAAACGGTATCTTACGAGATCCCTGAGTTCTCTGATGTCAGCAGGTGGAATAAAAGAAGGTTTCACCATGCCGCACATGTATAGATCACAGATCCATTTGGCATCTTTGCGGTCGGTCTTGTTTCCTTTCATGGGTTTGGTGTATTTCGGATGGGATAGAGTAACCCGGATTTTGTGTTGCTCTAAGATATTGAAAACAGGGATCCAATACTTGCCGGTAGATTCCATACAGACATCGTTACAGTTGTATTTAGCAAGCCAGACACACAGCTGATGCAAACCTTTAGAAAAGGAAGAAAAGCGAGCCTGCTTATACTCTGTACGATTATTGGAATCCGTGATACCGATACAGGCATAAATCCATGTTTTGTGGACATCAAGTCCACAGCAGTTAAATTTAAAAATTTTAAAAGACAAGTAACTACCTCCTGATAGCATAATGATAAAACGGACAGTGACTGGTCATCCGGCGAGATCGAGTCGACTTCGGAAGAGATAAGTTTCCGGGCTACAGTTATGCGCCACTCATTGATGCCTTAACGGATGACCGACAACATATAAATATGCGAGGTTGCCGCTATACAGCCCCGCCACTCACCTCCACGTGTTCTGTAGTGTGTCAGTCTTATGGAACCATCATATCAGAAGGGAACAAAAATAGAAAGTGAAGGTAACCAACACGTTTCATGGCGCATTGGTGGCTTTCGCAGAAAGACGGGAAATAAATATGGATAAATCCATGTTCATAATAATTCTTTCTCCATAGTCAGATAGTGCAGCTAACCTAAACCAAAACAAAAAACTTCATAAACAACGTCATGGCGAAGCCCCCTTCGCTCTTTTGTTATGTCATTTTTTATTTCCAGCCCATTATACACTATTTCTGACGATTTGAGAAATTTCCTATAAAGCAAAAAAGGCTCGGTGGGTGCAACACCGAGCTTTCGTTTTTCTATTAGAAACTATCTGACAAATCAGAGCTTTAGCAGGTTGCAAGAAATAGATCGGCTTTAGGTTCTGCAACCGAACGGTTAATATAAACAAGATTGAATTCACCAGTGATCTCCATGTCCTCCACTCTAAATGTTGCCAAGTCATTTCGGCAGTGGCTAATTGGTTCATATGCAAAAGTAATCAAATGATCCATTGCAACCAAGTCGCAAATAATAGAAAAATTACTGATGGACGAATGCCGACTGAAGCTGTCCAGTGAATAACCTCTTGCGGCCACGGCTTGTTCCTGAAGCATGTGTGTTCCGGAACCTTTCTCACGCACAAGCAGGCTTTCCTGAAGAACTTCCTCAAGAGAAACGGTTCTGCCTGCAAAAGAATGACGGCGGCTGCATATGCCCAAAAAGCTCTCTTTTTTATAGAGGCGGTGCGGATACTTTTCTTTATCGAACACGCCTTCAATTATTGCAAAGTCCACAGGCATCTGCGGTGGCTCTGCCATTGCCGCTATCGCCCCCACCATCGACGCGGACGACAACGACGTTGCCTACGCCATGTCCGCCACCTTCCTATTTGACATGGCGATGATCGTGCTGTTTCCCATCATGGGCCGGGCACTGGGTATGACGGATCAGGCCTTTGGCATCTGGGCAGGTACGGCGGTGAGCGGCACCAAGACTGCCAGCAAGTTCCTGATGGTCTGCGCACTGGCTACCATCGGATTGAATACCTCCTTCGCCAGCATGAAGAAGGCTGGCATCCGCCCCATGATTCACGGTTTCATCATTTCTGCGCTGGTTGTAATTGTGGCGCTGCTGGTGGAGATGGGCATGGGAATCGTGTAAGAAAGCTACAAGACAATTGAGCAAAGCCACAGTTCAAAACAAAACTGTGGCTTTTGTCTTTGGATTGAGGAATGGCGTTACGTATTTGCTCGAATTACGCAGCTGATGGATAATGCAATTCTGAATTTCCGTCTTGGGAAATACAGCCCCAATCGCCGCAGAGAATCCCGTCAGGTTATCCGTGCAGGCAATGAAAATGTCCTCCACGCCTCGTTTTTTAGCCCGTTGAGTACCGTTGCCCAGTACTTGGCACTTTCGTTTTCTCCTACCCACATCCCCAACACGTCTTTTTTAAGGGCACAACGCACATATCCTTGCTCACTCTTTTTTCATTTTCTTGTTACGGTCTTTCGGGGCAACAGCCCCATCAAATCGCTTGTAAAGCGATTGTGCTTTCGAAAAAAGCATGATACGATATTGCCATAAGCAGTGATGTTGCAACACATAGCTACAATCTACAATAGTGAAAGGAGACGATCTCACCAATGCGATGCTCCCTTGTTTCCAACAAAATAATCCAAGCCCGTGAACGTTTGGGACTCACACAGCAGCAGTTAGCGGAAAAGCTTTGTGTAACCAACAAAGCCGTTTCCAAGTGGGAATGTGGCGTCACACTTCCTGACATCTCGCTTTTGGTGCCGCTATGCCGTGTTCTGGGTCTGACGGTGCAGGAACTGCTGGATGAATACGACGGCAAATTCGGTAATACCCCCGGCTGCCAGACCACGGAAGATCCTGCGCAGGACACGCTGTTTGCGGCGCAGCAGCACAGCCATTACCTGTATATCGATCTCAAAACCACCTCTACGGTGTCGCCCCATTTGTTTGGCCACAACCTGGAGCATACCAGAGCCAGCATCATGGATGGTCTCAGCGCCCAGATGATCCGCAACCGGAAGTTTGCCGGCGCTGCGGCGCGCAACGGCGTAGCGCTGGACTGGGAAGGCATCGGCGAATGCGTGTACTTTGCCAATGAACACCGCCTTCCCGGTAGCAACGCAAACGAAGCTTATGTATGTCATTACGCGCACAACGGCATGTGGCGGCGTAACGAATGTCAGTCCCAGATGATTCAGAACCCAATTCCGAATCAGGTGAGCGGTATCCGTCAAAAAGAGCTCTTCCTTCAAAAGGACAGGAGCTATCCGTTTGCCGTCGTTGTCAAAGTACAGCAGCCGCTGGATGTGCGCGTCGCGCTCACCAACGCCGATGGTACGCAGATTTATGCGGAAACCGTTTTTCCTGTTCAGCCCGTTCTAGCGAAGGAGGATGCACAGGAAGAGGTGGATGAATGGCAGCGCTTTGAGACGATTCTGACCCCCGGCGTCGACGATGCGCATGCCGTGATAAGCATTACCTACACGGAGCAGGCACAACTGCTCATCGGCGCAGTTTCCATGATGCCGGACAATCATTTCCATACCATGCGCAGGGACACCGTGGAAAAGCTCAAGGAAATCGGCGTGCGTCTGCTGCGCTGGCCGGGTGGCAACTTTGCCGGCGAATATCGCTGGCAGGATATGTTCCTGCATCCCGACAGGCGCGCTCCCATGGAGGGCTACATGGAAAATGAAACGCAGCCCTTTACACACGGCTATGACATGCATGAAATAGACACCGACGATTTTATTGCACTGTGCCGTGAGATCGGCGCGGAGCCCTTCCTCACCATCAATGCCGCCTGGGATTCCCCCGAAGTATGCGCCGCCTGGGTGGAATACTGCAACGGCCCTGCCGAGAGCAAATACGGCAGGCTGCGTGCCCAGCGCGGTCATCAGGAGCCCTACAATGTCAAATGGTGGTCGCTGGGCAACGAAATGGGTTATGGCCACATGGAGGGCGCAAATACGCCGGATGGATACGCATCGCTGGTGGAAACGCATGCGCGTGCCATGCTGAAGGTTACGCCGGATCTGAAATTTGTTTCTTCCGGCCCCTATCCGAATCAGGAGTGGGTAGATGTTTCCATCAAGAAGCTGGCTCCCATTGCGCCATACGTTTCTCTGCATACGTACAATTCAGTCCATTGGGACTTCACCTCTCCGGAGGGCATGGAGCGCTGCTATAACGAAATGATCCGCATGCCCATCCACAATCTAGGAATCCTGCGCAGGCTGCATGACATGCTCCCGGAAAAGACATTCATCTCCTACGATGAATGGAATCTGTGGAAAACATGGTGCCGCAATCCTTCCTCCATGGAGGGCATCTTCACTGCGCAGATGCTGCACATGTTCATGCATGAAAGCGAAAAACAGCGCATGCCCATGGCCTGCTACTTTGAGCCGGTTAACGAAGGCGCCATGCAGGTGCATCCGGATCATACCGAGCTGACGGCAACCGGTCAGGCCTTTGCGCTGCTCTCCCGGCATGCCGGCGGAAAGCTGTGTACGGTAGATGGTGTAGAAGACTTTGAAGTCGTTGCCACCATCGATGATCATCATGTGCTGACCCTGACGATGCTCAACCTGAACTGGCAGGAGGAAACTACTTACTCTCTGAATAAATGCGGAACAATTCTGGAAAACAAGGTACTTCAGGCCGAAAATCTGTTGCCTGGTACCCCGTTTACGGAAAATCCCCTGATGATTCATGTCAAGGATGATATTATCAAGGCGAAGCTTCCACCCCGCAGCGTTGCCTGTATCAGTATTTCACTCGTCGAATAACATACACGGAATGCAAAAAAAATAAAATGAAAACAGCAAGTCGCTCACAGCATGAAAGGAGTAATTTTATGAAAAATGGAAAGTTGACGGTTGCCATCGTGGGCATGGGTTTCGGCAGCTGCTTCCTGCCCATCTATCTGAAGCATCCGGATGTGGAGCATGTCATTATGGTGGATACCAATCCGGACCAGCTGAAGGCGCTGGCAGATATGTACCTGCTGGACGAAAGCTACTACACCACCGACTTTGAATCGGTATTGCAGAACCCGGATGTGGATGCGGTCCATCTGGTCATTCCGCCCGCGCTGCATGCGCCCATGTCGGTTCAGGTGCTCAACGCAGGCAAGCACTGCGCCTGCACCATCCCCATGGGTATGTCCATGAAGGAGCTGGAAGACGTTATCAAGGCGCGGAAGGCTTCCGGCAAACACTATATGTTCATGGAAACTTCCGTCTACACCCGCGAGTATCTGTATGTGAAGGAGCTGTACGAATCCGGCGCAATGGGCAAGCTGCAGTATATGCGCTGCGCCCACTATCAGGATATGGAGGGCTGGCCCTCTTACTGGGACGGCTTCCCGCCCCTGGCACATCCCACCCATGCCATCGGCCCCTGTTTTGCTCTGGCAGGGCAGCGTCCGGTCAGCGTCTTCGGCAGAGGCTCCGGCAAGGTCCGTCCGGAACTGGAAAAGCAGTACGGCTGCCCCTTCGCCTTTGAGTCTGCTCTGGTGGCCTTGGAGGATGGCGAGACGACCGTTGAAATGGAGCGCTTCCTGTACCATGTCGCCCGTGGCTACAGCGAATGCTTTAATATCTATGGTGAAAACAAGTCCTTTGAGTGGGATCAGCTCAACGGCGACAAACATGTGATGTTCAGCCGGGATCTGGTTTGGGAGAACGAGAACCGCGGCGGCAAGATCGATGAGGAATACGTTCAGGTCCCCGATTATGCCCATCTGCTTCCGGACGTCATTGGCCGGTTTACCTACGAAGTGGCCTATGACGAGGTCAATCCCCATCTGTCCTTCAAGCAGGGCGGCGGTCATGGCGGTTCCCATCCGCATCTGGTCCATGAGTTCGTTACCAGCATTCTGGAAGACAGAACTCCCTTCCCCTCCGATATCGATGCGGCCTACTGGACCGGCGTTGGTCTCCTGGCCCACGAAAGCGCCATGGAAGGCGGCACCGTAAAGTCGCTGCCCAAGTACGAAGAGCTGTAACGGGAGCCGGTAAAAACGCAGTCTCCCCAAAAAAGCCGAACCAATCGTTCTGCCTCAAATTGTCCATACAGCCAAGAGGGCTTGCCTTGATTTTGCCCAGCAATGCATCTTCAGCAAAGACCGCGGTCAAGGCTTCTCCCACAATAAAAAAGTGTCTGCGACACTCTCAACTCCCCTAACCCCTCATTCATGAGGGGAAGGGGTTTTCTTATCTCCTTCTTTATTGTAAAATTCTATTATGAATATATTACAATCCATCTTTACCGATTATTATGAACTCCATCCTCGTCCTGCTGTCATTGAAAATGTCAACAAGATGATTCATTGTGGTGACCCTTCTTACGGTGGTGCCATGTATGGCTGTCCTCACTGTGGAAATCTTAAATTTGTTCCCTTTCGCTGTAAAAGCCGTTTTTGCCCTTCCTGCGGAAACAAATACAACCAGCTTCGTTCTTTTCATATGTCCTGTAAGCTTGTTTCTTGCGTTCATCGCCATTGTGTTTTCACTATCCCAGCGGAACTTCGCGTTTATTTTCTCGAAGACAGGACTCTCTTAGATTGTTTATTTCATTCTGTTCGTGATGTTGTTTTACGCATGTTTTCCAAAATGAATAAAACCGAAAACTTTACTCCTGGGCTTATCTGTATTCTTCACACTTTTGGGCGTGATTTAAAATGGAATCCTCATATCCACGCTCTCATCTCCGAGGGTGGGGCTGGTAACATCACTCCTTGGCGTCCTGTCAAACACTTTGATTACAGTTTCCTTCGTAATGCTTTCCGCAAAGTCCTGCTTGAACGACTTACCTCCCGCATTGGTCCGACTTTTCGCAAAGTCAAAAATGAAATGTACACGAAACACGCTGACGGCTTTTATGTCCGTGCAAAGCCAAATCTTTGCACTCCTGATATCACCATTAAATACATCAGCCGATACCTCGGCAGACCTGTTATTGCCACATCGCGTATTGATACTTATGACGGCAAAAATGTAACCTTTCATTACACCAGACACGAAGACAATAAAACTGTTACTGAAACCATTCCTGCTTTGAACTTCATTCAAAAACTCATTGTCCACATCTCCGAAAAACATTTTAAAATGCTTCGCTACTATGGGATATATGCCAAACATCATAAGCAGGAAATGAAGCTCCGTAAATGTATTTCTGCCGAAAAACAATGTTTCCTACATTCTAGTTAGCAACCACCTGTTCAACTGGTGGTTTATTATTAGCCCTCCAAAGGGCTATTGTTACTGCTCGCCCCAAAGGGCGGTATCGCAAGCACTTTTGCTGGCCCGCTATAAAGCGGTACTACTCGAATCTTCTCGTCTCGATTCTTCTGCTTGCTCTTTTATATACTTTTGAACTGCTTCATCTGTTATATTGCCAATCGTTTCAACATAATATCCTCTAGCCCAAAACGCTTTATCCCATTTACTTTGCAACTCAGGATGCCTGTCATAAATCATTAATGTGCTTTTTCCTTTCAGATACCCCATAAAATCTGATACTCTGAGTTTTGGTGGAATTGCTACGCTTAAATGTACATGATCTATACATACCGCTCCTGCAATTATCTCTACATTTTTATACTGGCATAAAGTTGCTATTATCTCTCGGACATCTCTGCGTATTCTCCCATACAATACCTTCTTTCGGTATTTAGGAATAAACACAATGTGATACTGGCATTTCCAACGAGTATGTGATAAACTTTTATTGTCCATTTGGACCGCCTCCTTTGATTTTGAGTTTGGCTTGCGACACCATTCTCATTCTATCACAGTCCAGTTTTTACCATGCTTTATAACGTCTCCTGATACGCCCGATCAATCAGCTTCTTTGCCTTCTGAAAGTCTTCTGCCGTCTTGATTGACACTTCTAGCTCCCCCGTTCCGTAATGTCCAATCCCGCGGGTATCTCTTGTGAATCCTTCTTCCAGTTCAACAGTGTCCGGGTCGAGTTTCATTCGGAGCAGGATCTGTTTGTTATAAATTTCAATGCAGAAAATGTTCTGCACTTTCTTATAGGCCAAATACAGCTTCAATTGGTTTGGAACAAGATCGTCTCCCAACGATTCGATGTAGTCACAAAGCGCCGTATATAATGTTTTGAAATGGCTGCTTGCTGATGACAGCTTCTCTAAATGTGTTTTCTGTGTGTATGTACTACTTGTTGTTGAAATGGTTGATGTTTCCGTTACTGGCTTTGCCACCGGTGTGTTCAGATGTTCAAACAGCAACAGATCTTCCCCATATTTCCGATATTTCACCAACTTGATATTCCTCTGCATCTGATTCACTGCATGCACGTCGTATTTCGTAAAATCATTTGCAATACAAATCACACAAGGCACCGACCAATCAATCTGGTCTGCTACTTCCATACCCAATTTTTCAATCACAAGCAGTTTGAAATCCGCTTTGTGATCCAGAAGCCAATCCAGATAGAATAATCCCTGATTAATTACGTTCTCGCTCGAGCTTCTCTTATACTCAAAAATCACTGGGCTATTATTTTCATCAATTCCGATGCTGTCCATTCTTCCGGATGTGATCATATATTCACTTTTCAGAAAACGAACGCCGAAAAATGTCTCCATGTTCTGCTCTATCGTTGTTTGCAGTTGTTTCTCCAATACTACCGTGGAAGAGGTGCGCTCTTTCACAACCGTTCCGACCTCAAAAAGTTTTATTTCCGACACTGCAGTTTCTCCTTCCCTGTCGCAAGATATATGTTCATTATATCGTACCTTCTTACAAAATACTATTGTAAAACATTCTTTCCTCAGGCATTCCCATCAAAAAAGGCCGCAGCTCCGCAAAGCTGTGACCTTTTCCCAATATTACCAATATGCTATTTCCGATACACCGTCTTCCCCCGTGCAACGACTTCCTGAATCTCTAGTCCCTGATCCAGTACGCAAAGATCCGCATCATATCCTTCCCGGACCTTGCCTTTTCCTTTCAGTGACAGGATCTCTGCCGGGTTTGCCGTAATCGTCGAAATTGCGGTTTCCAGCGGAATTCCCGCTTTCTCCACGCATTCTTTTACTTCTTTCAGCAAACAGCTCGACTGGCCCATGCCCATCCGCAGGAATTCTCCCTTCTCATTAAAGATCGGCAGACTGCCCTGACCGTCGGATGAGATGGTGATGTGTTTCGGATTCACGCCTGCATCCAGCATGCGGCGGATTCCTTTGCACACGCGGACTTCATCACAGACAGTTTCCCAGTAATCGATCTCTTCATTTCCGGTGAAATCGACCGCACCGCCCTTTACGGCGTATTCAATTGCCTTCTGGAACAGCTTCTCGTTCCGGTTGACATGGGTCGGGAGGAACTGGCTGGCCGGGATTTCGGTTTCGCTGATGACGCGTTCGATCAGCTCCATACATCTTGCACCGTCGCCAAGGTGGACATTGATCACTCCCGCTTTCCCGGAAAGAACACCGCCGAGGCGCGTGTCTGCTGCCAGTCGGGCGAATTCTTCGAAGGTCGGCTGTGAGGATCGGTGGTCCGAGATGGCGATTTCGCCGGTTCCGATGATTTCTTCGATCATCATGATATCTTTCGTAATTCCATCCGTCAGTGTACGCACCGGAACCTGATAGCTACCGGTGTAGCACCAGGCGGACATGCCCTGCTCCCGGAGACCTTTTGTTTTTGCCACGAGCGCGCACATGTCACGGCCAATGCCGTCAGTTCCGAGGCAGCCGACAACGGTTGTCACACCGAACTTGTTCAGGCCTTCCATCGTCGCCTCCGGGGTGCGGTTGGCAAAGCCGCCCTCGCCGCCTCCGCCGAGCACGTGAACATGGCAGTCGACAAAGCCAGGTGTCAGGACTAGTCCGGTTCCGTCTACGGTCTCCGCGCCAGAGAGCAGGCCGTCTGCCGTTATCGTGCCGGCATCTGCGATCTTGACAATTTTATCATACACAGTAAGAACGTCTTTTCTTCCGAGGTGTTCCGGCGCATAGACGTCTATGTTCTGAAATAATATCATTTTCTCTCACTCCTCTTAAAATCCAATCGCAACCGCAATCAAAATCGTAATGACTGCTCCGATCATCAGTATCCCTAAGAATTTCCACATGAATTTGATCCAGTTCGACCACTCGATTTTTGCAATCGCCAGGGAGCCGATCAGGCAGCCGGAGGTCGGGACGATCAGGTTTGTGAAAGCATCACCGAGCTGGAACGCAAGGACGGATGTCTGGCGGGATACGCCGAGAAGGTCCGCGAGCGGTGCCATGATCGGCATGGTGATCGCCGCCTGGCCGGAGCCGGACACGACGAAAAAGTTGAAGACCGACTGGAACACGTACATCAGCACGGCTGCGGCTGCACCGGAAAGACCGGCCAGTGCCTGTGAGATGCCGTACATAATGGTGTTGATAACGGTCGGTGTGGTCGGATCGGAACCGCCGAGCACCTGCATGATGCCCTGTGCCATCGCAACAACGAGTGCTGCGCCGATCAGGTCTTTTGCGCCGTCTTTGAAGGAAACGGCAATGTCGTTCACTTTCATGTCATTCAGATGGAAAATGACACCGATCACACCTGCCACAATTCCCATGATGAAGAACTGGGTTGCGATTTCGGCCATGTAATAACCTTTTGCCATAACGCCCCAGATAACCCAGACAACGGTAACAGCCAGTGTCACCAGAACTAGGATATGGCCGATGCCGAAGGAATGGCCCTCGTCGATGCCTGTTTTTTCGTTCTGATCACGGAAATACTGGTCACTTTCGTAAGCAACGGAGATTTCCGGGGTCTTTTTTACTTTTGCTGCATAGAACATGGTCATGCCGCAGCCAAGAGCGGTGAACACCACCCACATCACCATACGGAAACCTGCGCCGGAGAAGACGTCAACGCCGGCGATTCCCTGTGCGATTCCGACAGAGAACGGGTTCATCCAGGAGGATCCGAAGCCGATCTGTGTTGCGACGTACGTGACAAGCACGGCAATGACCGTGTCGTATCCGACAGCGACGAACAGCGGGCAGAGGATCATGGTGAACGGAAGGGCCTCTTCTCCCATTCCGAACACGGCTCCGCCGAGGGAAAACAGGACGAAAAGGACCGGGATCAGCAGTTTTTCGGCTCCTTTTGCTTTACGGATCAGGCCGATCAGACCGGCTTCAACGGCTCCGGTGCGGATCATGATGCCGAAAGCACCGCCGACTACCATCAGAAATGCGATGATTTCGATAGCGGAGCTGCTGATAATTCCGTTATACATGTAATTGAAAAATCCGGTTCCGCCGTCGCCGCTGAACAGTGCAACGCCTTCTGTGACCGGTTTTCCGGCAGCATCGGTCAGATACTGGAAGCTTCCGTCTTTGATGACGGTACGGGTCTTTTCTACCCCGTTCATCAGGTACGTGACATCCTCCGTCTCGTAATAGCCTTTCGGGACGAGGAAGGTCATGACGGCCGCGATAACCACCACAAAAAAGATGATAATGTAGGTATCCGGCACGTTAAATCCCCTGTTGAATGATTTCAGGCCTTCGCCTTTCTTTTTGCTCATATTTTGAGATTTCCTCCATTTGATATTCTATTCTCGTTTTTAACGCGCTTGGATTAGTGTACCATAGATCATAGAGGAAAGTCACTGAAAAAATCAAAAAAGTGACAGAAAAATTTTCCATTCGGATTTTTCTGCCGGCTGTGTGCAATGTCATGCATAACATGATTGTATAGAAAGGTAAACAATTCCTTTTAAGGTTTCCTGCTTCCCGTCTCTTATGCTATACTTGAAAGGTTCTTGCTTCCGGCGCTTCATCTGCCGGTTTTTGACATGAAACTGATTCAGTCGGCGATTCCAAATGCGTTTACGATCGCGGTGCTTGCGGCGATTGAGTCGCTTCTCTCCTGTGTTGTTGCGGACGGCATGATCAACAGCAAGCATCGTTCGGATACAGAGCTGATTGCACAGGGTGCCGGAAATATTGCTTCTGCGCTTTTCGGCGGTATTCCGGCTACGGGAGTGATTGCCAGAACGGCGGCAAATATCAAAAACGGCGGACGCACGCCGACAGCTGGGTCTATGTGGACGATGATTCCCCGGCGGTGGATGAACATCTGCAGAAGCTGCCGCTGGAAGTCCGTGTATACGAGATCACAGGACCGCTCTTCTTTGGCGCGGCGGATGCGATTGAGCACATCGTGGTAAAGGATTTCACAAAATGTCTCGTTCTCCGGATGCGGAGCGTACCGGCGATCGACAGTACAGCCATGAATGCACTACAGAATCTGACGAAGCTCTGCGAATCGAAAGGGATCACCCTCGTCTTCTCTCATGTGAATGAGCAGCCGATGAAGGTGATGAAAAAATCCGGCTTTGTGGATCTTGTCGGGGAAGAAAATTTCTGTTCGAATATTTCGGATGCGTTAAAGCATGCGGAGGAGCTGATTTCGAGATAATGTGAAACTGCAGCTGCCGCAGCATCTGGTCTGTATCACCTGTGATCCTTTCTCCTTTATGCCGAATAGCTTCTACACATAAAAAAGGCCGCCGTGCTGAGTACTGACCTATGCTTTTCCGTTGATCACGCAGTTAATCTTTTTCTCATCGTAAAACATCAGTATCAGTCCGCCTGCGCCGCAGAATACAGCTGCACCGAATGCGGCAATCCGGTAGCCGGTTCCAGTTCCCGCTCCGATGGTGGAGACTGCGGTAAAAATCAGCATGGAAAGGCTCTGGCCCAGCTTGAAAGCGAAGGTCCGGGCTGCGTAGAACATTCCCTCTCGGCTGCTTCCTGAGGTAACTGCATCGCTCTGTGCGATATCCGCGACAACTGCCTGCGGCAGAATACCGAAAATCGCCATGGGAAGTGCTGCCACGACTGTCAGAATCAGACCCTGTACGGTTTCCGGGATGAATGGGATGTTTCCCATAAAACCTGTGTAAAAATATGCAAGGCTGAAAACAGCAAATGCAAACAGAATCATCTTTTTCTTGCCCAGTTTCGGTGTCAGCTTGTTGACCGGAACGTAAAAGACAAGCGACAGTGCGGTCATTCCCACAAAATACAGTGTTGTCATTGTCTCCGGGAGTTTCAGCAGACTGGTAACGAAAAACGGAAGGCCCGTCTGGAACATGGTGAGGGCGATCCAGTAAAAGATATCAGATCCTACAAATTTCCGGAATTCTCCATTCCGAAAGGTTGCTGTAAGGGAACGAAAAGCCGAATCCTTCGAGGGAACGGTATCTACGTAATCTTTTTCCCGGATGCAGAATACCGGCACAAGCATGCATACGAATGCTGCCGCTGCCATGGCTGTGAAAGTGATCCTGATTGCATTTACTCTTCCGAAGGAAGGAATCAGCGTACCCCAGATCGCCGGTGCCAGATAGGCCACAGCGGTTCCTGCAATAAAGGTGAAAGAAATGATGGTGGATATATTCAGGCGTTCCTGCTGTGTATGGCCCAGTTCCGGAATCAGGGCATTGTACGGAGTACAGTATGCCGTGATCGAAAGGTAATATGCCAGAATCATACCAAACAAGAATGCCGCATTGATCCAGCTGTTTTCATTCACCGGTGACCAGAACACCAGCACGGTGGAAAGTGCCAGCGGCAGGGACGCGCCTTTTAAGAACGGGATCCGCCGTCCGTTTTTTGAAGTGCACCGATCTGACCAGGACGCAATCATCGGATCAGTGAATGCATCAAAAATTCTTCCGAAGGCTGTGATCCCTCCAATGATGGTAAAAACCCCGAAAATCACCAGACCCTGCGGTATGAATACCGTCTGTCCCTGGCTGATTGCGGTTTCATCCGGCTGATAAAAGTACACCAGCCAGTTCGATATGATACCAGACAGCAGCGCCCATCCAAACTGGCCTGCTGCGAACTGCCATATCTTTACCGTTGTTAATTTTTTCATTTTGCTTCCCCCTGTTTTGTCTTCTCCTGTTTTTATACCGTCCAAATTTTTACATTTTTTCCAGAAAAGGCGATTCCAAGTTTGATGACTTCCGTAACCCCTTCCTGCAGCAATCTCCCGGTTGGGGATAGATACCTCGCACAGATGATTATCAGCTTTCCAAGGTTCGCAGAATTTCTTCCACTCACCAGGGGAAATCAACTATGCTGATTTCTCAGCTCGCAGCTTTCCGCATCATTTTTCATCTCTGCCTTCGCTTTTCTCGCAATCCCCTGTGTGCCGTTCAGGATGCTCGCGCGGGTGACTTTGTCGTTGCCGTATTTCTGGCGGATCGCGTCGAGGGCGGCATCGAGTTTACGGCTTTTCTCCTTCTTTTCGGGATCTTCGAAGAGGGAGAGCTGTTCGAAATCGTCTTCGGTAAGACCGGTCACGGCGACGCCGATCAGGCGGAGGGGCTCGCCTTTCCAGGATTCGCGGAAGAGCTGTTTGGCGCAGCGGTAGATTTCATCTGTCACATCTGTCGCATTGGGGAGTTTGGTCTGGTGTGAACGGTTTCGAAACTCGAGAGTGCGAAACGTTACGGAAACGGAGGTGCATTTTTTCTTTTTCCGACGCATGCGGGCGGCTACGATGTCGCACTGGGCGAGAAGGATCGGATTCACCTGTTCGATGGAGATGATGTCCTCGTTGAAGGTCGTCTCGGCGCTGAAGCCTTTGGCCTCATCGGGCTGCGCTTTTACAGGGGAATCATCGATGCCGCGGGCGTACTGGTAGAGCTGATGGCCGTTTTTCTTGCCGATCAGCGTCTGGATATCCGCTTCGCGCGCATGCGCCAAGTCTCCGATTGTGCGGATTCCGGCCTCGATCAGTTTCTTTTCGGATGCTTTTCCGAGGAACAACAGCTCGCGTACCGGAAGCGGCCACATTTTTTCGGGGATTTCTTCTGGGAACAGAGTGTGTACTTTGTTTGGTTTTTCGAAATCAGATGCCATTTTGGCCAGGAGTTTATTTGTGGAGATTCCAATATTGACGGTAAATCCAAGCTCCTCGTAAATCCGGTCCTTGATTTCGTGCGCCGCCGCAATCGGGTCCGGATACAGAAGGGAAGTTCCCGTCATATCGAGGAATACCTCATCGATCGAAAAGGATTCCATGACCGGGGTGTAGGCGGCGCAGATTTTCTTGAAGGCACGGGAACACCTGACGTAGAGGTCGAAATCACTCGGGACAATGACCATGTTCGGACATTTCCGCAGTGCCATTGCCACAGGTTCACCGGTCTGGACACCGCATTTTTTCGCCGGGATCGACTTTGCCACAACGATTCCTGTCCGCTTCGTCGGATCGCCGCCGATACAGGCAGGAATGTCCCGCAGATCCGGCAGTCCCTCTTTGATCCGCCGCACCGACTCCCAGGATAAAAAGGCGCTGTTGACATCTACGTGAAAAATCAGGCGTTCTGTTGTCGCCTTCGTTTGTTCTTCTCTCATTTTTTTAACCCTCTTTCAAATTCTGCTGCTCTCTATGCAAAAAACAGCAGACCTGCTTTTGCCAGAAAGAAAAGAAGAAGGATCTGCGCCGCCAGCATCAGCGGGACTCCAATCGTGAATTTCTTTTTTCTTGTCTTGTGATGAAACAGGTGCATGCCCAGCAAGGCTCCCACCGAGCCGCCGGCTGCCGCAAGTCCAAGCAAGGTGGAAACGCGGATTCTCCATTTTCCCCGCACCGCACTTCGTTTGTCGATTCCATAGACTGCTATGGTAATGATATTAATACAAATCAGGTAACTCCACAATACTGTCTGTAAGATCGAATGTTCCATTTTTTACGCACCAGCCTTTCTTTTTTCAAAAAAGGCAGCGTTTTTCTGCGCTGCCTTTTTCAAACTCTTTTCAAAATTACTTTTTCTCCAGAAATATTTTTCTGGTCACAAAATTGTATACCATAACAATCGCCGTCGCGAATACTTTCGCGATTGTGTAGATCAGGTTATGGCCTATGTTCTGCTGCAGTGCAACATTACCGCCGTAGATCGGGCCTACGACGATCCAGATCAGGAAACTGTTGAGCAGCATGCCGATCAGGGAAAGGACGACAAAGGTGATGAACTCGACTTTTTTGTTCATTTCTTCTTTCCGCTCAAAGACAAATTTGAAGCTTAAAATGTAATTTGCAATGACCGATACGGTAAATCCGGCAACGGAACCGATGAGGGATGCCGCTTCAAAGTAAGAGCTGGAAGTCAGCGCCATCACAAGATTCAGGACAATAAGACCGGTCACGTAGTCGATGCCGAAGCTGATAACGCCGACGATACCGAATTTCACAATCTGTGCAAATAATTTCTTCATGTTTTTCCTCTTGTTTCTTCTATTATTTTCGAGTCAACGACTCTATGAGAATACCATATCACGGCAGTTTTTTCAAGTTTCCGTATTGTTTTTCCTCACGTCAAAAACGCCGGATTTCACATACAAACATGAAATCCGGCGTCTTTGAATTTCTCTAAATCTCCCGTTTCTCCATAAATCTTACACTGATCCCATACGAAATCAGCACAACTGCGATGCTTACCGCAAAAATTCCCGCCTGTCCAGGAACGTTTCCCGTGATGGTGCCAAGCAGCTCCGCGATCGTAAACTGCCCGTTGAAGCCCGACTCTGCCAGCGATACACCGATTTTCTGCAGGTCCTGCAGTGTGATCTCTGTGATCGGTTTTCCAAAGAGTTCGATCGTTCCGCTCTCCGCTTTTACAAGGCCGAGCATCAGGCGGATCGCCGTGCTCTTTCCTGCTCCGTTTTTTCCGATAAGTCCGGTGATTCTTCCCTCCGGAACTTCGGTCCGTTTTGAGCCCGGTGAAGAAAAAGAGGTGAAAAAGCTCGATTTTGACCAGCGGATTTCCGCATCCATCCACAACCATCATCACTGATGCGGTTTTTGTCCGTACCTTCGGAAGAATGGGCCGACCTCTTTTCGCGGGCAGGCTCATTCCGTATCTTATGATTTTCAGGAGACTTTTTATGTCCGAACTTAATTTTTATCTTCTTCAGATCAACGATGCTTTATTTCCAATCGGTACGTATTCACACTCGCAGGGACTCGAGACGTAAATCTCTTTCTCTCACGATCGGAGCACGCAGATACCCTTCTGGATGAAATCCGGGAATTTCTTGCCTCCGATCCGAAAATTGACGGCGGCGCAACTATACTTTCCTGCGGTGATCTTGCAGTTCGTATTTTCGGTCTACGCGCGCAAAGGCTGCAGCAAATGGCGGAAAAAATAAAGTCTGCATATGACAAATTTTTATAACTGTCTATTCAAGTCGTTCACTTTTCCCTTCGTCAAATTTCGCAGAAAAAATGTCAAAATAAGGATATGACAACCTCTTCAGAATGTGATAAAATAACTTTCGTTTTAAGCGAAGATAAAACTTATTTTACCATCATTTCGAGGAGGTTTTCTCATGGAAAAAGACATGACAAAGGGAAGTCCGCTTCCGGTCATTCTGCAGTTTACGCTGCCGCTGATTATCGGAAATATTTTCCAGCAGCTCTACAACATGGCAGACACGATTATCGTTGGCCGATATGTCGGAGCGGATGCACTGGCTGCAGTTGGTTCTACGGGAACGATTATGTTCCTGGTGCTTGGATTTGCGCAGGGCATCACAGCAGGCTTTACGGTTCTGACATCGCAACGGTTCGGTGCAAAGGATACGCGCGGAGTAAAGCGAAGTGTGGCAAACGGCATTCTACTGGCTCTCCTTTTCACAGTTGTCCTGACATTCTTCAGCATGATCTCCATGCGGCCATTGCTGCATCTCATGAACACACCGGAAAATATTTTTCAGGACGCTTATACCTATATTATGATTATCTGCGGTGGCCTGATCGCTACGATTTTTTACAATCTGCTTTCCTCCTATCTGCGTGCAGTAGGAAACAGCCAGACTCCGCTGATGTTCCTGATTTTTTCGGCTGTATTAAATGTTCTTCTGGATCTGCTTCTCATCATTCGTTTTAAAATGGGCGTTGCGGGAGCCGGATATGCAACCGTTTTCTCCCAGGGAATTTCTGCTGTGCTCTGTCTTTTTTATATTTATCGCTCCATGCCGGATATGTGGCCGGAAAAACACCACTGGAAGCTTCATGCGGCAGATTCCCGCCATCAGCTCTCGATGGGCATTCCGATGGCACTCCAGTTTGCCATCACCGCATCCGGTACAATGATTATGCAGGCTGCCATTAACCTGTTCGGCTCGGAGGCAGTTGCCGCTTTTACGGCGGCCTGTAAGCTGCAGAATCTGGTCACACAGGGCTTTTCCGCAATGGGACAGACGATGGCAACCTACAGCGGGCAAAATTTCGGAAAGGGCGATATTCCACGGATTAAAAAGGGAGTTCGCGCTGCACTTCTGACTTCCATCACATATTCGATCGCAGCCGCTGTTCTCGTCTTCCTTCTTCTGAAGCCATGTCTTTCCCTCTTCTTCTCGGGTGATGTCGATATGGCCGCCATGATGCCATGGGCAAAGACTTATTCCTATATGTGTGCTCTTTTTTATGTACCGCTCTGCACCATCTTTATTTTCCGAAATGCAATGCAGGGTTGCGGCTACGGCTTTCTACCTATGATGGGCGGTGTTTCTGAACTCTTTGCGCGCCTTATTGTAGCTGTGATTGCCATAAAAGTCATCAGCTATCCGCTCGCCTGCTTCTGTGACCCGGCAGCCTGGGTGACGGCAGCTGTCTTTACCGGTGTTTCGTATCTGTTTGTCATGAAGGATATCGACAAAAAGTATAATTCAAAGATACCGACGGCTCCGATCAGCTGACATTTTTCATACCAAACGCAAAACTGCGCGGAATGCACGATTCTGAAATGCATTCCACGCAGTTTTTTGTATTTACAGGATTACAGATTCAGTTTTGCTTTCTGCAGACTTACACAGGAACGATGATATGTGAGTGTCATCGTCAGATAAATGACGCCCACGACAATGACTGCGAGAATACCGGTATGGAACACCAGATGCAGGATCATCGTCGCACACAGCAGGATCTGAATCATCTTGCCCAGCGCCATATAGGCCTTATAGGCACTCTGATATACCATCTCTTTTTCTGCCTCATCGCAACTTGCCATCCAGTCTTTCTGGAAGTTTTTTGAGTTCATATCGCCTCTCTTCTCCGGGTGAGCTGCCTGAACCATTTTTACATAACGCATCTGATAATAGCCATAGAGAAAGAAGTTGATACAAAACAGAGCACAGGTTGCCAGGAATCCGGCGAGCTCTTTTCCCGATGCTTCTTCCAGCCAAGAACGGGAAAAGGTAAATGTCAGCACGATGATATCGCAGACCTGCGAAATCACATTGCAGTTCATCAGCATCGCGCCGTATTTCTCTTCTTCATAGCTTAAGACTTCGTACTGTTCATCCTCTGCTTCTTCGAGATGCTTCATCGTATCCTTTAATTTCCGGCTGTAAAATTCCATCAGGACAATGCTTACAACGAAAATTACCGCAATGATCGGCAGTGCCAGCGGGCGGACCAGATCGCTCAGATCACTCATGCCATTTTTCACACCGAACGTCATAAAAATTCCGACAAAAAAACCGCAGACTCCGCCGATTCCCAGATAAATCAGCATCCGCTTCGTCAGCTTTCCGTAGGAATTTGGTTTGTTCCCCTGTTTTTCTTTCATGGTTCATCCTCCTCATATTGAAAAATATCTTCTACTTTTACTTCACAGATTTTTGCAAGTTTTAATGCCAGTGTCACCGACGGTGAATAGTCTCCCCGCTCAATCAGGCTGATGGTCTGTCTCGATACTCCCGCCATTTTTCCAAGGTCGGTTTGGTTGATGCCAAGCTTCGAACGGTACTCTTTTAACTGATTGTACAGCGGCATCGCAGTATCTCCTTTCACTTTATTTTTAGATGAGCTCTCTATTTGACAACTTTTCTTGTCATCTACTACTCTACTATTGACAACTTTATTTGTCAATAGTTTTGACAAGTTTTTTTGTCATTGTCAAGCAGATATTCGCAATGGAAGCAGGGGACTTACTTGATTCGGTTAAACTCCCGGTTGATTTGTAGGCCGAAATGTACTAAACTAGAGATATCTATTTTCGTAACTATTCAAGCCGCAGAAAGGACAGAATCTATGGAACAGAAAGACAGCCGGTTTGCCGTATTGATCGATGCGGACAATGTTTCCCCGAAATACATCAAATATATCCTGGACGAGGTTTCCGACCAGGGTGTTGCCACGTACAAACGGATCTACGGGGACTGGACCGATATCTCGAAAAAGAGCTGGAAAGAGCAGCTTTTGCGCTACTCGATCAATCCGATCCAGCAGTACAGCAATACGAACGGAAAAAATTCAACTGACTCCGCGATGATCATCGATGCCATGGACATCCTCTACTCCGGAAATGTGGAGGGCTTCTGCCTGGTTTCTTCGGACTCTGATTTTACCAAGCTGGCGCAGCGTCTGCGTGAATCCGGCATGTTTGTGCTCGGCATGGGCGAGCAGAAAACCCCTTCTTCCTTCCGCGTTGCGTGCGATGCCTTTAAAATTCTCGAAATCATTTCCCAGAACGAGGACGATATCTCCCCTGCGATTACCGCTGTCTCGGAAAATCCGGCGCGCTACGGCACTTCTCAGGACGAACCCCCTTCCATTACAAGCAAGGCAGAAATCGAGCGGACGGTTTCCCGTGTACTGACAGAGAACAATGATCACGGAAAAAATACGACACTTAGTGAGATCGGCAGTATCCTGCAGAAGAAATTCTCAGAGTTTGACGTTCGAAATTACGGTTATTCCAAACTTTCCACGTTTCTAGAAAGCATGAACGATATCGAAGTGCTGAAAACCGGTCATAATTACCTCGTAAAGGAACGCCAGAACACCGTATCGCGCCAGCAGATTGAAAAATGTATCACGGATCTGATCTGCTCCAACGGAGGCCATATCGACAACCTCAGCATTATTCACGATGCCCTGCGGAACCGTTTCCCGGGCTTCGATGTGAAGCAGTATGGATATAGCAGGATTTCAAGTTTTATCAACAGTTTCAAAAAATTCAAAATCACAAACAATACGGTACAGATGAAACAATAGCATTTAAAACATAAACCAGATTCGCCGGATCCGGATCGTGCTTGATATACCATGTACATGTTTGGTGTGCCCGCAACAAAAAGCCCCCGGAAATGTCAGATTTTCTGACACCCGGAGGCTCTTTTTATTTCGTCTGTTGTTATCTTTTTCCTGTACTTCCAATTCCGCCGCGGTCCTCGCCGTTTAAGTGGTCAACTTCTTCAAAGCCGATGGTCGGCTGGTGTTTCTCGATGCGGAACTGGCAGATGCGGTCATTCACATGAATCACGGTGTCGCGCAGGGCATACGCCGGCATGTAGAACCAGTCGTTCGGTCCGCAGTAGCTCTCATCGATGATACCGCAGTGGTTCGTCTGGATAATACCGAAGTTCTTGAAGGTGCTGCTTCTCGGCACAATATGCGCCTCGTAGCCCTCCGGCAGCTGCATGGCAACGCCGAGGTGGATCAGCTTGAATTCTCCGGCCTTTAACTCTACTTCTTCTGCCGCGCGCAGGTCGATCCAGTCGGACTTTCCGTCGATATAGCGCAGGCGCTCAATTTCATCGTTTAAATACTGAATTTTAATGGTTTCCATAAAGCGTCTCCTTTTCTTTTTGCGTGACTACTTTTCGCCGAACAGTACGACTTCGCCGCGTGCTCTCGTCTTTTTCACATCAATGACTCTCTGATTCGGGCTGCCCTTCCATTCCAAGGTAACGTCCCTCTGGGCAAGAATAAAGCGGCCGTCCACAACCACGTCCGTGTAATCCATCAGTTCCAGATCACAGACGGATTCCCACTCATATCCGGTGTAAACCCAGATATCTTTTTTCGGATATCTTTCCTTGATCTCTTTTGCCAGAGCCGTCACATCCGCCCGGTTTGCCTCATGCAGCGGATCTCCGCCGGAAAAGGTGATGCCGGAAATGTAGTCCTTGTCCAGCTGTTCAAAAATTTCTGCCTTTGCCGCGTCATCAAACGGGATGCCGCCATTTGGATCCCAGGTAATCGGATTCTGACATCCCTTGCAGTGATGACCGCATCCGGCGACCCAGAGCACGACGCGCAGGCCGTCTCCGTTCAGCATATCGTCTTTCGTTATATTATGGTATCTCATAGCTTTCACTCCTATTGGACATAAGAAAACACAGAAAAACGAACCGTTTTGCAGATCCCTTTTTCTGTGTTCCCCGCTCTTTATCGTCTGGCAGATCTATTTATTTCGCGTCTGCCGGAACATCCTTGATACTGAAGCTTACACGGCCCATCTTATCTTTGCCCATGCAGACTACTTTTACAACATCGCCAAGGCTGACAACGTCTTCTACTTTCTCAACACGCTGTTTGGCGAGCTTGGAGATGTGTACCAGACCTTCTTTTCCAGGTGCGAACTCAAGGAAAGCACCGAAGTCTTTGATGCTGACAACTTTTCCGGTCAGGATCTGTCCCTCGGTAAAGTCGCTTGCGATGATCTCGATATATTTCTTTGCCTGATCCATCATAGCCTGCTCGGTTCCGCAGATGGAAACTGCACCGTCATCTGTGATGTCGATCTTTACGCCGGTCTCATCGATGATGGCGTTGATGGTCTTTCCTCTCTGGCCGACAACTTCACCGATCTTCTGCGGGTCGATCATCATCTGGATGATCTTCGGAGCGAACTCGCCGACCGTCTTACGCGGCTCTGCGATCGCTTTCTCCATAACCTCGGTCAGGATGTACTCTCTTGCCTGTTTCGTTCTGGCAATCGCCTCTTCTACGATCTGACGGGTCAGTCCATGGATCTTGATATCCATCTGGATTGCAGTGATTCCGTCGTGGGTACCAGCTACCTTAAAGTCCATGTCGCCGAAGAAGTCTTCGAGACCCTGGATATCGGTCAGTACGAGGTAATCATCATCGGTCTCGCCTGTTACCAGACCGCAGGAGATACCTGCAACCGGTTTTTTGATCGGTACACCGGCAGCCATCAGAGACATGGTGGATGCACAGATACTTGCCTGGGAAGTAGAACCGTTGGACTCGAAGGTCTCGGATACGGTACGGATTGCGTACGGGAACTCTTCCTCGGTCGGAAGTACCGGAACCAGGGCACGTTCTGCCAGAGCACCATGGCCGATCTCACGGCGTCCCGGTCCGCGGGACGGTTTTGTCTCACCTACAGAGTAGGACGGGAAGTTGTACTGATGCATGTAACGTTTGGAGGTCTCGAACTCATCCAGTCCGTCCAGTTTCTGTGCTTCGGAAAGCGGAGCCAGTGTTGTTACGTTGCAGATCTGAGTCTGTCCACGGGTGAACATAGCGGAACCATGAACACGCGGGATAATGTCAACCTCTGCTGCCAGAGGACGGATTTCTGTGATCGCACGGCCGTCCGGACGTTTGTGGTCTTTTAAGATCATCTTACGAACAGTCTTTTTCTGATACTGGTAAACAGCCTCGCCTAATACTGCCAGCCACTCTTCGTTGTCGGCAAATGCCTCCTCGAGTTTCTCGGTGATGACACGGATGTTTTCTTCTCTTGTCTGTTTGTCATCGCTGAAAACAGCCTCTTCCATCTCGGCCGGAGGAACGATCTCTTTGATCGCTGCAAACAGCTCTTCCGGAATAGCGCAGCTCTCATAAGCGTGTTTCGGTTTTCCAACCTCTGCTACGATGCTGTCGATGAATTTGATGATTTCCTGGTTTACTTCGTGTGCTTTGTAGATGGCGTCGATCATTTTTGCTTCCGGAATCTCTTTTGCTCCGGCTTCGATCATGATGACTTTCTCTCTGGTGGAAGCTACGGTCAGTTTCAGGTCGGATACTGCTTTCTGTGCGAGAGTCGGGTTTACGATGAACTCGCCGTCGATCATACCGATCTGAGTCATGGCACACGGACCGTCAAACGGGATGTCGGAAATGCAGGTTGCGATTGCGGAACCCAGCATTGCGACTACTTCCGGATCACACTCCGGATCTACGGACATTACCATGTTGTTTAAGGTAACATCGTTGCGGTAATCTTTTGGGAACAGCGGACGCATCGGACGGTCAATGACACGGCTGGTCAGAATTGCGTGCTCGCTTGCTTTTCCTTCTCTTTTGTTGAATCCGCCCGGGATTTTTCCAACGGCGTACATCTTCTCTTCGTACTCAACGCTTAATGGGAAGAAGTCGATGCCATCACGCGGTTTCTCAGATGCGGTTGCTGTAGAAAGAACTACAGTATCGCCATAATGCATAAATGCTGCGCCGTTTGCCTGTTTTGCTACACGGCCTACGTCTACGGTCAGGGTTCTGCCTGCCAGTTCCATAGAAAAACTCTTGTACATAAATAATCTCCTTTTTTTCTTCTGAGCAGAATTTCCGAAACAACTGAAAAGCACACCGGAATACGGACAAGATGCAGCTTTCAATGTGTTTTTCAGTGGTCTCGGATAAAATTCCTGCGCCCAGAATGGCTCCATGTCGTTTGCTGTCTTTGATCTTACAAGCAAAGAAACGGGCGGAAAATGTATCCCGCCCGTTGTTCCAAGCTGATTATTTTCTGATTCCTAACTTCTCGATTAAAGCACGGTATCTTTCAATATCAGTTTTCTTTAAGTAGTCAAGCAGACCACGTCTCTGACCAACCATTTTCAGAAGACCTCTTCTGGAGTGATGATCTTTGTGGTGAACTTTCAGATGCTCAGTGAGCTCCTCGATTCTTGCGGTAAGAACAGCTACCTGTACTTCCGGTGATCCTGTATCTCCCTCAGTTCTTGCATACTCTTTGATGATTGCCTGTTTTTTTTCTTTCGAAATCATTTTAAATTCCTCCTATTATTTTGATTGCACCGCTGACTAAGAAGTGGTCGGAGTGTCCTGCCTCTGAATCAGGGTCCGGGGATCTTTTTTGTCCCACATACTCGATTAGTATAGCATACGCTTTTCGAATTGTAAATACTAAAATCAGATGTTTTCGCGATGAATTTTCACGTAGTTACAGTTCTCCGAACTGTAACTTTCGCAGCTCTCATTTTAAGTTTTGCTTCGCAAAAGGAGAGCTGCTCACACCTGAATCACTTTCTTACGCAGCGAAACAGCGAGTGTTTCACTGCTGAGCGAACTTTTTTTCTACATATTTTTTTCCTGCCGCAACATCATGATCGAGCTGGTTTTTCAGCGCGTCGATCGAAACAAATTTCTGCTCCGGGCGCAGAAATTTTAACAGAGAAACCTCCGCCTGTTTTCCATAGAGATCCTCGCTGCAGTCAAAAAGATTCGTCTCCACGCCGGTAAATTTTTCCTGTACCGTCGGCTTAACACCGATGTTTGTGATACCGTAATAAATTTTTCCTTCGATTTTCACCTCGGAAACGTAGACGCCGAACGGCGGAAGCAGCTTTTCTGCCGGCGGGATCTGATTGATGGTCGGCACGCCGATCGTTCTGCCGAGTGCATGACCGTGGACAATCTCGCCGTGAACCGCGTAATCGTAGCCGAGCAGACCGCTCACGGCTTCCATATTGCCCTGTTCCAGCTCTTCCCGTGCCCAGGTGCTGCTGATCTCGCGGCCGTTTTCCTCTGCTTTTTCGATGATCTCGGTTTCAAAACCAAGGGACGGGCCCATTTCTTTCAGCATTTCGGCTGTGCCGCTTCTCTTGTAGCCAAAACCGAAATCCTTTCCCACAACAACTTTTTTCGCGTGCAGCTTATCCACCAGAATCTCTTTGATAAAGGCTTCCGGCGTCATGTGCATCACTTCATCCACAAACGGGCATTCCACAAGGCAGTCCATGCCAAGCTGTTCGAGGCGGGCTCTTCTCTCCTCATTCGTCAGCAGCTGATGCGGCTTGACATGCTGCACTTTCGACTGCGGCGGCACGTCAAACGTAAACACAACCGTTTCCAGTCCTTCCGTTCTGCCGATTGCAAGGACACGACGGATCAGAAGCATATGCCCCCGGTGGAGGCCGTCAAATTTTCCCAGGGTTACAACGCTGTCCCCTCTGCTGTCAAAATCCAGTGTTTTTGTTAGATATCTCATGTTCTCTCCAGAAATAACTTGACCGGTCTGGTTAAGTTTTGTGATGGTCTGTATTGATAAATACCGACAAACGTTCCGCCATCGAGATAAAGGCGGAACTCCTCGTCTTCTGCGAAGTCCCCGCCGGAAGCAGTTTCCCCGATTTCGCGGATCTGCGCCGGTTTCAGCGGATTTCCGTTTTCCGCAAGCTTTTTCGCATGATCGTCCGCTGTCGCAAAGCTGCGCAGCGCGGCAAACATTTCATCGACCGGCACGAGGATCTCCGAAAGGCGGCCCTCACCGACAATCGCTGCGATCTCGTCAAGCGTGTGCGCTCCGTTTCGGTCAAACTGGCCGACTCTCGTGCGGATCAGCTGCTCCATACATCCGTGGCAGCCCAGTTTTTCGCCGATATCGTGGCACAGGGTGCGGATATACGTTCCCTTCGAACACGTTACCTCCATGCGCACCAGCGGAAGCTTCATTTCCAGAATGCTGATCTCGTAAAAGTGCACCGTGCGGGCCTTCCGCTCGATCTCGATGCCTTCCCGCGCCAGCTCGTAGAGTTTCTTTCCATTAACCTTCAGCGCGGAATACATCGGCGGCACCTGCTGCTGCTCCCCGACAAACGAGGCGATGCAGTCCCGCACCTCTTCTTCCGTCACGGTCACTGGCGCTTCTGCTGTCACGGTTCCGCTCATGTCCTGCGTATCCGTTGCGATTCCAAGGTGAAGCAGCGCTTCATACGTCTTCGTTTCATCGGTCAGCATATCGCAGAGACGCGTTCCCTTTCCAAGGCAGACCGGAAGCACGCCCGTCGCATCCGGGTCTAGGGTTCCGGTGTGGCCGATTTTTTTCTGGTGCAGGATGCCGCGCAGCTTCGCAACCACGTCATGCGACGTAAATCCCGCCTCTTTCCATACGTTCAGAACTCCGTTTATCATGTTGTTTTGTCTCCCTCTTTTTCACAAGAAAACCGGGCGTGGATATATTTTCTGCGCCCGGCTGTTTCCTGTTTATGCTTCTTCCTCTGTCGTCTCTTCTTCCTCTTCTGCAAGAAGCTGTTTTTCGATATACAGAGTCAGATTGTTGATTACATCATACGGAGAACCTGACATCGTGCAGCCAGCCGCACGGATATGGCCGCCGCCGCCGAATACGGCTGCGATTTTGCTCACATCAACCAGCTCGTCGGAGCGGAGGCTTACTTTGAAGACCTGCGGCTCCAGCTCATACAGGAAGATCGCTACGTGAACGCCTTCTGTATTTTTTAACTGGCTGACAATGCCGTCCATATCTCCCGATGTCAGGCCATAGAAGTCCATGATCTTCTTCCGCACGATACCGACAATACACTGCTTGTCGAGAAGCATGATGCTCTCTGTCAGCGTGCGTCCCATAATCTGGTTCTGTACGTATGTTTTCTTGAAGAATGCATCCTCGATGATTCTGGTAAACGGAACTCCCTTTTCCATCAGAGCGGCCGCAACCCGCATCGTGTGCGGAGAGGTGCTGCTGTACTGGAATACGCCGGAATCGGTCACAATACCGGTGTACAGCGCCTCGGCGCACGGCTCGGAGATCTTTTCTTCCTCCAGAAGCCCAAACAGCACCTCGCAGGCAGAGCTTGCATCCGGCTCTACGTGATTGATTTCGCAATATTCTGTATTCGTCACATGGTGATCGATGCAGATCGTCTTTCCCGCTTTTGCAAGAAGCGGTGCGGCAACGCCGATGCGCTCCTCGCTGGATACATCCAGAAGGACCACAAGGTCGTACGCTTTCTCTTCACAGCTTGTCTTTACCTCAGAAAAACCCGGAAGATAGGAAAATTCCGGCCGTGGATCCTCAAGATAGACATCTGCCTGAATCTCCGGCCGATTGTCGCGAAGATACTGGTATAATCCCAGGCAGGAACCGATGCAGTCACCGTCCGGACGAACGTGTCCGGCGATGGCCATGCAGGAGACTCCGTTTAGAATTTCATCAATTTTCTTCATTTTCCTCATCCTTTTTGTCTTCTTTGTGTGTTACTTCATCAATCAGTTTCGACATCGTAACGCCATATTCAATCGACTCATCCAGGACAAAGGTCAGCTCCGGTGTATTGCGGAGGTTAATGGTCTTGGCCAGCATACGGCGGATGAAGCCCTCCGCGCTCTTTAAGCCGCGGATGGTTTCTTTCTTCGCCTCATCATCGCCAAACACACTGATATATACTTTACACGTCTTCAGATCCGGCGCTACCTCTGCCGCTGTGACAGAGGTCATCATTCCGATGCGCGGATCCTTGATCTCGTTCCGGATGATGTTGGAAAGCTCTTTCTGTACTTCCCCGTTGATCCTGGTGTTTTTAATACTGTTTTTTCTCAACTTAATTCCTCATTTCTATCTCGGCACTTCTACCATGATATAAGCCTCGACCTGATCGAACTCCTGAAGATCGTTGAATCCTTCAAATACAAGACCGCACTCATAGCCGGAGCGCACTTCTTTGACATCGTCTTTGAAACGTTTGAGGGATGCCAGATTTCCTTCGAAGATCTGGTTTCCTTCGCGGCTGATTCGAACTTTGCAGCCTCTCTGGAACGTTCCGTCCAGTACATAGCTTCCGGCGATCGTTCCGACACCGGATGCCTTGAAGAGCTGACGTACCTCGGCATGGCCGATAACTTTCTCTTCGTAAACCGGCTCAAGCATACCCTTCATGGCTGCCTCAACATCCTCAATTGCCTGGTAGATGACACGGTACAGACGGATGTCTACGCCGTTCTGCTCTGCCATGGATTTTGCGTTCGCATCCGGGCGTACGTTAAATCCGATAATGATGGCGGAAGATGCGGTTGCCAGCATAACGTCGGACTCGTTGATCGCACCGACACCGCCGTGGATGACGCGTACGGCAACTTCCTCGTTGGAGAGTTTGACAAGACTCTGTTTTACTGCCTCGACAGATCCCTGTACATCGGCTTTGACAACAAGTGCCAGTTCTTTTAAGTTACCCTCCTGAATCTGGTTGAACAGATCATCCAGGGACATCTTCGCTTTTGTCTCCTCAAGCAGGTTCTTCTTGTTCTCTGCCACGAAGGTTGCTGCGAAGTTCTTTGCTTCTTTATCGTTATCGGTCTGAACGAGGATCTCTCCTGCGTTCGGAACATCGGAAAGTCCGAGAATCTCAACCGGAGTAGACGGGCCTGCCTCTTTGACGCGGCGTCCCTTATCATCCATCATCGCACGGACTTTACCGGAGCATGCGCCTGCTGCGATGTAATCGCCGACATGCAGGGTACCTTTCTGTACCAGAATGGTAGCAACCGGTCCTTTTCCTTTATCCAGCTCAGCCTCGATGACAAGACCTCTTGCTTTCCGGTTCGGGTTTGCTTTCAGCTCGAGCACTTCGGAAGTCAGAAGGATCATCTCCAGCAGATCGTCGATACCTTCGTTGTTCTTTGCAGATACCGGAACGAATACGGTGCTTCCGCCCCAGTCCTCCGGAATCAGTTCGTACTCGGAGAGCTCCTGTTTTACACGCTCTACGTTTGCGCCTGGTTTATCGATCTTATTGATCGCAACGATGATCTCAACGCCGGCTGCTTTTGCATGGTTGATTGCCTCAACGGTCTGCGGCATCACACCGTCGTCTGCTGCGACAACGAGAATGGCGATATCCGTTGCATTGGCTCCACGCATACGCATAGCGGTGAATGCCTCATGTCCCGGGGTATCGAGGAACGTAATCTTCTGTTTGTTGATCGAAACGGTGTATGCACCGATGTGCTGGGTAATACCGCCAGCCTCGCGGTCGGTGACATGGGTGTTCCGGATGCAGTCCAGAAGAGATGTTTTACCGTGGTCAACGTGTCCCATAACGCAGACTACCGGCGGACGCGGAACCATGTCTTTTTCATCCTCTTCGTCCTCTTTTAAGAGCTCTTCGATCACATCGACTTTCTCTTCCGGCTCAGCGATGATGTTATAATCAAGCGCGATTTCCTGTGCTTTTTCGAAATCGATCTCATGGTTTACGGTAACCATCGTTCCTTCCATGAACAGTTTCTTTACGATGACTGCCGGCTGCATTTTCATCTTCTCAGCCAGCTCGCGGATGGTCATTTTCTCCGGCAGGGTAATCTCCTTTACCTCATCCTTCGGTGCTTCCTGTTTCGGTTTGTTGACCGGTTTCTGGAGCGCTTTCGGGAGTCTGGACTGCTGATGATGTCCCTGGTTCGGACGGTTTCCGCCTCTTCCTCTGTCTTCACTGAATTTATTTTCTCTTAAAGAATCTTTGTTTTTGTCTTTTTCTTTTCTTCCTGTATCACGGCCTGGCTTCTTGATGCCAAGGCTCATTGTATCGCCTGCAGAGCTCTTATGCTCGGTTCTGCGGCGGTCTCCTCCCGGACGGCGGTTCTGATTCTGGGAATCATCATCCTTTCCTGCGAACGGTCTTCCGCCATTATTTCCCGGTCTGCCTCCGTTTGGACGTGCGGAACGCTCACCGAATGGTCTTCCGCTTCTCTCACCGTTTCCACTTCTTCCGCCGTTATTGCGGTCTCCTCCCGGACGGTCTCCGCTGCGGTTCGGGCGGTCTCCATTGTTTCCGCCGAAGCGGCGTTCTCCCTGCGGACGGTCTCCGCTGCGGTTCGGGCGGTCTCCGTTATTGTTGAAGCGGCGCTCTCCCTGCGGACGGTCTCCATTGCGGTTCGGACGGTCTCCGTTATTGTTGAAACGGCGCTCTCCCTGCGGACGGTCTCCATTGCGGTTCGGACGATCTCCATTTCCGCCGTTTCCGTTTCCACGGTTCGGACGGTCCTCGCTTCTTCCGTTTCCATTGCGGTTTCCTTCCGGACGGCCGTTTCCGCGGGACGGACGGTCTTTTTTCTGTCCCTGGTTCTTTGTGAACTCTTTTGCTTCTTTACTTGTTGCGTTCTGCGGACGCACAACGGAAATAATTTTCTTTTTCTTCGGTTTTGCCTGCTCTTCCGGTTTCTTCATTTCCATATTTTCTGTATCTTTCTTTTCCAATGATCTTTTCTCCTCTTTCTGCGGTTTTCGTGTTTCCTGCATCCATCCACCGACCTTTCCGGCCTTACGCCTTACGCTTCTGCCAACAATGCTGCTATTTTTTCTGCAAAATGCGCTTCACATACGGCAAGGGAAGAACGGTATTCTCTTCCGATGGCTCTTCCAAGCTGCTCTTTGTCCCCAAAAAGAATGCATGGCACTTTATAGTATGCACACATATTGCGAAATTTCTTCTGTGTATTGGCCGACGCCGTTTCCGCCAGAATGACAAGGTATGCGCTGCCGCTCTTTACGGCCTGCTCGGTCGCAAATTCGCCGCTCGATACCTTACCCGCCTTCATGGCAAGGCCCAGCATGGATAATCCTTTACTTTGACTGTTCAATCTTCGCAAATGCCTCCTTTAACTGCTCATAAACCTCTGATGGAATTTCTGCCTTCAGAGAACGGGAAAGTCCTTTGTTTTTCATTGCATTCCCCAGACATTCCAGAGAGCAGACATAAGCACCGCGTCCGTTCATTCTTCCGGTTGTGTCCGGAACAATCGTTCCTTCGGTGGTTTTCACCACGCGGATCATTTCTTTTTTGTTTTTCATTTCATTGCAGCCAATGCATTTACGCAGCGGCACTTTACGAACTGTACTCAAATGCTCATCCCGCCTTTGTTTTTATTTTAATTACTCTTCGTCTCCGGCTTTCTCTGCTGTTTCTACATCATTCTCGTCGAAGTTTTCTTCTGCAGAGATGGTTTCCTCCTCTGCTGCGGACTCATCGTAATTGTCCTCTTCCTCGTATTCCTCTTCTTCTACGTAGTCGAAGTCTCCTGCCTCGCGTGCCTGGGTCTCGCTCTTAATGTCGATCTTGAATCCGGTCAGACGTGCGGCAAGTCTTGCGTTCTGTCCCTCTTTACCGATGGCAAGGGAAAGCTGGTAATCCGGAACGATTACTTTTGCGGTCTTCTCATCCGGATCTGCCATAACGGAGATAACTTTTGCCGGGCTCAGTGCGTTCTCGATCAGGAGTGCCGGGTTCTCATCCCATGTAATGATGTCGATCTTCTCTCCGTTCAGCTCATTGACAACCGCGTTGACACGGCTTCCGTTCATACCGACGCATGCGCCGACTGCATCGACGTTCGGATCGTTGGACCATACTGCCATTTTCGTACGGCTTCCTGCCTCACGGGCAATGCTCTTGATCTCTACGATGCCTTCTGCAACCTCGGAAACCTCAGACTCAAAGAGACGTTTTACGAGTTCCGGATGGGTACGGGATACCATGACTTTCGGTCCCTTGGTTGTATTCTTTACTTCCAGAACGTATACTTTCACACGCTGGGTCGGCTCAAATTTCTCGCCTTTGACCTGCTCGTTCTCGGTCAGCAGAGCGTCTACTTTACCGAGGTTGATGCTGACGTTGCGTCCCACATAGCGCTGTACCACACCGGTAACCACATCGTGCTCTTTCTCGAAGTACTGATCAAACAGAACTTTACGCTCTTCCTCACGGATCTTCTGAAGAATGACGTTTTTGGCATTCTGGGTTGCAATACGGCCGAACTCTTTGGATTTGATTTCTACCGGAACGATATCGCCGAGTTCATAGCGGGAGTCTGCACGTTTTGCATCGGAAAGGGCGATCTCCATGATCGGATCCTGTACCAGATCAACAACGGTTTTCTCTGCTACGACTTTGAAATCACCAGTCTGGGCGTTAATGCTTACCTTTACATTATCTGCTTTGCCAAAATGGTTTTTACAGGCCTGGATCAGCGACTGCTCAATTGCCTCAAGCAGGGTATCTTTGCTGATATTCTTCTCTTTCTCAAGAACTTCAAGGGCCTCCATTAATTCTGTATTCATTTTTCTCTTTTCCTCCTGTATCTGCGTCTGTTTAGAAATCAAATGCTAAACGGATCAATGCAATATCGCTTTTCTGGAAGACGCGCTCTGTTCCGTCCTCCTCCAAAATGGTCACACTGTTATCATCATATGCGGTGAGTATTCCGTAAAATTCCCGGTTTCTCTCGATCGCACGGTATGTCCGGATTTCCAGCTCTTTTCCCATGCTTCTCTTATAGTCTTTCTCTTTTTTCAGCGGACGTCCAAGGCCCGGGGAGCTGACCTCCATGATATAGGCGTCATCGATAAAGTCCTCTGCGTCCAGCCGGTCAGAAAATGCACGGCTGACGATTTCGCAGTCATCTACGGTAATTCCGCCTTCTTTGTCGATGTAAGCACGCAGGTACCAGGTACCGCCCTCTTTGACATACTCCACATCCACCAGTTCAAAACCATTGGCTTCTACAATCGGAGTGATCAGTTCTTCTGCCTTCTGTTCGTATTCTTCTCTTCTGCTCAAATCCTCACCACCTTTTTTGATTTAGGGAAACTTTCGAAAAATTCTTTCATTTCCCTGTACACAAGAAAGAGTGGACGAAATCGTCCACTCCTTAACAGTCACTTATTAACAACTTTACTATAGCACCTTTTCCGTGCAATTGCAAGGGTTAATTTTCAAAATATCCTTTATTTATCGCCTTTTCCGGCTTTTTTGTTCGCCGGTTCCGGGCAGATGTGGACATCGAGCTGGTTATACGGGATGGAAATTCCCGCCGCGTCAAACTCTTCTTTGATGCGCTCATTCATTTTCCATTTGACCGGCCAGTAATTTTCCGTTGCGACCCAGGCGCGCAGACCGACCGTGATCGCGCTCTCGCCCAGCTCATCTACGAAAAACTGCTGCTCCTCCGACTGAAAATGCGGCTCCTCCTCAACGAGGCGGCGCAGGATATCCTTCGCTTTTCTGATATCGGACTCATAAGAAATGCCGACTTTGATTTCCAGCTTTCTGCGGTCCATTGCCGTCACGTTGATGATGGTGTGATTCGTAAGATTGGCGTTCGGGATCATGATGGTACGGTTGTCGATGCTGTTGATTGTCGTGTAATACATCTCAATCTTTTTGACCGTTCCCTCCTGGCCTTCGCCCGGGAAAATGATGTAGTCACCGACCTTAAATGGCTTCAGCAGCAGAATCATCACCCCGCCTGCAAAGTTTGAGAGGCCGCCCTGCAATGCCAGGGATACGGCAACGCCGGCGGAGGCGATGGCTGCTGCGATCGACGCTTCGGATACGATGCCGAGCTGAACGATAATGGTCAGCACCAGCAGCGTGTTCAGACTGTATTTCACCATGGAAACGGTGAAACTGACCACCGCCTCCTCCGTGTGAAAACGCCGCATGTTTTTCCGGATCAGACCACAGAGCCACAGGATCAGTTTGCGTGCAACCAGAAACAGAATTACTGCAAACACAATCTTCAGCACCAGATCGGCAGCCGAAGAGGCCTTGTCGATCCAGTATTCATAGACGCGTTCCGCCGCTGTCAGATTCACCATGTGTTATCTCTCCTCTGTCTCGAATTTTCTCTGCAGCTCCTCGCCGAGTTCACTCATGCCTGTGCTTTTTTTCGTTTTTGTCTCTGGTTTTGCCTCTGATTTTGCTTCCGACTTGGTTTCCGGCTTTGTAGCCGGCTTCTTTTCCGGATCGGCGGCTGCGCGGTATTTTTCCACGGCTTTTGCTGCCTCTGCCGCTGCGGATTTTCCGGCTTTCACCAGCTTGTCCACCGTCTGCTCTACCGTTTTCACCGGTTTGCTGTCGATCGCCTGCTTTACGGCTTTCTCCACCTTCTCTGTCGCAGTCGTAGTTCCCTGCTTTTTCTCTGCGGTTTTCACCGTTTTTTCCGATACCTTTTTCTCTGCTTTTTTCTCTGCTTTTTGAGCAGTCTTTGTTGTTTTCTTTGCTTTTACTGCTTTTACTGCTTTTACTGCTTCTTCCGTTTTTCCAGCCGGTTTTCCCTTCTTTCCGGTTTTCTTCTCTGCTGCCGCTTTCGCTGCAGTTTTTGCCTTTGCGCTCTTATTGCTTGCAGCGCCCGTCTCCGGCTTCGTATAAGAAAATACCTGAACAGAAAGCGGTGCGAGTTTTACGGTAATCGAGTTTTTCCGCTCGTCGCACTCTGTTTTTTTCGACATTTTCACGCGTGGATTTCCGACGCCTGTTCCGCCATAGCTTTCCGCATCGCTGTTGAACATCTCTTTGTACTTTCCTGGATACGGCACACCAATGCGGAAATCATCGTACTCGACATTCGAGAAGTTGCATATGACAAGCAGCGTATCTTCTTTCTTCCTTGTTCTGCGAAGGAAGATCAGAAGATTCTTTTCCCACTCCATGCCATTGATCCACTCAAAGCCCTCCGGCTTTTCGTCAAGCTGATACAATGCCGGATTTGCTTTGTAGAATGCATGAAGTGCCGCCATATAGTTCTTTAACTGCAGATGTTTCTTGTCCTCAAGAAGCTCCCAGGACAGGGACTGTTTCTCATTCCACTCTTTTTCCTGTCCAAATTCCTGTCCCATAAACAGAAGCTTCTTTCCGGGATGCACCATCTGATAAGCGTACGCCAGACGAAGATTTGCCATTTTCTGCTCCGGTGTACCCGGCATTTTGGTATACATAGACCCTTTCAGGTGAACCACTTCATCGTGCGACAGACTCAGCATGAATTTCTCCGAGTATGCATATACCATAGAAAAAGTCAGCTGATCGTGATGTGCCCCGCGGTATACCGGATCGTTTTTCATATATTCCGTAAAATCATTCATCCAGCCCATGTTCCACTTGTAGTCGAAGCCAAGTCCTTCATCGTCGAGTTCTCCCGTCACCTTCGGCCATGCAGTCGATTCCTCTGCGATAAGAAGCGCATCCGGGAACTCTTTTTTGAAGATGGAGTTCAGATGTTTTAAAAATTCGATTGCCTCAAGGTTCTCATTTCCGCCGTAGATATTTGCGACCCACTCCCCGTCCTGCTTGCCATAATCAAGATACAGCATCGATGCAACCGCATCCATACGGATTCCGTCGGCATGGTACTCTTTTGCCCAGAAAAGCGCATTGGCGATCAGGAAGTTCTTTACTTCCGGTCTGCCGTAATTGTAAATCAGCGTGCCCCAGTGTGGATGGGATCCCTGTCTCGGGTCAAAATGCTCGTACAGACACGTTCCGTCAAACGCAGAAAGTCCGAAGGTATCGCGCGGGAAGTGTGCCGGTACCCAGTCGAGAATAACACCAATGTCGTTCTGGTGCATCGTATCCATAAAATAGCGGAAGTCATCCGGCGTTCCGTATCGTGCTGTCGGTGCGTAATAGCCCGTTACCTGATAACCCCAGGATTCATCGAGTGGATGCTCCATCACCGGCATCAGCTCAACATGGGTGTAGCCGAGCTCTTTCACATAAGAAGCCAGCATCGGAGCGATCTCACGGTAGTTATAAAATTCACGGCCATCGTCCGGTTTTTTCCAGGAGCCAAGATGCACTTCATAAACAGAAATCGGCGCTTTGTCGCCCTGTGTGACACCACGCTTCTTCATCCAGTTCTCATCCTGCCAGGCATATTTTCCAAGATCAACCACAACACTCGCATTGTTCGGACGCAGCTGTGCTGCATTCGCGTATGGATCCGATTTCAGATACGTCAGACCGCCCTTTGCCTTAATTTCATATTTATAGATGTCGCCCGCGCGAACACCGGGGATAAAGAGTTCATAGATCCCGGACTCCAGAAGATTCATCTGATATGCTCTTCCGTCCCAGTTATTGAAATCCCCGACAACGCTGACACGGATCGCATTCGGTGCCCAGACAGCGAAGTAAACACCACTGATACCATCGATCTTTACCGGGTGTGCACCCATCTTCTCATAGATGGAATAACAGATGCCGTTTTCAAACTGTTTCTGTTCCTGCTCGGTGAACTGCATCGGATAGGCATATGGATCGTAATGCTCCATCTGGTTTCCGTCGCCGTCCCAGTAGATCAGCGTATAGGACGGAATTTTCTTTCCCGGAAGCAGCACAGCGAAAAATCCCGCCTCATCCTCGCAAACCATCTCGGTCTGTTTTCCGTCGCGGATCGTATGTACGGCTGCACGGGTTGCACCCGGGAAAAACGCCTGAATCAAAATACCATCCTCCGTTACGCGCGGTCCCAAGATGTCTCTTGGATGATTTTCCTCAGAATAGACCACGGCTTCTATTTCCGCCCAATCCATATAATCGTATAATTTTTCTTCCATTTTCAAAATTATAACCCCTCCTTTTTTATTTTACGTGCTCTCGCTGCTGCTTCCCCCATACAAAATCGCATAAAAAAGCACTCATTCATGCCAGAGCGTGTTTGAAAAAAGCTTTTCGTGAGCTGCGAGTCCCATTTTCAGCCCAAACGGTCTGCAGCAACCGGATAAGGTCAAAACAGATCGCGAAGTGGGGCTTGCAGATTGTGGAAATGATTTTTCAAATTCTGTTTTTATTCTACCATCCTAACTGCGATTGTACAATGCAAATCTGGTTTGTTTTTTATTCATTTCCTACGATTACGGCAAGATCTTCATCTGTCGTCTGCATCTCATCGTTCTCAAACCAGATACTGTAAATGTTCTGTGAAGTCAGTGTTTCCAGGGACTCCCTGGAAAGCGATTCGGCCTGATAATCAGAAAATGCTGCAAGCAGCGTATTGGCACAGCCATATTCACCGGAATAGACGATCAGTTCGGAGGCTGCTGTGTGGTCTTTTCCGTCTGCCGCGCTAAGATACGGCGTGCGCATCGTTCCGTCCTGATACTGGTAATAGCGGTACGCATCCGGGCTGCCCGCCTGGTAAGCGTGGAAAAACACGATGCTTTTCGGTCCTTCATACGTCATTGTTCCGTATGACTGGATTTCGTTCCCGGAAAGATGATACAGCGGATACCGGTACTCTTTTTCTCCCGTCTCATCGAGACAGCGCACGAAACCGTCCTTACTGGAAATAATGCCGAGCTGATAGCCCTCGCCACGAATCGTATCCGCCAGATAATCAATCAAAAAAGCATTTTTCATCCAGAAAAAGTCGAGATATGCGGTATAGCCCATCTCTGCGGCATACGCCTGATACGCGTCTGACACATGCAGACAGACCTGGTTTTCCCCTGACAGCTCCAGTGAAATATCATCCGGGTTCTGTGTAAAGGCAGCAACTGCTGCCGTTTCTTCTGCTGCCGCATCGTTCCGGTTCGGATCAAACTGCGCTGCAGCCGCATCATCATTGCTGGCGCAGAGATTTTCCAGGGACGCATACAGCGGTCCCAGATAAATTTCCCGGCAATTGGCATCGGATACTTTTTTCAGTGCATCGTATAAAACCGGATCTACCGTCAGCACTTCATTTGGATGCTGGTTGATATCATACAGGTTTGTCACATCCTCAAAGCTCTCATCTATATTGAAAAGCCGGTAGCCTTTCACTGCCGCATCTGTGTAAAGCAGCGAAAGCGCCTTTGCCTCCCCGCCTGCAGAAACCCCGCTTGCGCCAACGTTATATTTCAAGGTAAAATCCTCACCGCAGTTCAAATCCGCGCCTGCCTTTACACTGATCTCACGCCAGCCGGAATCTCCATGCAGAAAGTTCATAAAACCATACACCAGAAAACCGGATCCAATCGCCAGAAGCAGTACTACAAGCAGGATGCGCCGTCCGACATTTTTTTCGGAAAGCCAGACCTTCTGTACCGGCTTTGGCAGCCGTCTGTTCGGATCTTTTACTGTTCTTCCCATTTTTTTGCTCCTCTTTCATTCTAATTTTCCTTTTCCGCTGTGATTTATTGTCCCAAAAAACACATCGCCCGTCAAGTAAAATCGGAACGGAATTCATCTCGCACTTCGTTCCGGAAGCCACAACTTTTTTAATTTACAGAAAATTTCAACGAAGTTTCCTGTAAACTATGAGAAACACGCTCCGCGAGTTTCTCAAGTTATCGCGGCAGTCGCCAAGGTCTCGTGCAAGCACGGACTTTGGCTCGTTGCTCGCGTAAATCAAAAAAAGCGGCACCGGAACCTTTTTTCTGGTTCCGGGCCACTTTTTCTTTCCTGTCCACTATAGGGCAACTAAAATCAATGCAATGATAAAGATCAGGAGAATCACGGCAAGTACAGCAAATCCGTACAGCGCGCCCTGCTTGCATGCTTTGTAGTTGTGATAGTATTGTTTCTTTTTGTATACCATCGCTGCGATGATACCGATGATCGGGAAGAAGAACGACAGCACTTTGTACCAGACGCTTCCGGTATCGTGAACCGGAGTTTTCAGGAATTCATCTTCTGCCTTGGAAAGATGAACCTCGTGGTTCTCCTCTTTTACTTCCTCGCCAGGCTTTCGGATGGTGATCGGCTGCAGCGGCTCTCCCTTCTCACGGAGTGCCTTATACTCTTCGATCTCTTTTTTATTTCCATATACAAAATGATTGTGTCCGATGTCCACGAATTCCGGTTTGTCCACGGAATAATCGTGAATGGACGGGTCATAGGTGTACAGCACCTTATTCTTCTCGAGCTGCGGATCCGGAATCGGGATCGCAGAGATCAGGGAATGGGTGTATGGATGCAGCGGGAAGTTGAACAGCTCCTCTGCGTCCGCAACCTCTACGATATTTCCTTTGTAGATAACACCGATACGGTCGGAAATGAACCGTACGATGGAAAGGTCATGGGCGATAAACAGATAAGTAACCTGTTTTTCTCTCTGGAATTTCTTCAGCAGATTGAGGACCTGGGCACGGATCGATACGTCCAGTGCGGAGATCGGCTCATCGGCTACAACCAGCTCCGGCTCCATAACCATGGCACGGGCCAGACCGATACGCTGGCGCTGTCCGCCGGAGAACTCATGTGGGTAACGGGTCAGGTGCTCTGGCAGAAGACCAACCTCGTTGATCATGTTCTCTACCTTTTTCACACGGTCTGCCTCGTTCTCGTACAGATGGAAGTTGTAAAGACCCTCGGATACGATATAATCGACCGTCGCACGCTCATTTAACGATGCGGCCGGATCCTGGAATACCATCTGAATGTTTCGGATAACCTCCCGGTCCAGGGAATGCGGAATCTTACCGGAAATTTTAACGCCCTTATACAGGATCTCTCCTGCGGAACACGGGTTGACACGAATGACCGCACGGCCGATCGTTGTCTTTCCGGAACCGGACTCGCCTACGAGGGAGAAGGTCTCTCCCTTGTAGATGTCAAAAGAAGCATTTTTTACCGCTTTGACTGCGTCATCGCCCTTGCCGAAAGTGATATCTACATTTTTTACCTGCAGTAAGATTTCTCTTCCATTTTCGTCAATCGGACCATGCTCCGGCAGATGCGAAACAGTGGTCTTGCTTTCCTGCTTTGTAGACACTTTCAAACTCTCCTATAAGTTATATGCTTTTAACAGTTTTTCGTGAATATTCTGAATAGCTTCCGGTTTTTCTGTCTTCGGCGCTCTCGGATCCAGCAGCCATGTCTTGGCATAGTGGGTATCCGTTACCTTGAACATCGGCGGCTCCTCCAGAGTATCAATCTTCAGACAGTACTGGTTACGCGGTGCAAACGGGTCTCCGATAATCTTATTGTACAGAGACGGCGGCGTACCGGTAATGGAAAACAGCTTTGTATTCCGCTCCGCAAGCTGCGGCAGGGAAGAAAGCAGCGCCCAGGTGTACGGATGGCGCGGATCGTAGAACAGCTCTTCTACGTTCGCAAACTCGATGATCTGTCCTGCGTACAGAACGGCAACACGGTCTGCGATATTCGCTACGACACCAAGGTCGTGGGTAATAAACACGATGGTGTAGTTGTACTCTTTCTGAAGATCCTTGATCAGCTTCAGGATCTGTGCCTGAATCGTAACGTCCAGCGCAGTTGTCGGCTCATCGCAGATGAGGATCTTCGGACGGCAGGAAAGTGCAATCGCAATAACGATACGCTGTCTCATACCGCCGGAATACTGGAACGGATAATCATCGAAACGCTGCTCTGCGTTCGGAATACCAACCTTTTCCATCAGCTCAAGCGCCTGTGCTCTTGCTTCCACCTCGCTGACATTCTGATGCTTCATGATAACAGACGTAATCTGTTTTCCGATTGTGATGATCGGGTTCAGGGAAGTCATCGGATCCTGGAATACGGTTGCAATTTTCTTACCGCGGATCTGGCCCCAGTCATTCGGATCCTGGATTTTTGCCAGGTTAATGATACAGGTTCCATGAAGCCGCTCCGGTGTCTCATCCAGATAGCGTACACGGAAAGTTGCCTGGTCGAAAACGCTGTTCCGTTTCTGCTCGTCATTCAGATCCACACCGCGTTCCATCGCAGCTTTGAATGCCTCGTGCAGCTTCTTGATCATGCGAACCTTTTTACGCAGTTTATAACGTCCGACAGAAAGATAGATCTCTTTGGCAAGAATCTCGTTTCTCTTTCTCGTCTCGTCCGTAATTTCTTTTGCTGTCAGGCCGGCGTACTCTTTTTTGTACTCTGCCATTTTTGCCTCATACGCCTGATTGTATGCCGTATCGTTCATGGCAGCCTGTTTGTGAGCCTTGATTTTTTCCTCTTTTGCTTTCTGCAGAGCCTTAATCTCTCCATCCAGTCTGGAAATCTCCGCGGATGTCTCTTTGACTTTCGCTTTTTCTTTGGAAGTATCGAGTGTCTGCTTATAGTTGAAAAGTTCGGTTCTCTTTATTACAAGTTCCTTGATTTCAGCCTCTGCTTTCTCGCGCTCTTCCTCGCTCAGCGTCATTTTTTCTTCTTTTTCCTGCTCCAGCGCCTTCATTTTCAGAAATACTTCTGAACCATATTCCAGTTTGGAATACTCGTTCAGTTTTTCCAGGGTAGAAGCGATGGTCTTTTTCGCATAAGAATTCAGCGGAACAACCGTATCACTCAGTTCGTCATCATTGAAAATGATATCTCCCTGATCGATGAAACCGTTGCTGTCCAGCATACCCGCAAACGCTTTCGTGAATACGGATTTACCGGCACCGGATTCTCCTACGATAGCAATGGACTCATTCTCGTAAATATCCAGCGTTACGCCCCGGATTGCCGTCAGGATACGGCCGCGGACACGGAATTTTACCTGTAAGTCCTTAATCGATAATAATACTTTTTTATCTTCCATGCGGCTTTCCTTCCTACATATGTGTTCTCGGGTCGGACGCATCTCCAAGGTTCTGTCCAACTACATATAATACTACGGTGATGATTGAAGCGACAACAACCGGACTCCAGAATTCGAATCCCCATCCCGGTGTCAGCATGGCGCCCTCAGCCTCATAGATCAGTCTTCCCAGAGACATGTCAGAAAGTCCCATACCGATGTAAGCCAGGAACACCTCGTAAGAGATGTAGGACGGAATCTCAGTTGCCGCCAGAGTAACAATGACAGATGTCATAAACGGGAGAATATTCTTCATCGCAATGCGGAAAATCGAAGTTCCAAGACATTTTGATGCCAGATTATACTCTCTGTCACGGATGATAACGACCTGCGTACGGATAAAGTACGCGATGGCAAGCCATCCGGTAACGGTCAGTGCAAATACCATGGTCCAGAAGCTCGGAGAAAAAATAAGCACCAGGACGGAGATCAGAAGTACATACGGAATATTTCCGATGATGTTGTAAACCTCCATCATGAAGACATCAACCTTCTTCGAAAATCCCCAGACAGATCCGACAATCACACCAATCGAAAGGTTGATGAGCGCACAGATAAACGCCAGGGAAACTGAAATTCTGGAACCAAACCAGACAGCGTCAAATGTCGACTGTCCGGAAGCACCGGATCCTAAAATCCAGTGAATATTGAATCCAAGCTGCTGCAATGCTTTGCCTGGAGACAGATGTTTTGTCGCGCCGTTCATCAGATTGGCGAAACGGTCGTACTCCACAAAGAGCGGATACACATACGTCATCAGCAGAATCACACCCAGGAGGCAAAGTACGGCAATATTGATTTTTTTCTTAAAAAATACGCGGAACACGGAATGCCAGTAGGAATATCTCGGAGCCGTAATTTTCTCAGACTCCAGAGAGCTGTTATCTACAGGAGAAAACAGTTCTTCCTCAGACAGACCGAATTTATCTAAATCATAATTCATAAGTCCCTACCTGTCTTTCGTTGAGAATGAGATTCGCGGATCCACCATGGACATCAAAACGTCGCCCAGGATGATGGAAATCACGGAGAGCACTGCGTAGAACAGTGTAACACCTACGATAACACCATTATCATATTTGCTGATTGCTTCGGTCAGCAGATTACCGGCACCTGGTACTACGTACACACGCTCGGTGATGATGGCGCCGGTCAGTGCGAACAGTACGCTCGCCGGAACACCCTGCACGATCGGAATCGCTGCGTTCTTCAAAATGTGTTTCGTAAAGATTTCTCCCTCTGTCAGTCCACCGGATCTTGCGAATTTTACGTAATCGGAGTTCATCTGGTCGATCATGTATCGACGCAGCCATTTCATCAGGTTTGCCACCTGCGGCAGTGCCAGGGAAACGATCGGCAGAATATACATCAGCTTGCTCTTCGAATCCATGTCAAAGGTGGTCGGCAGACCCATTTTTCCTCCGATTGCCTTAAACAGGAAAATATAGGCCAGTGAAGGTACTGCTATAATGAATACAATATAGATGGTTCCAAGCTGGTCAACCAGTTTGTCTTTCTTTCTCGCCATCAGAATGCCAAGCGGCACTGCGATGAGATAGGAAAGAATTACGGCAATGATACCGATTACAAAGGAATAGCCGATTTTTGATTTACCACTCTTAACTGTATCCACGTTGGTATAGTCATCTGTGAACCGATCGGAATGAACAGCGCTTGCATCCTGAGATTCGCTCATATACGTTGCGCTGTGCAGATCGTCTGCACTGTATTCCACCAGACCGCTTGGGTAGGTAATCTCCGATTTTACGTAGGATCCCTGCGCGCGGGTCATGGTCAGTGCTACATCCACACCCTCATTTACGGAATAGGACTTTCCTAAATTTATGGTGATTATATTCTGATGGAAGTATGGGAATTTTGAGTCAAAGTACATCAAGTACTTGTGTGTTGTGCCATTTCCCATGATGGCCGGTGAAAATTTCTTTCCCCCATATACCGGATCGTGTAAGGTAAATGTAATCCCCCTCTTACCTTCTACCTTTGCAGCATCGTGAATGCTGTCGATGTCAATCAAACCGGAAAAATATTTTCCGAGACGCGTTGCAAGCGGAATATCCCTGTACGCAAACAGCTGCTGCTGTCCGCCGTTGGCATATTTTTTCTTACCCATCATGATCGCATCGTATCTTCTTACGGTGTAACCTTTTGCTTTATAATAAGCTGTAAATTTTTTTACATATTCAGATACCAGTTCTGAATCCTGGTCTTTCGTTCTTCCGAATGCTACTGCTTTGGATCTCGTATCCTCGTCAATTTCGCCTTTTGCTTTGAGAGCGTTCAAATAATCTGCATAGGTTACATAATCAAGATATCCGTATGTCTCCCACTTCTGATATTTGTACACCTTTTTCTGGTTATTGCTCTGATGGGAATAGGTGGCGTCCTGTGCGAAAATCAGATTTCGGTCCATCAGAGAATAAATCATAGTCATAACGCATCCAACAACGATTACTACGGAAACAAGGCCATGCAACAAACGCTTAAAAAGATATTTTGTCATATTCTCTCATTCCTTAACACAATATGACAGGGGAATGGCTTTTTTTGTTCCCATCCCCCTGCCGGTTTATTCATTGGCTTTCAACTGTTCTGATCTTTCCAATTTTACCTTTTCCAAAATTAGAAGATACCGAAACATTTGGTCATGTATCCTTCGTAGTCCGGAAGCATGGTATCCAGGTAAGAGCACGGATCACCAAAGTCCGGACCCCATCCGGAGACATCGTATACGTCGTAGTTTGCTTCATAACCATAGTTTGCATAGTATCCTGCATAGTACCATCCATCCAGGTCTACGGCATCAACCAGATTGATCACAACTTTTCCGCCAAGGGCAGCCTCTACTGATTTCTTGTAGGAGTTTGCTTTGTTGGTGTAAACTTCTACTGCAGACGGATATGGATATTCCATCTGGATCGGGTTGCTCTCATCGATGGTGATGCCCTCTTCTGCGAGCTCCTCGATTGCGGTATTCAGTTCTTCTACTGCGTTTTCCGGATTGTACCATCCATCAAAGCCATCGCTGGTCTTGTTTTCGGCATCCCATACTTTGATCTTCACGCCGTCGGCGTCGATCTGTTTCTGTACGATTTCACCATAGTAGGTGCCTGCCGGGAAGGTTGTGTCGGTTCCGTTGATCTGAATGGTAGTGTCTTTTGACAGGCTTACGAAATATCCCGGGGTAAAGGTATTTCTAAGGGAAGTATACTTCAGATCCTCGCCAACCTGCTGTGCATTGTAAGCGCCACGATCTGCTGCAAAGCTGATCGCTCTTCTGAAGTGAACGTTCTGCAGCGCTTTGTTCGTTCTCTGGATTTCTTCGTCAGACTTTGTACTCTTTGCTGTTGTTCCGTCGTTGGCATTTGCAGTCGCAGTACGGTTGATATTGTAGAATGCCATGAAAGAAGTAGCATCGGTATCTGAAACTACTGCGTACTGGTCGTACAGACCTTCGGATTTTGCTGTCTCCATAGTGGAGGTGTTCAGGTTTACATAGTCAACGGTACCTGCTTTTGCATCTGTGTACATTTTGGTAACATCAGACTGGTCATTGAACAGCCAGGTCAGGGTTTTAATGTTTACGTTGTCTTTGTTCCAGTAAGAATCGCTCAGTTTAAATACGATGGTATTTTTCGCTGTAGCGTTGGTTACCAGGTACGGTCCGCAGTATGCGATCGAGTTGGAATCTTTTCCGTACTGATAATCTGCTGCGGAGGAATCGTACTCAGCACCAAATTTACCGCCCTGGGACTGATAGTAGCTTCTGCTCATCGGCATGAAGATGGTGTAGCCAAGCATGGTCATGAAGTAGCTGCATGGCTCTTCCAGTGTGTACTCTACGGTATAGTCATCAACAGCTTTTACACCAACCTCGTCGAAATCGGTAACTTCACGGCTGATGTACTGGGATACGTTTTTGATCACGCCCTGTACCAGGTATTCCAGACCGCCCTGTGCATCACACATATGCTGCATTCCGGCCACGAAGTCATCTGCTTTTACAGTATCCACTTCACGTCCCTGGGAATCGGTCCATTTTACATCTTTACGAAGGTGGAAGGTATAGGTCAGTCCGTCATCAGATACTTCATAGGATTCTGCCAGTGCCGGCTGCAGAGTTCCCTCTACATCGTACTCCATCAGTCCGTCATAGGTATTGATGATCGCATCGGTATCTGCCGCACGGGAAGTTGCAAGTCCGTCCCATGTTACCGGATCGCTCGCATACGGCATGGAGAAGCTGTCTTTTAAGGTGTAACCTTTTCCTGCCAGATATTCTTTTACCCAGCTCTCATAGGTTCCTGTTCCTTTAAGCTCATCCCATTTTGCTCTCATCTCGTTGTAATCTTCTGCCTTGATAAAGTCAGTTGTTACAACATACTGATGATAACGGTCTTTATCGCTTCCCCAAAGGGTATAGTCCTTGGTGCGCGGAGCCATTCTGTACATCGCGTACGTACCACCTCTTGAGGTGAGCGGGTACATCATGGCGGACTCCATCAGTTTTCCCTCGGCAACTGCCATCAGGGCATATCTCTCATCCACCGTTTCTGCTTCCTTTGCAGTAGCAAGTGCATCGTTGAAATCGCCCAGTGCCTCGTTATAGAGCTCTGTGCTGGTCTCGTCGTATCCTTCCGGCATTTCGGACTCCTCTGCCTCGGCTTCGCTCTCACTGCTTGCAGATGCGCTTGCATTGCTTTCGGAAGATGCGCTGCTGCTTACGCTTACACTCTCATCCGCCGGATCAGAACTTCCGCTGCCGGAATTTCCACAGGCAACCAGGCTTGCAGTCATACTCATAACAAGTAATGCGCTTACAATTTTTCTTTTCATAATTTCTTCCTAACTCCTTTCATGGATTCGCGTTGTTTTTGCATCATCCGGACATTTACCGGAACGGCTTCGCCATTCCACCGTTTTTCATTTTGGCACTTTACCACATCAAAACGAATAGTACAAAAAGGAGATGCGTCCAACAAGATTTGTTTTCTTCATCCCTCATGCCCGTACATTTGTCCGTTTGTCCAAAAACAACTGGGTTCATTATAACCAGAACTCTCTCTGTTTGTCAATATCCGATGCAGGAGAAAAGTGTATAAACTGCATTTAAAGTCATCAAAATCCTCTATTTTCCTCTTTTTGGGTATTGTTCTGATGCTGTTTTTCTATTTTCCTGTATTCTTCGGTTTTAGAATAAAAAAAGATTACACAAATAATTGTTTCTTTCCATTTGCGTTCTGCAGCACTGTCTTTTTGTATTTGTTTCAGATTTTGCTCCGGGAAAGAATCCTGCCGGACGCAAAAACAGACTTCTGAAAATCACATTTCTTCTTATTTAAGAGCGTCATACTGTTTTTTACTTTCGTTTTTTACTTTCGTTTTTTACTTTCGTTTCCTTCTTTTACAAAGCAAAGCCTTCCATGAAGACCGCTCACACCGAAATCACTTTCTTACTTTTTGTCTTCGACAGTCTCCGGACTATTGACAGCAAAAAAAAATCCTGCTAATATTAATTTTAATAAGGAACCAGTGCAGTACACGGAAAACAGGCACCGCACGCGGCGTCTCTGATATCCTTGTCGGATACAGCAGACGCTTTTTTGCTTTCTTGTGTATCATCACTTCTGCATCCGTATCCGCACGAAAAGAAAAAAGGAGACTTCTTTTATGTATCTTTATAATTCTGCAACCCATAAAAAAGCTGAATTCCTGACACACACACCGGGCCGTGTAGAAATGTACACCTGCGGACCTACCGTTTATCATTTTGCGCACATCGGAAACCTGCGCAGTTATATTATGGAGGATGTCCTGGAAAAGGCACTCCGCTATGAAGGCTACGACGTCAACCGTGTCATGAACATCACCGATGTCGGCCATTTAAGCTCCGATGCGGACACCGGCGAGGACAAGATGGTCAAAGGTGCAAAGCGCGAGCACAAAACAGTCATGGAAATCGCACAGTATTACACCGATGCATTCTTTGCGGATTGCAAAAAGCTGAACATCAAGCGCCCGGATGTCGTACAGCCGGCAACGGGATGCATTGACGAATATATCAGAATCATTGAAAAACTGATGGACACCGGCTACGCTTACTTTGCCGGCGGAAATGTTTACTTTGACACCAGCCGTCTCGACCACTACTACGTATTCAACGATCACGACGAGGATGACCTCGCGGTCGGTGTACGTGAGGGCGTAGAGGAAGATACAAACAAACGCAACAAAAATGATTTCGTTCTCTGGTTTACGAAATCCAAATTTGAGAACCAGGCCTTGAAATGGGATTCCCCGTGGGGCGTCGGTTATCCGGGATGGCACATCGAGTGCTCCGGTATCTCCATGAAATACAATGGCGAATACCTTGACCTGCACTGCGGCGGCGTAGACAATGCATTCCCGCACCACACGAACGAGATCGCACAGTCCGAAAGCTATCTTGGCCACGCCTGGTGCCCGCAGTGGTTCCATGTACATCACCTGAATACATCGACTGGAAAGATGTCGAAATCGAAAGGTGAGTTTTTAACCGTTTCTCTTCTTGAGGAAAAAGGTTATGATCCTCTCGTCTACCGTTTCTTCTGCCTCCAGTCTCATTACCGTAAGGCGCTTGTCTTCACCTGGGAAAACCTGGACAACGCCAAAATTGCCTACGACAAGCTGATCGCCCGCATCGCCGCTTTAGACCCGAAAGACGGACCGGCCGAGGAAGCTTCTATGACTGCTTTAAAAGAGAAATTCCAGAAAGCGCTCGATGCCGACCTCAACACCTCGCTTGCCATCACAACGCTGTACGATGTGTTAAAAGCAGACATGCATGATGCTGCAAAGCTGGCGCTTCTCGACAGTTTCGATCAGGTACTCGGTCTTTCCCTTCTCGCTCATGCAGATGCGAAGAGAAAAGAGGCTGCAAAGACAACTTCTGCTTCCACCGCGTCCGGCTATCAGATTACCGGCGAAGGAGATCCGGAAATTGATGCTCTTGTTCTGAAACGATATGAGGCAAAAAAAGCCAAAAACTTTGCAGAAGCAGATAAAATCCGCGATGACCTGAAAGCCCAGGGCATTGAAGTTGCTGATGTACGCGGCGGAGCCGTCTGGAAACGGATCTGATCTGCACGAAAGAGGAACTCTGATTTTCTTCTTCATTTCCTACGAAGGAAACAGGGAATTTCATGTGCTGAAAGCAACAACCGACCAGTATATTACCTGTGAAAACGCGGCTGCACTTTCTATTAAACTTCTTCCAAAGAGAACTGCTCTGATGCGGCAGTTCTCTTTTTTATGCTTTTTCACCTGCTGCTTGCGGCTTCCTTCGGATGCATGGCATCGAAAAAAAGACGGCATCCATTTTCCGGATACCGCCTTTTTTGTTTCTTTCGGATGGCTGTTTCTTTATTTAATAATACGAACCCTTAACACGCCGTCTACTGCTTCCAGCGCTTTTACGATCTCTTCTGTTGCTTCGCTTTCCAGATCCATCATGGTGTAAGCGTAATCGCCTTTACCTTTGTTTGTCATGTCGCTGATGTTGACACCGGCGTTACCCATAACGGTGGTAAATGCACCCAGCATACCAGGAATATTCTTATGGCAGATGGTCACACGGCCTGCTCCTGTGCATACACCCATATCACAGTTCGGGAAGTTGACGGAGTTTTTGACGTTTCCGTTCTCCAGGAAATCACGGATTTCTTTAACTGCCATGACAGCACAGTTATCTTCGGATTCTTTGGTCGATGCTCCAAGATGCGGAGTAACGATGGTTCCCTCTGCGCCGACTACCTTCGGGTTTGCAAAGTCAGTCACATATTTTTTCATTTTTCCGGCCTTTAATGCTTCCAGAACAGCATCCTCATCAACCAGGAGGTCTCTTGCATAGTTCAGAAGAACCACGCCGTCTTTCATCTCATCGATCGCTGCCTTGTTAATCATACCTTTTGTGCTGTCCATCAGCGGAACATGAATGGTGATATAATCGCAGGTACGGTAGATATCTTCCACGTTCTGGATATGATGAATGTCACGGGACAGATTCCATGCCGCATCGACAGAAATGTACGGATCGTATCCGTATACTTCCATGCCAAGATGGGTTGCTGCATTTGCTACAAGCTGACCGATCGCGCCAAGTCCGATGATACCGAGCTTCTTTCCGCTGATCTCACAGCCGGCAAATTTCTTTTTCTGTTTTTCTGCTGTCTTTGCAATGTCGCCGTCTTCTTTGTCGCTCTTCACCCACTCAATACCGCCTGCGATATCGCGGGATGCAAGCAGCATGCCGGCAAGCACCAGCTCTTTGACGCCATTTGCATTGGCTCCCGGTGTGTTGAATACAACGATACCCTGCTCTGCGCAGTCGGCAAGCGGAATGTTGTTGACACCGGCTCCTGCTCTTGCTACGGCAAGAAGACTTTTCGGCAGCTCCATACCGTGCATGGCTGCACTTCTGACGAGAACCGCATCGGCTCCCTCCAGGCTTTCACTCTGCTGATAGTTTTCATTAAAATTTGCAAGGCCTACGCCTGCAATCGGATTTAAGCAATGATACTGAAACATTAGAGATTTTCCTCCTCGAACTTTTTCATGAAGGCTACGAGTGCTTCTACGCCTTCCTTCGGCATTGCATTGTAGATACTTGCACGCATACCGCCGACGGTACGGTGACCTTTCAGGTTCTCAAGTCCGGCTTCTTTGGACTCTTTGACGAATTTTGCATCCAGATCTGCATTTCCGGTGATAAACGGAACGTTCATCAGAGAACGGTCTTCCGGTACAACGGTTCCTTTGAAGAGCTTGCTCTGATCCAGGAAATCATACAGCAGTTTTGCTTTTTCTTCGTTGCGCTGTTTCATGACTTCCAGTCCGCCCATTTTCTTCAGCCATTTGAACACTTTGCCGCACATGTAGATGCAGTAGCAGTTCGGCGTGTTATACAGAGAGCCGGCATCTGCATGCGTTTTAAATTTCATCATGGTCGGTGTTCCCGGCAGGACATCGTCGGTAATCAGATCGTCACGGACAATGGAGATGACCATTCCGGCAGGTCCGATGTTTTTCTGGACACCGCCGTAGATGATGCCGTAATCGGAGACATTAACAGGTTCGGAGAGGAAACAGGAGGAGACATCTGCCACCAGGGTTTTGCCCTTGGTATTCGGCAGTTTTTTGTATTTGGTTCCGTAAATGGTGTTGTTTTCACAGATATAAACATAATCGGCATCCGGGCTGATCGGAAGATCGCTGCAGTCCGGGATGTAGGAAAATGTTTTATCCTCAGAGGAGGCAATTTTGTTTGCCTTTCCGTATTTCTGTGCTTCTGCGTATGCTTTCTTTGCCCACTGGCCTGTTACGATGTAATCTGCGACACCGTTTTTCATCAGGTTCATCGGGATCATGGAAAACTGCAGCGATGCACCGCCCTGGAGAAACAGGACTTTGTAATTTGACGGGATTCCCATCAGATCGCGAAGGTCTGCTTCTGCCTCATCGATAATATTCTGGAATACTTTGGAACGGTGGCTCATCTCCATGACGGACATGCCGCATCCGCGGTAATCCAGCATTTCCTCCTGGGCTTCTTTCAACACTTCCTCTGGCAGAACTGCCGGTCCTGCGGAAAAATTATAAACTCTGCTCATTTTTCATCCTCCTGTTTCTCTTGCTACTTTATATTACTGGAAAACCACCGTTCCTATGCCGGTGGTTTTCCTTGTAATCGTTTGTACCTGTATTGCAGTTTTTCTTACAAGTCTGCAATTCATATGGTAATACGGTATTACTTTACCACGTTGAAACTATGATACCTCTTTGTTAGAAATATGTCAATTCTTTTCTTGTTCCTTTTTTGCCAGATCCTCTGCATCGAAGACATCCTCGATCGGTGCTCCGGCCGGAACCATCGGGAATACTTTTTCATCGCAGTCGATCCATACGTCGATCAGTGCCGGTTTTCCGCTCGCAATCGCCTCACGGATGGCAGGTCCCATTTCCTCTTTCTTCGTCACACGGATGCCCTTTACGCCGAGCGCCTCAGCAACCTTGACAAAGTCCGCCTGATCCTGCAGAACAGTGTTGGAATACCGTTTTCCATAGAACAGTGTCTGCCACTGGCGTACCATACCGAGTACATGGTTGTTGACAACGACTTCGATCACCGGAATGTTATGTCTCGAAAGGGTTGCCAGTTCGTTCATATTCATGCGGAAGCAGCCGTCGCCTGCGATGTTGATAACGGTTTTGTCCGGGCGTCCCATTTTGGCGCCCATGGCAGCTCCAAGACCGAATCCCATGGTTCCAAGACCGCCGGAGGTTAAAAGGGTTCTCGGGCTCGTATACCGATAATACTGCGCCGCCCACATCTGATGCTGTCCGACATCGGTCGTGATGACAGCCTGGCCGTCGGTTGCCTTATAGATCTCCTCGATCACGAACGGTCCGGTAAGGCCTTCTTCATGCTTTAACGGGAATTTTTCTTTCATTGCCTCGATTTCGGCAATCCACTCGTCATGATGCATCGGCTCCAGCTTCGCATTCAGGCGTTTTAAGACTTCTTTGACGTCTCCGATGATGCTCGACTCGACAACAACATTCTTGTTGATTTCTGCCGCATCTACATCGATCTGAACGATTTTTGCATTGTTTGCAAATTTTGCGGCGTTTCCGGTGACACGATCGGAAAATCTTGCACCGAGCACGATCAGCAGGTCGCACTTCGTCACGCCATAGTTCGATGTTTTTGTTCCGTGCATACCGAGCATGCCGGTGTACAGCTTATCGGTTCCCGGGAAAGCGCCTTTTCCCATCAGGGTATCGCAGACCGGCGCCTGTATATGGTGTGCCAGTTCACGCACTTCCTCGGCCGCACCTGAGATGATGCTGCCGCCGCCCACGAAAATATACGGTTTTTTCGACTCCCGAATCAGAGATACAACGTGATCCAGTCCTTCTTCTGTGATTTTTTCGATAGACGGTGCGATTGCTTCCGGTGTCTTTGGCTCATATTCATACGTTGCCGCCGTGACATCTTTCGTGATATCCACCAGAACCGGGCCCGGTCTTCCGCTCTTTGCAATCGAAAACGCACGGCGCAGCGTGTCTGCGAGAACCGTGATATCTTTTACAATCACGCTGTATTTTGTGATCGGCATCGCAACGCCTGCAATGTCAATCTCCTGAAAGCTGTCTTTTCCAAGCAGTGCCTTTCCTACGTTGCAGGTGATGGCTACCATCGGGGTGGAATCCATGTAGGCAGTTGCAATTCCAGTGACAAGATTTGTCGCACCAGGGCCGCTTGTTGCCATACATACGCCTGTTTTTCCGGTCGCACGCGCATACCCGTCTGCCGCATGGGCAGCACCCTGCTCGTGGGAGGTCAGGATGTGGTGGATTTCCGGATGACGGTAAAGCTCATCATAGATATTCAAAATCGTTCCCCCCGGATAGCCGAACACGGTGTCCACGCCCTGCTCCTTCAGGCACTCAATAACAATCTGTGATCCAGTTAATTCCATGTCTGTATGATTCCTTCCTTATCTTTTGGCTTTGTGTATGAAATCAGCCATCCGATGAAAATGCACGTTCGGACGGCTGATATGATTTTTTTCTATTAGAACTCCAGAATGGCTCCCTTATTTGCGCTGGAAACCATCTTTGCGTAGCGTTTCAGATAGCCTGTGGTTACTTTCGGCTCTCTCGGAGTCCATGCAGCTTTTCTGCGTGCCAGCTCTTCATCCGATACGGCAAGCTCCAGCTTGTGCTCTGGAATATTGATGCGGATCAGGTCGCCTTCCTCAACGAGCGCGATCGGACCGCCTTCTGCTGCCTCAGGGCTGACATGACCGATGGATGCACCGCGGGATGCGCCGGAGAAACGGCCGTCTGTAATCAGAGCTACGGAAGAGCCAAGTCCCATACCTGCAATCGCAGAGGTCGGATTCAGCATCTCACGCATACCAGGGCCTCCCTTTGGTCCCTCATAACGGATGACAACAACGTCGCCTGCCACAATCTTGCCGCCGCGGATTGCCTCGATGGCATCCTCCTCACAGTCGAAGACTCTGGCCGGTCCTTCGTGAACCTGCATCTCCGGTACAACGGCAGAACGTTTGACGACTGCGGTATCCGGTGCCAGGTTTCCTTTCAGGACAGCAATACCGCCGGTCTTGCTGTATGGATTTTCTACCGGACGGATGATCTCCGGGTTTTTGTTGACACAGCCTTTGATATTCTCGCCAACGGTCTTTCCGGTTGCGGTCATGCACTCGGTGTGCAGAAGTCCCAGTTTATTCAGCTCGTTCATAACGGCATAAACACCGCCGGCCTCGTTCAGCTCCTCAATGTAGTGGTATCCTGCCGGAGCCAGATGGCAGAGGTTCGGGGTCTTCTCACTGATGGCATTTGCCATCTCCGGATTCAGCTCTACGCCTGCCTCATGCGCGATGGCCGGCAGATGCAGCATACTGTTGGTGGAACATCCAAGTGCCATATCGACGGTCAACGCATTTAAGAATGCTTCTTTTGTCATAATGTCTCTTGGACGGATATTCTGTTTTAACAGCTCCATAACCTGCATACCGGCTCTCTTGGCCAGGCGCAGACGCTCGGAATATACGGCCGGAATCGTTCCGTTTCCTTTCAAGCCCATGCCGAGAACCTCGGTCAGACAGTTCATGCTGTTTGCCGTGTACATACCGGAGCAGGAACCGCAGGTCGGGCATGCATTGCACTCAAAATCATAAACATCTTCCTCTGTCATAGTTCCGGCTGCGTAGGATCCAACCGCCTCGAACATGCTGGAAAGACTTCTCTTCTCACCTTTTACATGGCCGGCAAGCATCGGACCGCCGCTGACAAATACGGTCGGAACATTGACTCTTGCTGCTGCCATCAAAAGGCCAGGTACGTTCTTATCACAGTTCGGGATACATACCAGTGCATCAAACTGGTGAGCCATTGCCATACACTCGGTGGAATCGGCGATCAGGTCACGGGTAACGAGGGAATATTTCATTCCGATGTGGCCCATGGCAATACCGTCACAGACTGCAATGGCCGGGAACACGATCGGTGTTCCGCCTGCCATGGCAACGCCCATTTTTACAGCTTCTGTAATTTTATCCAGGTTCATATGACCCGGTACGATCTCATTGTAGGAGCTTACAATTCCTACGAGCGGTTTTTTCATTTCTTCTTCGGTCAGACCCAGCGCACGCATCAGAGAACGCTGTGGCGCCTGTGCGATTCCTTTTTTTACAGCATCACTTCTCATGATTTTTTCCTCTTTTCTTATCTTACAGTTTTATGCCAGTGCTTTTACCAGCAGATCTCCCATTTCGGATGTAGATACCTGGGTACATCCCTCAGACATAATGTCTACGGTGCGGTATCCGTCTTTTAAAATTTTCTGTACAGCATTTTCGACTGCCTCTGCCTCCTGATCGAGATCCAGGGAATAGCGGAGCATCATGGCTGCGGACAGAACCGTTGCAATCGGGTTTGCGATGTTCTTTCCTGCGATGTCCGGTGCAGAGCCGTGGCTTGGCTCGTACAGACCAAATTTTGTCTCGTTCAGGCTGGCGGAAGAAAGCATTCCGATCGAGCCTGCTACCATACTTGCCTCATCGGAAAGAATATCTCCGAACATGTTCTCGGTCAGAACGACGTCAAACTGGCACGGATTGTGGACGATCTGCATCGCACAGTTGTCGACCAGCATATGCTCTAAGGTAACTTCCGGGTAATCTTTTGCAACATCCTCTACCACGGATCTCCACAGACGGGAGGAATCGAGAACGTTTGCTTTATCTACACTCGTTACTTTTTTCTTTCTCTTCATGGCGATGTCGAATGCACGGATTGCAATGCGGCGGATTTCGGTCTCGCTGTAGGTCAGCGTATCGGTTGCTTTCCGGATGCCGTTTTCTTCTACAGTGCTGCGCTCTCCAAAGTACAGGCCGCCGGTCAGCTCACGCATAATCAGCATGTCGAAGCCCTCGCCGATGATCTCTTCTTTTAACGGGCAGGCATCTTTCAATTCCTGATACAGGTAAGCCGGACGCAGGTTTGCAAACAGACCTAACGATTTCCGGATTTTTAAGAGTCCTGCCTCCGGGCGCTTGTCCGGGCTTAATTTGTACCATGGGGATGTTTTTGCATCTCCTCCGATGGAGCCCATCAGGACAGCGTCGCATTTCTTTGCTTCTTCTATGGTTTCATCTGTCAGCGGCACGCCGTGCACATCAATGGAGGCTCCGCCCAGCAGAAGGTTGGTATATTCAAACTTATGTCCATATTTCTCGCAGACAGCGTCCAGAACTTTTTTTGCTTCCTTTACAATTTCCGGTCCGATTCCGTCACCGTGAATTAATCCAATACGGTATTCCATATCTTTCTCCCTCTTTTCTTCCGGCTGAAAAACCGTTCTATTTTCTCTGCGTCTATAGCATTTCTAAATTATACGCCATTTTTCCAGTAATTTCAACACGAAATTTCTTTGCATCGGACGAAACGCAATAATCTTTTTGCTTTTTTGCCATTTAAAAGAAAAATACGCGGCATTTTTCCCCGTTTTCGCCGTGTTCCGCCGAAGAAGTTTCGGGGGCGAAAAAAACGCAGGCATTCGTTCTTTTTGAATACCTGCGTTTTTCCTGGCTTTTCGCCGTGTGAAATTATTTTTTCTTTTCTGTTTTCTCTTCAACGACTGCTGTCTCCGGTTTTTCAACCTCTGTGATGGCTGTTTTGCGCATCGGGATACGGCAGTTTTTGTTGTTTCCGAACTCTACGATGACATCGTCGTCTGTGATATCGATGACTACGCCGTAGAAACCGCTTGTTGTGATGACTGCATCGCCGACTGCGAGGTCATTCAGCATTGCCTGCAGTTTTTTCTGCTCTTTCTTCTGCGGGCGGATCATTAAGAAATACATCATACCGAACATGATGACCAGCCACATAATTAACATACCAGTGCTCATCACACCGCTGTTTGCTGCTGTTGTTGTTGCTAAAAACATTTTCTTTCCTCCTGTTATTCGAGAGTACATCCCGTTCTTTAGACACACCTATCATAATACACAATCCGGAACCGATGGGCAAGTCTTTTTCGGATATTTTCCAAAGATTTCATACTTTCCCGATTACTTTTTGTCGTATTCCTCAAATCCTGCGAGTTTTGCCCGTTTGTAGGAAGCAAAATTGCCCTCGTCCAGCGCGGTCCGGATTTCTGTCATCATATTGTTGTAGAAATACAGGTTGTGCAGAACACAGAGCCGCATGCCGAGCATCTCTTTTGCTTTCAGCAGATGACGGATGTAGGCTCTGCTGTAGTGACGGCACGCCGGGCACTGGCAGCCTTCCTCGATCGGACGCGGATCCAGCTCGTATTTCTGATTGAACAGGTTCATTTTTCCATGGTTTGTGTAAACGTGGCCGTGGCGTCCGTTCCGGCTCGGATATACGCAGTCGAAGAAATCGATGCCGCGCTCTACGCCTTCCAGAATGTTTGCCGGCGTTCCAACGCCCATCAGATACGTCGGTTTGTCTTTCGGCAGGTACGGAACGACTTCGTCGAGAATATGGTACATCTCCTCGTGGCTCTCTCCTACTGCCAGACCGCCGACTGCATAGCCATCGAGATCCATCTCGGAAATCCGTTTTGCATGGTCGATGCGGATGTCTTCATAGATCGCACCCTGGTTGATGCCGAACAGAAGCTGATGTTTGTTGATCGTGTCTTCCCGCTGGTTCAGCTCCTGCATCTTATTTTTGCATCGCTGCAGCCATCTCGCCGTGCGGTCGACCGAGTTCTGCACATAACGGCGCTCTGCCACACTCGACGGGCACTCGTCGAAAGCCATCGCGATGGTTGAAGCCAGGTTGGACTGGATCTGCATACTCTCCTCCGGTCCCATAAAGATCTTTCTTCCATCTACATGCGAGTGGAAATAGACACCCTCCTCCTTGATTTTCCGAAGGCCTGCCAGAGAAAACACCTGGAATCCGCCGGAATCGGTCAGGATCGGTTTGTCCCAGACCATGAATTTGTGGAGTCCGCCCATCTTCTTTACGACTTCATCTCCCGGGCGCACATGGAGGTGATAGGTATTGGAAAGTTCTACCTGCGTACCGATCTGCTGGAGATCTTCGGTGGAAACAGCTCCCTTGATTGCTGCTGCAGTTCCGACATTCATGAATACCGGCGTTTCGATATTGCCGTGCACGGTTTCCATATGGGCGCGCTTCGCTCTTCCTTCCATTTTCAGAATTTTATACATAACGCTTTTCATCCTTTCTCAATGATCCCTGCCTCCTGTTTTCATGCAGGGCATACTATTTTTAGTATACAGGCAAAATCTGTTTTTGACAATGCCTGAATTTTCTTTTTTCTCTCTTTTTTCTTTCCCGCTTTCTCCATTTTTCACAAGGACTTTATACTTTTTTCATAAGACATCGCCTTTTTTCCAATTGTATTTCCTTATTTTTTGTCGTATAATGTGTTGAGATTGTTTCTTATTATAAAAGGAGTTTGATTCATGACTGATAAAAAATATACTCTTGGAATCGACATCGGTTCCACTACTGTTAAAATTGCGATCCTCGACGAAGAGAACCAGCTTCTCTTTGCCGATTACGAGCGCCATTTTGCAAACATCCAGGAAACACTTGCCCATCTGCTCGGGGAAGCCCACGAAAAACTGGGCGAACTGACCCTGCAGCCGGTCATCACCGGTTCCGGCGGACTCGCGCTTGCCAACCATCTTGGCATTCCATTCACGCAGGAGGTTATCGCAGTTTCCACATCGTTAAAAGCGCTGGCTCCGCAGACCGACGTTGCCATCGAGCTCGGCGGCGAGGATGCCAAAATCATCTATTTTGAAGGCGGCAATGTCGAACAGCGTATGAACGGTATCTGCGCCGGCGGTACCGGTTCGTTCATCGACCAGATGGCTTCTCTTCTGCAGACCGATGCAACCGGCCTGAATGAGTATGCGAAACATTACCAGGCCATCTACCCGATCGCTGCCCGCTGCGGTGTATTCGCAAAAACGGATATCCAGCCGCTCATCAACGACGGTGCAACAAAAGAGGATCTTGCCGCTTCTATTTTCCAGGCAGTCGTCAACCAGACCATTTCCGGTCTTGCCTGCGGTAAACCAATCCGCGGCCACGTTGCCTTCCTTGGCGGCCCGCTGCACTTCCTCTCGGAATTAAAGACAGCGTTCGTCCGTACCTTAAAGCTGGATGACGAGCACGCGATCGTGCCGAACAACTCTCATCTGTTTGCAGCCATCGGTTCTGCAATGAATGCAGAGGGAAAGACCGAGGTTTCTCTTCTCGCGCTGAAAAAACGGCTCGAAGAAAAAGTAGCCATCGATTTTGAGGTTGCCCGTCTCGAACCGCTGTTTAAAGACCAGGAGGAGTACGATGCATTCCTGGCCCGCCAGAGCGTCAACAATGTTGTAACGGCTGATCTTTCCACTTACGAAGGAAACTGCTATCTCGGAATTGATGCCGGTTCCACAACCACAAAAGCTGCACTCGTTGGTGAGGATGGCGCTCTTCTGTATTCCTTCTACAGCAACAACCACGGAAATCCGCTCGGCACCTCGATCCGCGCGATCCAGGAAATCTACTCCAAACTGCCGGATTCCGCACAGATCGCCTGGTCCTGTTCCACCGGTTACGGCGAAGCACTCATCAAAGCTGCGCTGATGCTGGACGAGGGTGAGGTTGAAACGATTTCTCATTACTATGCCGCAGCATTCTTCGATCCGGAAGTCGACTGTATTCTCGACATCGGCGGTCAGGATATGAAATGTATCAAGATCAAAAACGGCACTGTAGACAGCGTACAGCTCAATGAAGCATGTTCCTCCGGCTGCGGTTCCTTTATCGAAACCTTCGCGCAGTCCCTGAACTACAGTGTACAGGATTTTGCACACGAAGCACTGTTCGCAAAACACCCGATCGATCTTGGTACCCGCTGTACCGTATTTATGAATTCCAAGGTAAAACAGGCACAGAAAGAAGGCGCATCCGTTGCTGATATTTCCGCCGGACTTGCCTGCTCCGTCATCAAAAACGCATTATATAAGGTAATTAAAGTTTCCGATGCCACCGAGCTGGGACGCCACATCGTTGTACAGGGCGGTACGTTCTACAACGATGCCGTTCTTCGAAGCTTTGAGCGGATCGCCAACTGCGAAGCCATCCGCCCGGACATCGCCGGCATTATGGGTGCGTTCGGTGCGGCGCTGATCGCAAGAGAGCGCTATTCGGCAGATCAGGAGACTACGATGCTCTCCATCGAAAAGATCAATGAACTGAAATACTCGACTACGATGGCAAACTGCAAGGGCTGTACGAACAGCTGCCGTCTGACCATCAACAAATTCTCCGGCGGCCGTCAGTACATCAGCGGAAACCGCTGCGAGCGCGGTATCGGAAAAGAGAAAAACAAGGATCATATTCCGAACCTGTTCGAATACAAATACAAACGAATCTTCGGCTACCAGCCGCTGCCGCAGGATGAAGCAATCCGCGGAGAGGTCGGCATTCCGAGAGTCCTCAATATGTTCGAGAACTATCCGTTCTGGTACACCTTCTTCACGCAGCTGAAATACCGCGTGGTACTCTCCCCGACTTCAAGCCGCAAGATTTATGAGCTCGGCATCGAATCGATCCCGAGTGAATCCGAGTGTTACCCGGCGAAACTGGCTCACGGCCATGTGACCTGGCTCTTACGCCACGGCGTAAAATTCATCTTCTATCCGTGTATCCCGTACGAGCGTACCGAGTTCCCGGAGGCCATCAACCACTATAACTGCCCGATCGTTACTTCCTACGCGGAGAACATCAAAAACAACGTGGATGAGCTCCAGGACGACTCCATCACATTCCGCAATCCGTTCCTCGCATTTACGAGTGAAAAGGTTCTCGCCGACGGCCTGGCAAAAGAATTTTCCGGCCTGCCGGAGGATGAGGTCCGCGCCGCTGTCCATGCCGGATGGGAGGAGCTCGCCGCTGCAAGACGTGATATGCAGAAAAAAGGGGAAGAGACGCTGCAGTATATGAAAGAAACCGGCCGCAGAGGTATCGTGCTTGCCGGAAGACCGTACCACATCGATCCGGAAATTCATCATGGTATTCCGGATATGATTAACTCCTACGGTCTGTGCGTTTTAACAGAGGACTCTGTTTCCCATCTTGCACCGCTCGAGCGCCCGCTTCGTGTCAATGACCAGTGGATGTATCACACCCGTCTGTATGCGGCTGCAAACTACGTAAAGACACGCGATGATCTTGACCTGATCCAGCTGAACTCGTTCGGCTGCGGTCTGGATGCCGTTACAACCGATCAGGTTTACGAAATTCTGACCAGAAGCGGTAAAATTTATACCTGCCTGAAGATCGATGAGGTCAACAACCTCGGCGCTGCCAGAATCCGTGTCCGTTCTCTGCTCGCCGCTCTGCGTGCACATGACCGCAAACAGGCGGTACGTGAAATTGTTCCATCCTCGATCCAGAAGCCGGTCTTCACAAAAGAGATGCGCAAAGATTACACGATCCTCTGCCCGCAGATGTCACCGATCCACTTCTCGATTCTGCAGCCTGCATTCAATGCTGCCGGATACCATCTGGAAGTGCTTCCAAATGACAACAAAGAGGCGGTTGATGTCGGCCTGAAATACGTAAATAACGATGCCTGCTATCCGTCTCTGATGGTAGTCGGACAGATTATGCAGGCTCTGCTCTCCGGCAAGTATGACCTGAATAAAGTAGCCGTCATCATGAGCCAGACCGGCGGCGGCTGCCGTGCATCAAACTATATCGGATTTATTCGCCGTGCACTGGAGAAGGCCGATATGACGCAGATTCCGGTCATCTCGATTAACTTAAGCGGTCTGGAAGAAAATCCGGGCTTTAAGATTACACCGGATCTTGCGATTCGTCTCTGCTATGCAGCGGAGTTCGGTGATATCATGATGAAATGTATCTACCGGATGCGTCCTTATGAGCAGAAGAAGGGAACGACAGACCGGATTCACAAAAAATGGGAGAAAATCTGTATTGATTTCATTTCTTCCAAACACCTGAGCCATACCCGGTTTAAACAGATCTGCCGCACGATGATCCGCGACTTTGACCATATTCCGATTACGAACGAGAAAAAACCGCGTGTCGGTATTGTCGGCGAGATTCTGGTTAAGTTCCTTCCGGCGGCCAATAACCATCTGGCGGAGCTTCTCGAAAGCGAAGGCGCCGAGCCGGTTGTGCCGGATCTGATCGATTTCTTCTGCTATTGCTTCTACAATACGAATTTCAAGGTAGAGCACCTTGGATTCAAGAAGAGCTCTTCGATGCTCGGAAATACGGGCATTAAGCTGATCAACTGGCTGCGGAGCGCGGCAGTTGCAGAGTTCAAGAAGAGCGAACACTTTGATCCGCCGGCTGATGTACGGGATCTGGCGAAGTATGCTTCTCCGATTGTTTCCTGCGGTAACCAGACAGGTGAGGGATGGTTCCTGACAGGCGAGATGATGGAGCTGATTCACAGCGACGTTTACAATATCGTCTGCATCCAGCCGTTTGCGTGCCTGCCGAATCATATTGTCGGTAAAGGTGTTATTAAGGCGATCCGCAAGGAGTATCCGAAGGCAAATATCGTGGCCGTTGACTACGATCCAGGCGCTTCGGAGGTGAACCAGCTGAACCGTATTAAGCTGATGCTTTCTACCGCAAATAAGAATCTGAAACAGGAATCTGGCGGAGAGAAAGACGCATAAGAAGTTACATACTGATTTTTCTATTCCGATATTTAAAAAAGCTCCTGTCCGGAAAACAGTTTTTTCTGTTTTCCGGACAGGAGCTTTTTTTACATAACAGGAAATTTCGTTGACATTCCCCGTTATAAGCCCTCCGGGCAGGATCGCACTGCGGCGGCGGGGAATTCTATCGCTAAAGCGGCCCGCCGCAGGCGGAGAATCCCGCAAAGCAGGATTTTCTCTTCTGTTTTCAGCGGTAAATCCGCAGGATGCGGAGAACCTTTACCAGCTTCGTTCCCATCGGCATACGGCGCATTTCTGCTTCCGTCGTACCGGTTACAACCACAAAAGCAATCAGATATACGACGATTGCGATCAGAATTGCGGCCAGCATACTGATCGATGGACGCTTCGTAATGGCGAACAGACCATAATAAACAATCCAGGTTACAACACCCATAATAGCTGCTGCGATCAATGGTTTTACATAGGTATTTTTGAACTCATTGCGGAAATTCAGGTGTTTGCGGATCGAAAGGTTATTCAATACGCACATGCTAAGGGAGAACAGGATTCCTGCAAAGACAACGGCATAAATGTTTGTCTTTGGGAAAACTGCAAGGATCAGCGCCAGGACGACGAGATCCATTCCAAGGGAAATTGCTGCATTGTGCAAGGCTTTCTTCTGCTGCCCGATCGACTGCAGGACACTGTTGGTAATGGTAGACAGTGCAGAAAAGACAACCGATACGGCACCCATCATCAGCAGTTTGCCGGAAAGGCTCGAACTTGACGGGAACAAAACGCCTGTAATCGGGAATGCCAGGACTCCAAGGCCGACGGCAGCCGGAATGGAAATAAACATGGTCAGGCGGATCGTTTCCAGAATTTTGTCGTTTGCCTCGTCAAGGTCACCGGTTGCATAACAGGAAGACACCTCCGGCATCATCGCAGATGCGGATGCACTCGCCATGGCAAGCGGAACATTAATCAGCGTAACGTAATAGTTGGAAAACTCGCCGTATGCAGCGTTCAGCGCTTTCTGGTTTTCGCCGTGCCATCCGAGGATGGTAAAGAACAGATAGTTGTCCAGGTAAGCGTTGCAGTTGTAAATGAATGTCGTGAAAATGACCGGCGTTACCATCAGAAAAAGTACCTGAAAAATTTCACGGTAGGATTCTTCACGGTGACGTGTATCTCTGGCCACCTTTCGCAGAATCGTTTTCCGATTTACCCCGTAAACGATCAGCATAAAGCAAAGGCCTGCCAGGACACCGGCTCCTGTTCCGAGGGTTCCGCCGGCGGCACCGAATTTGGCATGTTCGGTATCGTTTGTCGCGAACTGCTGGATGAAGAACCAGGCGGCGCCAATACTGAATGCGGCGTTGAATACCTGCTCGATGATCTGTGAAATTGAGGTCGGCATCATCGTGCTGTGGGCCTGGAAATAGCCACGCAGAACGCCGAGAACAGCCGAGAAAAAGATCGTCGGCGCCAATACACGCAGGGCGAGGAGTGCATTCTGCTGGTTATACGGCAGAAGGAATTTCCCGCCAAAGAATGCCACCAGTGCAGCAACTCCACCTACGATCACGGCGTAAAGAAGGGCACCGTGGAACACGCGATGTGCATTTCGGTACTCTTTTAATGCCAGACGTTCGGATACGATTTTTGACACTGCCATCGGAATACTATAGGAGGAGATCAGAAGCAGAATCGTATACAGATTACTCGCCGTACTGTAATAGCCAAGTCCCTCATTTCCAATCGTTTCGCCGAGCGGTGACCGGTATAAAAGACCGATCACACGTGAGATAATCGTTGCCGCCATTAAAATAGAAGTATTTCTCAATAATGTATTTTTCTTTTTACTCATGCTTTTGCTCCCGTATTACATTTTCGATCTGCCAGTCAATCGGCGCAAGACCGTTTTCTTCCAGATATTCGTTTGTTCTGGAAAACGGATGGCTGCCGAAAAATCCACGGTATGCAGAGAGCGGACTCGGATGAGCGGACATCAGCACCAGATGCTTTGGATTGTGGATCATCTCTTTTTTCCGCTGCGCCGGACGGCCCCAGAGGATAAAGACCATCGGTCGATCCTGCTCTGCGAGTACCTTGATCGCTGCATCGGTAAACTGTTCCCAGCCGATTTCCTTGTGGGAATTTGCCTGATGCGCACGTACAGTCAGCACCGTGTTCAGCATTAAAACACCCTGCCGTGCCCATTTTTCGAGATATCCGTTGTTCGGGATATAGCATCCCAGATCGTCCTCAAGTTCCTTGTAAATGTTGACCAGGGACGGCGGAATACTTACCTCCGGTTTTACAGAAAAGCAGAGCCCGTGCGCCTGTCCCGGCTCATGGTACGGATCCTGGCCCAGGATGACCACTTTTACCTGCTCGAGCGGGGTAAAGTGGAACGCATTGAAAATATCATCAGCCGGTGGATAAATGGTGTGAGTTTTATACTCCGCACCCACCGTCTGAAACAGTTTTTTATAGTAGTCTTTGGAGAATTCTCCCTTCAGGGCATTTGCCCAGCTTCCGCTAAGAGGCGGCATATCGTTTTCTCCTTCCTTTTACAGGCGGACCGGCACATTACGGCCTGCCAGATATTCTTTGACTTCACGAATTTCCAGTTCTTTGTAGTGGAACAGGGATGCGGCGAGGGCTGCATCGGCTTTTCCTTCGGTTAAGGCATCATAAAAATGCTCCAGCGTTCCTGCGCCGCCGGATGCGATGACCGGGATGCCGACGCTCTCTGCGATCGTTCTTGTCAGCTCGATATCGTATCCCGCCTTTGTTCCGTCGCAGTCCATGCTGGTGAGCAGAATTTCTCCGGCTCCGAGGCTCTCGGCTTTTTTCGCCCACTCGACGGCGTCGATGCCGACATCGATCCGGCCGCCGTTTTTGTAGATATTCCAGCCGCTTCCGTCAGCTCTCTTCTTCGCATCGATCGCAACGACCACGCACTGGCTGCCAAATTTCTGCGCCGCATCGCCAATGAGCTGCGGATTGTTGATCGCGGAGGAATTAATCGAAATTTTATCGGCCCCCTCTCGGAGCAGCATCTTGAAATCGTCCACAGTGCGGATTCCTCCGCCGACAGTGAACGGAATAAAAACGTTTGCCGCTACCTTCCGCACCATATCGACAACGGTTCCTCTCTGGTCGGAGGAGGCTGTGATATCAAGGAACACAACTTCATCGGCTCCTGCCTTGTCGTACGCTTTTGCAATCTCCACCGGGTCTCCGGCATCTTTTAAATCGACGAAATTAACGCCTTTTACGACTCTTCCGTTTTTTACATCCAGGCATGGGATAATTCGTTTTGTAAACATCGCTTAGTCCTCCTCTCCAATTTCCGCAAAGTTTTTCAGAATGGCAAGTCCAAGATCTGAACTCTTTTCCGGGTGGAACTGGCAGGCGAACAGATTTCCTTTTTCCACGGATGCATGGATGTGTGTACTGTACTCTGTCGTTGCTTTTACAATTTCCTCCTCTTCTGCTTTCAGATAGTAGGAATGGACAAAGTAAACATATGATTCCTGTGGGATGCCCTTGAATAATCTTCCTTCCTTCTGTAAATGGAGGGAGTTCCATCCCATGTGTGGAATTTTTAAGCCCTCTTTATCCGGAATCCGGAGAATCTCTCCTTTTAACAATCCAAGTCCTGCGACACCCGGACTCTCTTCGCTGCGTTCAAACAGAACCTGAAGCCCGAGACAGATTCCAAGAAACGGAGTCCCTTTTTCTACGATTTCATGAATAACCGGCACCAGATGATAGCGGTTCAGATTTTCCATCGCATCTCCAAAGCTGCCGACACCCGGCAGAACGACGTGATCTGCGCGTTTTAACACGTCTGGATCCCTGGTCAGTACAACCTCTTTTCCAAGGCTTTGAAAGGCTTTTTCCACGCTTTTTATATTTCCGGCATCATAATCAATCAGTGCAATCATAGGTGGGTCCTCCTCGTTTGTTATTTCAGTCCACGCCCCCTGTCATTGGGGGCATCTCTGCTGTTCTTTTGCAAACAGTACACTTCATTCTAACATACCGTTTTCTAAAATTCAAATTTTGAAGGTTATAAAATTATACAAAAATACAGAAATTCTTAAGATTTCTATAGAGAACCCCGGAAAAGCTTTATTTATAGGCGTTTCCGGGGTTTTTCTCTGCTCCGTGGTAAGATTTTGGTAATAAATGGCGTTATTTCGTCTGCAAAAGGTCAAGTTTTTCCGCAACCTCGCTTTGCTTTGACGGGAACAGGTGCGCGTAAATGTTGAGCGTGGTAGAAACGTTCTCATGCCCCAGACGCTCCGAGATCAGCAGGACGGAGAAACCAAGCTCGATCAACAGGGACGCATGGGAATGGCGCAGGCCGTGCAAGCGAATAGGCTTTACACCTGCTTTCTTTGTGTGGGACCGAAAGGCATCTGTATAGCCGGAATGTGAGTAAGGGAAAATTCTTGCGTCTGCGTCCGGCTGGTATATTTTGTTGATGTATTCTTGAAGAGCCGCACAAAGGAATTTCGGTATCGTTATTGTTCGGTTTGCTTTTGGGGTCTTTGGCGTCGTTATCATCTCAACGCCATATTTTCTATGATACGTTTTCGAAATGGTAATAGTGCCCGCTTCGGTGTCGACGTCTGAAGCAGTGAGCGCTTGCAGCTCCCCGATTCTCATTCCGGTATAGTACAGGGTGAGATACGCCATCCGGAACGGATCAGCCGCGTCAAAGGTTGAAAGAAAACGGTCAAATTCTTCTTTCGTCCAGAAGTTCAGCTTCTTCTTGTGCTTTACGGGCGTATTGCCCACAACCTTACAAGGATTCACTGACAACCCATAAAAGCGCATAGCAAAATTAAACACGCCGGATAACTCGACAAAGAGATCATGCCTATATCCATCTGAGAGCGGCTTATTCTGGGCGCTGATGGCTGTTTTAAGGTACCCTTGCCAATTCCTCACATCAACCGGCATGATGGCATTGATGGGGCGATTTCCGAATACAGGGAGCAGCCAGGTATCAACCCGCATCTTATGCACTCGATAGGTTGCAAACTTTGTATTCTGCTCCTTGTCCTTCAGATACAGCTCAGAGAGCGTAGAAAACGGCATGTCTGGTTGTGCTGCCTGCCGCTGCAGAAAGTCCCGTTCCCATTCCTGTGCATCCTTCTTGCGCTCGAATCCGCGCTTTTTCTTCTGCTTTCTGGTTCCGGTCCAGTCGGTATAGTAGAAAATGCAATACCAGTTTTTTGTTTTATTGTCGTAATATGACGGCATAGAATCATTCCTTCCATTCTTGCCGGGGGCGGTGGCTTAAAAACGAAAGGGTGATTGTGCATTAAATGGGCGGTTCTGCTCCCGATCGGACGGTGAACCGTTCTTTTTTGGGGGTTCAAACGAACATATGTTAGATAAAATAGGGGGTGACCGTTTCGGACATCCTTTCCGGTTTCCTGCTTATCGAACATACGTTAGATGCTTTTGAGCTGTCAAAACGCTGAACGAGTCGTTCACCGTCTACAGGTGTCAAAATTTCGACGGTGTAAAACTGGGGTTTTCTGGAGCAGTTGGGTGCAAAGAACTTTACACCCTGCTGTTTTCTGCAGTCCTGCGGGGCTGTCAGTCATTTCTGGCTAAGAGCTTTTGGACAATTTTGTCTGAAAGTCGTTCATCTTCCCTTTTTTCCATTTCTGGAAGAAACCATTCGACATTGATGTCGAGACGCACGGGCGGTTTGTCCCATTTTGGGGAAGAACCTTAAAAGTGGGATATACTCAAAAATGAGTAAAACACGTTCCCATTTTGGGAAAGCGCCTGCTATTGCCTACTCAAAAATGAGCAACCAATCTTGCTTCCCATTTTTGGAAAGCGTCTGATTCCGGTATTGCCTGCTCAAAAATGAGCAACCAATATTGCTTTTCAACTTACTCAAAAATGAGCAGGTTGCAAGACTTATGCTCAAAAAAGAGCGAAAGTGGTTCACTCTTCCTACGGGACGACTCGACGATATATTGTCGTTGAGCTGCTCCCGTACTGTATGGAGCAGATGGGGTAACGCTTCGTGACTCCATGGGGCGACGTAAGGCGTACAATTTTGTACGGCTTCTATATGCTCAGTAACGAAACGTTATCGAGCTTAGGCGATCCCCTGTTTTGGGGGAGTGGTTAACCTGCGTACTCGTTGGTACGGTGGTCGTCGTGCCGGGGTGCGTCCTGCTCCACGCCGGTTCTTTGCTTTGAAAGGGTGTCGCGGTTTTCTACTCCCTTATTTGTTCCACTTTGAATCATCGTTCATGATATCAAGATCGTGTTGAATATCTTCCGGCGTTTGTTCCACATCGGTGCGGGCGTGTGCCGCCAGAAGCTCCTCTTCGTATCGGTGGGAGCAGTCGGGTGCTTTTGCGTTAATTGTGTTAGGAGGAGAGACAGCATTTTTTGAAAAACCATTGTCCAGTCTATACTCAGGAATCTTTGTCAATAATTCTAAGTGTTCTATAGCTTTAGCTTTCCCAGCGTCATTTAGTTGTTTATATAATGTGTTCCAATCTTGCATTAATTGCTCTGACTTATTTTCTAAAAGAAAATTCAATTTTTCTTCATCAAGATCTGTCATAAAAGCAATGGAAATATCACCGAATAGTGCTTCTGTAGGGATATTTAAAGCATGTGCAATTTTCTTTAAATTTTCTAATCGTGGTGCTCGTAAATTTCTTTCATACTGTTGAATTGTGATAGTTGCAAGTCCTGCTTTTTCAGCAAGTTCTTTTTGGGTTAAACCTGCTTTTTGACGCTCCAATTTTATATATATTCCTTCATGCATTATTCTACGACTCCTTTCGATTACAATATAACATAAAATCATAAAACATTCAATCGAATCTATAAAAACTCTTGACACATTCGATTGAATGCGATAAAGTATAGTAAAGCATTCATTCGAATGTGTCAAAAAAGGTGGTGAGATGATGAAAGCAAACCGAAACAAATTGGAGCTTGCAATGGCAAAAGCCTGCATGAGCACGGCGGAGCTGCAGAAAGCGGCAGAGATGCCACGCCCAACGCTTAACAATGTGATCAGCGGAAAGAGTGCCAAACCGGCAACTATTGGCCGCATCGCAAGAGCGCTTGGGGTTGATGTAACCGAAATTCTCGAAACTGAAAACTAAACCGAAGCGCCGGGGGCGGTGGCTTGAGGATGAAGGAGAAAAACATGAGATTCAACAGTAAAAAGTACAAGGAACTTATGGCAGCGCAGGAATTGACACCGGAAGACATCTGCAGAAAAACAGGACTGGACGAAAAGCCTTTTCAGCGGATCATGACAAACGGTTTTGCGTCTGAGGATGCAATGGAACGACTCGCCAGCGTGGCAGCCGTCCCGGTTGGTGAGCTGCTCCTTCCAGATATTTCCGGAAACATTGAAAACGCTATCGAATTTTTGAAAGACCAAGACACTTGCATGGTCACATTTTCACAGGGCCGGTATATCTCCAGAATAAAGAAGCTTGCAGAAACCCACCCGGAAGAATGCAAAATTTTGGCAATCAATAAACTTCCACATGAAGGGGAAACAATTTGTGCTCATATCCCAACGGCCTGGATAAAAATAAATCCCGGGCTGAACTTGACGGACGAGCAGAGAGACGAACGGCGCAGAAGATTCTGCGAAAATGTCGAATATTATCGGCACGAAAATAGTTGAAATTCGATTTAAACCGTTGCAAGGCACAATTTACCGCCTAAAGAATAAAACGCCCGTTTTCAAGTGAAATTATGGCGTTTTATGGAGCAGGAACAGAAAGAAGGTGAACAGGAATGAAAAAGCAGTTTATGACGGCCGCAGAGGTCGCAGAGACGATGGGCGTTTCCCTCGGTAAGGCCTACGAGCTGATCCGGGGCATGAACAAAGAGCTGCAGGACGCGGGCTATCTTACGGTGTCCGGCAAAGTTCCAATCAAGTTCTTTGAAAAGAAATACTTCGGCTTTGAAGCGGAGCCGGGAGCAGGTCAGAAGCAGGAGGTAACAGCACAATAATGGCAAGCAAAAACTTATATTGGTTTAAGCTGAAAAATACATATTTTAATCAGCTTGTACAAAAGAAAATGAAACGACAGAAAAACGGAAAAGATATGCAAATTATATATTTACGAATGCTTTTACTTAGCCTTGATAATCAAGGATACATTCATTATCAAGGTATCTATGATTCCATAGAAGAAGAGCTTGCCGAAGAATTTGATGAATCTACAGAACTTGTCAAAATAACGATAGAATTTCTTGTTTCCAACAATATGATTGTTCGTTCAAACGACAAAGATCAAGAGAGCTATTACATACCTGAAGCGATTGAAAACGTAGGAAAAGAATGTGATAGCGCTGAGCGTGTCAGGCAGTACAGAAATAGAAAAGCGTTACAATGTAACGGCGATGTAACGCAAGGTAACGCTTCGGTAACAACCTGTAACACAGATAAGATAAAAGATAAGAGTAAAGTAAGAGAAGATAAAGAGTTAGATAATACTCTTTATAATTCTCTTACTCTTAAAGAAGGGGAGACGCCACCGCCTCCTGCTGGCGCCGGCGGTGCATCTCCCTTTACTCTTATGGATTGCAGACAATGTGCAGATGAGGGTAAGGTAAACTTATCAGCAAATGGAATTGCAGCGTTTTACAGTCGGATGGAAAAAGACAACTGGAAGATCAAAGACGAACCAGTAGAAAACTTGTTAAAGGCAATGAGAGGATTTGCTAAAAATCACAAACGATATCAAAAAGAAGTTTCGAAACCTGAAACCAATGAAAATGCAGCAGATAAGGAAACACCAGAAACGAGCGAAACAGAAATACAACAGGAACCACAAGAAGAATATGAACCAACGGAAGAAGAATATACAAAGTGGCTTGAAGAAATGGGCTATGAAACAAGGGAGGAATAAAATTGTATTTACCAGATAAAAAAGTTTTATTGCGAAAAAAAATGATAGAAAGCATCGACCTGGTATTAGATCAATATGTATCTTCGAAATATGTTGATGAAATGCTTGAAAGCGATTGGAAAAATGATGGTGTAGAAGTTGTAAAACACATACCGGAATTTGTTCCAAAGTCTGCGTTTACACCGGCGCAAATTTGCTTTATGGAAAATGACCCGCTGTGGAAAGTGACTTTTCCGGAAAATCAGAAATTAAAGACGGATCCTTATCTTAAAAAATGTCAAAAATAAAAAACTCCTGTGTGCTGGACGAGAAAACACACAGGAGCCCCACTACTGGGAATTATGGAACGTAAAACATTATAGCACGGAACCGGCGGACAGGGCAAGCGGAACGTTGGGAGCAGGGCTGCTACTCGGCATCGCGCTGCATTCGCTGCCGGATGGCTTGCTTGATATAGCCGTTTACGGACTCTTCCGCCGCATCCGCCGCCGCTTTGATCTGCTCATACTCTTCTTTTTGGACATCGAGCGGGATGCGCTTTAATTTTGATTTTGCATACTGAATATCGTACTTTGCTTTATCTTCTTTGGTTGGCATAATGTCACCTTCTTTCTATGGGGTGGGAAAAACTAAATGTTCCTTCTCCACTTTACAGATAAAGTATAGCATAATTTCAATACTATGTACATAGTTAGAATCAACAAAAAAACTACGTACATTTTATATAAAACGTCAATAGACTTTCAACTATGTACGTAGTAAAATATAATCATCAAAGGAAAACAAAACAGCGAAGGGTGAAAACGATGGGGCGCAAGCGTACCGGAGACACCAACACAACACCGGGAAAGGATAAGAAGAGAATGAGACGGCCAAAAGCCTACGATAGCCTTAAAGCCTGCCGGGGCTGGGAAACCTTTGAAAGAGCAAAGAAAGGACGATACAGAGTATGAAGTACAACCTTAGAAAGATCATGTTGAAGGCCTGGAAGACCTTCCGGAAGACAAAAGGGATCAGCTTTGCAGAAGCACTGCATAGAGCATGGCTTTCAGCAAAAGCTGAGGAGATCAACGAGAAACGGATTGAGCAGAGCAAAGCGGCCGCAGGCATTGCCGAAGAGGTAAACACCTGGGCGGGCTGGAAACAGAAAGGCTTCGAGGTGCTGCACGGTGCAAAAGCGCTGTTCCACTGCTCCCTGATCTGGGGAAGTAAGGGCGACGGAGCCACATATAAGGCGAGCTTCTTTGGAGCGTCGCAGGTACATACAGTAACAGAATAATAAAAAACCCCTTACCGATGCTACCAACACCAGTAAGGGACAGTCGGATAGCTGCTATACTACCAACCTCAGAACAGTTTTTAGTATAGCAGGTTTTCGGCGGAAAGGCAAAGTGAAAAACGATGAATTTTTTAAAAACAGCAGGAAACCTTGATGATAAAATCGGTGAATTACAGTACGCAGCAGAAAAATGCAACTTCATGCTTGAAAATTTATGCAATACGTTCGGTCAGATTATGGACGATAACCAGAAAGCCAATAATTGGGATGCTGCAGGTGTGGCGGTAGATATTGCCCAGGATTATGCACGAAGAACGTTTGAAACGACAAAAGAAGCAAATAAACTGATTAATCAGCTCTTCAACGAAGCAAGAGAGATTGAAAGACCGACAGAAGGCGGCAACAATGATGCACCGCAGGTAACAGCAACACAAGCGGATCTCAAAAACAGCGTTGTAAAAATGCTTGATTATGCGGATGCAAGAAAGATGCGAAGCGTTTATGTGTTCACAAAGGCTCTTCTGGGTGATGATTTAAAATATCATAAACAGCCGCAGAACTGAAAAACGTAGCGAAACGCGACGGAAATCGGGAGCGGGTGCAGTCCTGCTCCCACAAGAAAAGTAGAGAGGTGGACAGAATGAAGATTTTAGATAGAGCGGCGCTTGTGATCGGTGCTGCAGGTATGTGGCTGTATATGGCCAGCGTGGAGCAGGACAGATGGAGCCGCGCGGTGCTGAGCGTTGCCATCGTGGTTCTTGCGTTTGTGCTCAAGAAGATCAGCGACCGCATCGCAGAATGCCGCGAGGAGCAGGAAGAACGAGAGGAAGAGCACCGAAACCGTGCTTTTACGGCGTGGATCCGCACCGGATCATTGAAAGGATGATTCAGGTTTTGCTGACTGAACGAATTGTTCTGTCAGGTGCGGCGCTGCCGGATCAGAAACATCTGCTCCACATACTCACATTTCTGACACCCTAAAAAGAGTATTTAGACATTTTAGACACCCTAAAAAGGGAATGTTACAAAGGTGACACCCTAAAAAGGGGTCATTGCTTCGGTGACACATTCAAAGGGGCGGACATTTTATGGGCATCCTTTGCGGGGCGTACCTGCGGGTACATGGCACAATCGTACGCAAAGTACACTTGTTGGTACGGATTTTGGATAAAACGCGACGAAATAGCGGCGGATGTCAACAAATGTCTACCTCCCTCCTGCTTTACAACCGTACCCGATAGTACGCTTGTTGCCCTTCTGGGGAAGGTGTTGGTGCACTGGATCCAGACGGCAGCCGTTGCGCCGGCGCAATTATTGAACACGGAAACGCGCACGAGGTTTTTGTGGACACGATATGCGCGTATATTGAAAATTGGCTTTTCGGGTTCTGCTGGGCTTTCCAGTCCTTCCGGAAACGGTGCTACCAACACCAGAACCGGACGACCGGAGCGGCCCTGCTCCATAGCATTCCCAAGAATGATACCAGTTCAACCTATTGGAGCTGCAGAGCCTTAGAAAGCCACGTTCTGGCCCTTATGGGAGCGGTACGCCAATACCAAAGCCGTACGGCCGGAAACCTGTCAAAACCCAACATTGCGCCGGTTATATAATATTTTCCAACTCTTCCTGAAATGGAACAGTTGAAAACGAAACGAATACGGCAAACGTTGCGAGCGAAAGCGAACGTTCGGAAACAATCAGAAAACCACGAATGCACAGAAATGCTCAGAGACGGAGCCGTAAATATTTGGGAAAACTTGAGGTTTTATAAGGTTTTTGCAACCGTGGAACTCTTCACGCTTGCACATGAAGTGAGCGGAAACGACAAGGGTTTACAAGGCTTATTGCGAGCGAAAATACTAGGAAATACTAGGATTTATTGCAACGTTGCGAAAGGAATATGCAAAAAGGAGTCAAACATGGTAAAGATTAAAATATCCTATGAGACATTGGACGAGCAGGAAGAGGTGCTGCGACTGCTCCACCCGGTAACTTCTTCGTGTAAGGTGGCAAAACGCCAGAATGGGGCATATAAGCGGGCATACGTAGAATTGGGGTATAGGGGGGCGCTGACAAATGCAGACCTGCACATATTATGAAAAATGTTAACAAATGTTAACGTTGAAAACTCATTATTGCGAGGAACTGGGGCAGGTGGTATAATGCAAACCAGCAAACAAAGTACCCCTGCAGGTTTCTTTCTTCCGCTTGTCCTGTGGGAAGCCACTTTTTGAGGGCGTGGGAATGGTAGAGAATGTCAGTACATGGCATTTTTTCAACTGCTCCCGCGCCCTTTTTGTTTGCCATCCCCCTTAAAGTGTGAGAAGCCCGTGGAATGATCCCCGCGGGCTTTTGGTATATTCAGAGTGTATGGAGGTTGCCGAAGCATGACAAATGAAATTCTTGTTGAACTGATCCGGGCGGGCGAGGACACCGCCGAGAATATGCAGAAGCTATGGGAGCAGAACCGGGGCATGATCTGGAAAATCGCACAGCAGTACCGGAATAAGGCCGAGATTGAAGATCTTATGCAGGAGGGCTTCATAGGCCTATGCAACGCCGTGGACGCATGGCAGCCAGATGCCGGGGCGTCTTTCCTGCATTATGCCGCGTTCTGGATCAAGCAGGGAATGCGGCGGTATATTGACGACTGCGGGTATACGGTGCGTATTCCGGTAGGCCAGCGGGAACGGATCGGGAAATATAACCGGATCTGTCAGCAGTACCGGGCAAAGCTGGGGCGTGATCCGCAGGATTGGGAAGCGGCGCGCCTGCTGGGTGTCAGTATGACGGTATTGGAGCAGACGAAAGCCGATCAGCACCGCACACAGATAGTAAGTCTTGATAAAACGGTAGGCGATGAAGAAGAGACAACCATTGCGGAGCTTGTACCGGCACCAGAAAACGGCTTTTCTGAGGTACTCGATAAAATACAGGGGGAGCAGCTCAAAGCGGTCATCTGGCCTATTGTTGACGCTCTGCCGGGCAAGCAAGGGCCTGTTATCCGGATGAGATACGAAAACGGTTATACACTGCGGCAGATCGGGGAGACGTTGGGAACCACGCCGGAATCTGTGCGCCAGACAGAGAACAAAGCGCTGCGGGAGCTTCGGCAACCCAGCCGACGGCGTTACCTGCTCCCATTCTTCGCTGATGATGACCGGATAAGGAACAGCGCCATGCAGGGAACTGGCGTGAACACGTTTAACTATACATGGACCAGCAGCACGGAGCGGGTCGCCCTGGATGCCTGGTAATGAGTTGGTAATAGAAAGTTGCAAAAATAGGAACAGAGAGCATCAAAAGACAAAAACGAAAGAAAAAGATAATGAAAAATAAAGGAATTACAGAGTGAAAAACAGCAATCTAATTCTTAAGATTTCTTTTACTCCCGCTCTTTTCTTTCTTTTTATACTGGACAAATGACGGGCATCACGCTACAATAAGAGCGTTGCACTAAGAAACGATAACACTTTGTAAAAAACGAGAGGTGTATATGATTACCAAATATCTGATTGTATTTTTGATTTCCATGGTTCCGCTCATCGAGCTGCGTGGTGCGATTCCGTACGCGGTAGCTTTCCATATTCCGACGCTTCCGGCCTATCTGATCGCCGTCATCGGAAATATGCTTCCGGTTCCGATTATTTTCCTGTTCGCTCGAAAGGTTCTTGTCTGGGGATGTGATAAAAAGTATATCGGAAAGTTCTTCACCTGGTGTCTGGAAAAAGGCGAAAAAGGCGGGGAAAAACTGAAAGCAAAAGCCGGCCGCGGACTTCCGCTCGCCCTGCTGCTCTTCGTCGGCATTCCGCTCCCGGGAACCGGCGCATGGACCGGCACACTGGCCGCAAGTATCCTCGATATGGACTTTAAGACCAGCGTTCTCGCCATCATGGGCGGTGTTCTCCTTGCAAGCGTCATCATGCTGCTTGCAAGTTCCGGCGTATTCGGGGCAATTGGGGCGCTTTTGGCGTAAACGGCTCTGCTTCCGTTTCAATTCCATAAAATTTGGCTTACAGCCGCACAGATTTGTTTTTCCGATCTGTGCGGCTGTTTTTGTATAACTTTTTTCTAACAGAAATTTTCCCTGCTGTTTCCTGTTCACGTTTTTCCGGATCGAATTCTGTTTCTTTTCTTCCAGTATTTTCTTGTACTATTTTCATTTTTCCTCTTGAACATTCGTTCGATTTGTGTTACACTTCTTTTATCGAACAGTTGTTCTTTTTATAAAATACCTGTTATCTTATTGTTTTACTTTTATTCGTATTCATTTGGACATAGAAAGGAATTTTTCTGCCATGCAGTTATCATCACAAACACTTTCTCTCTCCGAGAAGCTGAATCTTCTCGCTGACGCGGCCAAATACGACGTTGCGTGCACTTCCAGCGGTGTGAACCGTGCCGGAAAACAGGGACATCTCGGCAATTCGGTCTCCTGCGGTATCTGCCACAGCTTTTCTTCCGACGGACGCTGTATCTCTCTGTTGAAAATTCTGCAGAGCAACGACTGTATCTACGACTGTAAATACTGCGTCAACCGCGCCGGGAATGACCGGCAGCGCGCCACGTTTACACCGGAGGAGGTCTGTACACTCGTCACGGAATTTTATCGCCGAAACTATATTGAGGGACTCTTTTTAAGTTCCGCCGTCTGCAAAAATCCTGCCCATACGATGGAGCTCATGTACCGCACTCTGCATCTTTTACGTAATCGTTACCGCTTTAACGGCTACATCCACGTCAAAGCTATCCCGGGCGCACCCGCCGAGCTGATCGAAAAGACCGGCTATCTCGCCGACCGCATGAGCGTCAATCTGGAACTCCCGACCGGAGAAGGGCTGCAGAAACTGGCCCCGCAGAAGACACAGAAAGCGATTTTAAAACCCATGCGCCAGATCCAGTCCGGTATTGTAGATTACCGGCTGACCGCAGGGAAAAGCGCTTTTTTAGAGCGTTCCTCGGGAAACCGCTATCTCTCCCACTCCATTTTCGATACACGAAAGCAGATTTCCGCCTCCGCTGCCGATCTGGGCTGGATCTCTTCCTCCTCCGCGCGGTCACTGCCGGAAAAGGAACGCTCTGCTCCCTTCGTTCCTGCCGGCCAGAGCACGCAGATGATCATCGGTGCGACAAAGGAAAACGATTACCAGCTTCTCTCCACCTCACAGCTTCTCTACCAGCAGTATGACCTGAAGCGCGTCTTTTACTCCGCCTACATTCCGGTCAACGAGGATTCCGCCCTGCCCTCACGTGAAACCAAGCCGCCGCTTCTTCGGGAACACCGCCTTTATCAGGCAGACTGGCTGCTCCGCTTCTACGGTTTTCAGGCGGATGAACTGCTCGATGAAGCCCACCCGAACTTTCATGCACAGCTCGACCCGAAATGCGACTGGGCGCTGCGCCATATGGAGCTGTTTCCGGTGGAGATCAACACGGCTGAGTATGCCGACCTTCTGCGCGTTCCCGGCATCGGGCCGAAATCGGCCATGCGGATTGTAAAGAGCCGCAGAAGCTCCCATCTTTCATTTGATCATCTGAAAAAGATCGGTGTGGTGCTGAAACGCGCCAAATATTTTATCACCTGCGAGGGAAAAATGATGTATCACATGCGGCTGGAACAGCAGTTTCTGACCCGGCAGCTCACGGGAGAGGAAGCCGCCTCCAACTGGGAGGTTTCCCATCCGGAACAGTATCAGCAGCTTTCTCTGTTTGATGCTGCCGTACCTGGGCATATATAATCCCGGGCGTTCTTCTCACGGAAAAGCCTTTTTGCTGTATCTGCGCTTTTTGCAGAAGGCTGTTGTCTGTATCAATTGATTTCAGAAAGGATTTTATTATGACTGTTTACACCTGCAGCCCGGATCTTGCGTCGATCCTGACCTGCATCTATGAAGCCTGGAATTCCCGTCTCGGCTACCGCAATGTACGGCTGATGACGGAACCAGTCGGCAATCTGGAGCTGTTCTGCGATTACTGCCATGTTGAGCCGGACACAGAAAAAGCCGCCAGCGTCACGCGATCCATTCAAAAGAAGATCGGCGCAGCAGCCTGGCGGCTCGTCTATCTCTGTGCAATGTCCGAGAGAAGCGACGCTCCCGACATCATTTATCGTTTTCTGCTCTACGGCTTTTCCTATGGAAAGGATACCCTGCATATGCTGCAGGAACCGGCGGTATTCCACGCTTTTGAAGTTTCCCGTCAGGTCACAAATGAAGCGCATTCGTTCCGGGAATTTATCCGTTTTGCAAATATTTCCTCCGGTTTTCCGATCCTGGTCTCGCATATTTCCCCGAAAGCCAATGTGCTGACCCTGGTCGCTCCCCATTTTTCTGACCGGCTTCCCTCAGAAAACTGGATGATTCTCGATGATAACCGGCAGCTTGCCGTCGTGCATCCCGCTGACCGGCCCTTTTATCTGACCCGTCTTTCTCCGGATGAAATAGAACGCCTTTCCCTCACGGAATCCACTTCGGACCCTTACGAAGAACTCTGGAAAGGATTTTTCACCGCAATTGCCATCAAAGAGCGTTCCAATCCCGACTGTCAGCGTACGCATCTGCCGCTCCACTACCGGGATCATATGCCGGAATTTAAAAATTTTTAGAGTCTTAGAATTTTTCCAGCTGTTCCATGTTCAGCACAAACACAGTACAGCCTCCTGTCTGGGTATCAATCGGAACAGAGTAATTTCCGCCCGGGCAGAAGTTTCCGCTTTCCATCGGGGTGGCCGCATAGGTAACTGTTTTCCGAAGCCCTGCTTCCTGTTTTAAGATCGCAAGCACAGCGTCGAGCTTATGATCATCGGTTCCGATCAGCAGTGTTGTGTTCTTCTCCTTCAGGAAACCGCCGGTCGTGGCAAGCTCCGTCACAAAAAAGCCTTTTTTGTTCAACTCGGCAATGGTGTCTGCCTCGTCCTCTTTCCGTAATACAGCAACAATTAACTTCATACAAATTCCTCCTCGCATCCTCCGGTCAAACGGATTCTGATTTTTGAAAAGTCAGCTGCTTATGCCGTATGGCACATTGCATTTTTCTGTTTTCACAGTAAAAATAGCATAATGTCACGGAAAAAGAAAGTCTTTTTTTACTTTTTCACTTCAAATCCGTATGACACGGTTCCATTTTCGAATACCGCGTCCACTTCGTAGATGTAGCCGGCCTCGGCTCCCGGAATGCTCCAGCTCTCCGCATGCTCCACAGAAACGCTTTCTCCCTCCGGGTAACCATTGCCAAAGTTCTGCCCCCGGTCTTCGGCCGGCCATCTTTCTGCTGTGACAGAATCCGGCTCCTCCGAGAAGACAAGCTCCAGATCGGTTTTTCCTCCGTCATTTGCTGTATGCAGATCACTCAGTTCCGTCCATTCCAGAATGAACGCACTGTCCGCAACGACGTTCTGACCATTGCCGTCCTCATCAACATAAGACCAGGTATAACCTCCCTGTGTTGCCATAGCTGTCACCTGGGCATTTGGCTGTGTGTAGCACAGATTCAGAAACGGAATTTCCGATGGATCCTTTTCCGGCAGAATCTGGGAAAGTTCCTCATCGAATTTTTCTGCATCCGCCTCCGTACCGCCGCTGATTCTCATAATACGGCTGATACCCGGATATTGTCCCGGATAGGAGTTCAGCATAATACCGTCGCCCTCCACTTGAAGAAAATCTCCTTTTTTGATCTCGGACGGATCAATAGCATTTCCATTTTCATCGTAAAGTGTGTCGGACGGTGTATGTGTCACATAGATGTTTCCGTGTTCCAGATCTCCCAGGTACCATAACCCGGAATCTTCTGCAAGAAATACGGCTTTCTGTACTTCTTCTGCCCTATTGCTGTCCGCTGCAGTACTTGCTGTATCTGCATTCAGATTTCGGTCCCGTTCCGTTTTCATATAGATTCCGCCTCCAATCAGCACGGCGGCAACTACAACACCGGTCACTCCAAAAATAACTGCGTTTTCTTTTTTCATAAGCGTATTCTTCCTTTCCTGTTGTTTTCCCGTTTTTTTACACGACTTGTTTTATCTTTCTGCAAGACATGCAAGAAACGGTTCCCCGTACTTTTCAAATTTGCTCTCGCCGACACCAGAGACCGCCAGCATTTCCTCTTTGTTGGACGGTTTCTCCATCGCCATCTGGATCAGTGTTTTATCCGAGAAGATAATATACGGAGGCACTTTATGCTCCTTTGCAAGCTCCATCCGGAGTGCCCGCAGTTTTTCGAATACCGCGGCCTCCTCGTTGGAAAGATCCTTTGCCGCTGCCGAGGTTTTTGTCTTTGTCTTCTCTTTTGCGGCTTTCGGAATCCGTTTTTCTTCTTTTGCCATCTTCATCAGCATCGTGCCGTCCTCATCCAGCAGCTCCGCCGCTTTTGGCAGCAGGCGCACAATGCTGTATGTGTCGGCCGTTACATAGAGATATTCCCGGACCTGCAGTTCATTTAAGATCTGCCGCAGCCGGTAGACCGGCTCTTTTGCCAGTTCCCCGTAATGGGAGTTTTCATCCATGCGGTACTGGCGGATTTTCGCGGTATTCGCACCGTGCAGGGTATCGAGAATCACCGTCGTGCCGTAGCGCTGACGGCATTCCCGCACACAGCCAAGGATTGCCTTTGCCGCCGCTGTCACATCCACCGTTTCAAATTCCGAGAGGCAGTTGGAACAGTTTCCACAGTAATTGGAACCGTATTCCCCGAAATACCGCAGGATATAATCTCTGAGGCACTCATGGGTGAAACAGTAAAACGTCATTTTCTTCAGCCGTTCCTCCTCCCGCTGACGGATCAGCGCTGTCGTCTCGGGATCCTCACTCTCCTGCGCCATGTGTTCGATAAAAAACTGGTTTGTGATCACATCCTGTCCCGCATACAGCAGAATACATTCCGCCGGAAGGCCATCCCGTCCCGCACGGCCGGCCTCCTGGTAATAGCTTTCCATATTTTTCGGCATATTATAATGGATGACGTACCGCACATTCGATTTATCGATTCCCATACCAAAAGCGTTTGTCGCTACCATGATCTGCTTCCGGTCATAAATAAAATCTTCCTGGTTTTCCTTCCGTTCCAGGTCAGAGAGACCCGCATGGTATCTTGTGACAGAATATCCTTTCTGCTCGAGTTTCTCACAGACCTCCTCCACATTTTTTCTGGTCAGACAGTAAATAATTCCGCAATCCGCCTCGTGCTCTGCAAGGAATGATTCCACGGCTGCGAATTTATCTTTCGGCTGCTGTACCGTAAATTTCAGATTTTTCCGGTCAAAGCCTGTGACCAGACGTACCGGATCACGCAAAGACAGCAGTGCTTCGATATCATCCCGTACCTCTTTTGTTGCCGTTGCCGTAAAGGCACCGATCACCGGCCGTGCGGGAAGCTGCTCGACAAACTCTGTGATTTTCAGGTAGCTTGGGCGGAAATCCTGACCCCACTGGGAAATACAGTGTGCCTCATCAACACTAATCATCGAAATTTCCATCGACTGCACCGCGCACAAAAATTCCGGTGTCAGAAGGCGTTCCGGGGCGACATAAATAATCTTGTACCGGCCCTCCATGGCAAAGCCGAGTGCCTTCCGGTACTGCGCCGCACTTAAGGAGCTGTTCAGAAACGCAGCGTGAATCCCCGCCTGGTTCAGGGTCGATACCTGATCCTTCATCAGAGAAATCAACGGTGATACCACCAGGGTAATTCCTGGCAGCAGAAGCGCCGGAATCTGATAACACAGCGATTTTCCTGCTCCGGTCGGCATGATGCCGAGCACGTCCTGTCCGTTCAGAAGCGCATCCACCAGCATCTCCTGCCCCTCCCGGAAGGAATCGTAACCGAAGTACTTTTTTAAAACCTCATATTTTGTCATCTTGTTTTTCTCTGCCCTTTCCATCCACTCTACCTCCATTGTGACATAGATTGCAGGTAAAGTCAAACAGATGTGTGCCGCATGTTTTCTTTCATCCATACATATATTGTCTCAAAAAGTCCTGGAGGGGGATTTTATGCGTTCTCTTTCACCCCTTTCCCGCCGGATCCTGAAAAAAGCCGGTATCGCCGCCGCTTTTTTCTGCTCCGCTTTTCTTTTTGGCTCTGTTCTGTCCCACTTTACCTGCCGTGCGCTCCGAAAGGCAGCCCCAGTTTTTCTCTCTGCTGCGTCGGAGACACCTGTTTCTTCCGTTTCGATGCCCGTCCTCTCCTCTGCTGCCGAAAACTGGGGGCTCTCCTTCCCGGAAAAAGGGAAGACTCCCGTCGGCAATGCTACATCCGAAGAGCTTGCCGCCTACAACGCCTGGTTTGCCGCTTCACCGGAAGAAAACATCATCTATCTGACGTTTGACTGCGGCTATGAAAACGGCAACACCCCGGCGATCCTTGACGCACTCCAGAAGCATCAGGCACCCGCGGCTTTCTTTGTTGTCGGCAATTTTCTCTCCGACCAGCCGGATCTTGTCAAACGCATGGCGGCAGAAGGCCATATCGTCGGAAACCACACCTGGTCGCACCCGGATATGTCCAAAATTTCCACGCAGGAAGCCTTCTCCGAAGAGCTGAACCGTGTTTCCGCTCTTTACCAGGAAACCACCAGCCAGGAAATGGTGAAATTTTACCGGCCTCCGCAGGGAAAATACAGCACGCAGAACCTGCAGATGGCAAAAGATCTCGGCTATCAGACTTTTTTCTGGAGTCTTGCCTATGTAGACTGGTACCAGGATCAGCAGCCGACCCACGAGGAGGCTTTCAAAAAGTTGACCGGACGCATTCATCCCGGTGCCATCGTCCTGCTTCATAATACCTCATCCACCAACGCGGAGATTCTCGATGAGCTGCTGACGAAATGGGAAGAAATGGGATATTCTTTCGGCTCTCTCGATCAGCTCGCATCGAAATCTGCCTGAGGACCGGAAATACGGTTTCTCATGTATTTCTATCTTTCTTTTGTTCTGCTTTTTTTATCCTGCTTTCAAACCGGAATGCCTCCTCTTTTACTTCCTTCCAGAGCCGCAGCACACAGAGCAGGTTCGGCACCGCCATGCAGGCATTGGCAAGCTCCGCAAAATTCCAGACCGTTTCTGCCATGCAGACGCACCCGGCAAACGCTGCAAAACAGAAGAAAACACGGTAAACCATTCCGAAGCTATCCTTTTTCACCAGCCAGAGAAACGCCTGCTCCCCCTGGTATGCCCAGCCGGCCATCGTTGCAAATGCGAACAGCAGAATCCCGACCGCGACAACATAGCCTCCCGCCGGTCCGAACACACTTTCAAAGGCCTGAATTACCATCGCCGCTCCATCCGCTTTTTCCGCCTCCAGTATCCCCTCTGCCGCCCCGGTCACTCCAACGGCAAGGCCGGTCACAAGACAGATCACCATGGTATCAACGAACACACCTGTCATGCTGATGTACCCCTGCCGCACGGGATCGTCGGTCTGTGCCGCCGCAGCACTGATTCCGCCTGCTCCAAGCCCTGCTTCATTCGAAAACACACCGCGGGAAATTCCATACCGCAAGGCCGGCGGCAGCAGGGAAATTCCCGCACCCACCGCTCCTCCCGATACCGCCCGGAAAGAAAACGCGTCCCGTACTATCGCAAGCAGTGTCCGCGGAAGCTCTCCGGCGTGCAGACCGATTACCATTCCTGCCCCGCCCAGATAAAAGAGTGCCATTCCCGGTACCAGCACCTCCGCCGCTTTTGCAATGGAACGCAGTCCGCCTGTCACCACGAGCAGAAGAAGAATCGTCAGCACCAACGCGCTTTTTTCTCTTGCCACGCCAAACGTATCCTGCATCGCCAGCGCAATCGAGTTTGCCTGCGTCATATTGCCCATTCCGAGAGATACCAGCACGGTGCTTCCGGCAAAAAACACAGCCAGCATCTTCGCCAGCCGCTCCCCCGGAAATGCTCTGGTCAGCGTCACCATCGGACCGCCGCAGTATGTTCCGTCTTTTCTTTGCATCCGGTACTGCACCGAGAGAAAACTCTCAGAAAATTTCAAAGCAAGTCCCACAAACGCCGCCAGCATCATCCATCCCAGTGCTCCTGGTCCTCCAAGCGCCATTGCGGAGGCAACCCCCACGATATTGCCCGTCCCGATTTCCGCCGCAAGTTCCGTCATCAGCGATGCGAACGGCGAAACTCCTGCTTCTGTTTTCTCCCCGCTGTATCTCGCCTCACGGCCGAATGCTGTACGAAGCGCAAAGAACAACCGTCGAATGGGTAGCGCGCGAAGCTGGATGGTCAGAAAAATGCCTGTCCCAAGCAGCAGAAAAAGAAGCGGCGGTCCCCAGGCGGCTGCATTCACCGCTTTTAGAAATGCATTGATTTTTTCAAGCGTGGCCATATCCATTCCTCCCTGTACAAAGTTCCAAAGGAAAGCAGTTCCCGTCCCTCCATTGTTAAACGGTTTTCTGTCCATGCATCGCAATGTTTTCTCTGCACTTTATGCAGCACCGCACAAAAAAAGAACCCGACAGCAGCCTTACGGCCCGTCCGGTTCTTTCGATCTTCATCTTATTTTGTTGTATTCCGCTTCCGCCCGTTTTTCAGGACTCCTGCTCCTTTAAATCATCCGCCACGAGAACACCCGCTTTGAAGCCCATCAGCATCATCTCGAGCATTTCTGCATCGTAATTGCGGTATTTCAGGTAATAAAACAGCGAATCGAGATAATTCAGAAAGCCTTTTTTCGTCTCCGGACTTAAAATCACCCGTTTTCCGTCGCCCATCAGATATTTGGCAATCCGGGAAAAGACGAACTTTTCGTTCAGAAATGCCATCGCATCCGATGTCTCATCCTCCACCAGGATCTGGATCGGTTTTCTCCGCAGCAGCCAGTAGGTCTCATAGGAGATCACTTTCAATGAATTGATATGCTTTGCCTGATGAAAATGTTTCAGGCGGGAAATATCCGTGAAATAGTCCAGCACTGCATGGCTCAACAGCGACTCGCTGATCTGGATTTTCTCGCGGATGCCGAGACTCTTGGCAAATTCCTCGATTTCTTCGTAAAAAACAGCGTAACGGCTCTGGATTACTTCCTCGGAAAATTCTTCCAGAAGTCCGTCGTAGTTTGTGTATATTTTTTCTATTGTATTCATTTTTCCTCCCCGGGCAGATTCAGGATTTCATAGCAGAGTTTCGTCCGGACAAAGTCGGTATATTCGGTCATCTCGCGTTTTTCCATTGTTCCGTAGCGGATCGGCGAGGTATTTCCCATCAGATGTTTTCGGATTTTTCCGGCTTTGACTGCCGCCATCATATTCTCCGCAGAGTCCTCTGCTGCATGAGAGAAGCCCATGCGGCCCGTGTTTCTTCCATCCATTTTTTATCCTTTCCCATGTCTGAAAAGCAGTTTTATTCTTTCAGTATGCTCCAGACGGCATCATCCATCGTATGAATTTCATTCAGATCGCGTTTTTCCACCGCTGCCTTGACCTGCGGTTTTAATTCACGCTTGCGCACGATCGTTTCCTTGCTCTGGAACTTCTCATCCGGCACAACCTGGAGACGGCGGTAGAACGATCCCATCTCATCTCCCATGCCCGCCAGACGGTTCAGCAGCTCGGAAAACTCTGTCAGCATGGCGTTTCCCTTGCGCCGCGGGTAAAGAATGCTGTGGTCAATCTCTCCCCAGCCCTCCTCGAACAGCGTCTTAATCTGAATTTCAATGTAGACGCCGCGGTAAACGACAATGTAATGCACCGCACGGTAATGTTTCCGGTCCAGAATGTTCTCCTCCGGAATCCAGTTCACATAAATGTCGGCGTAATCGCCAAGTCTTGTATGGACTTTCGGCGGCTCTGCCATATAGCCCGATGCGTTCTGGTCGTAGTCACGGCCGTAATCACGGATGTATTTCTCCGGATCATTTTTAAACCAGTGCGTAATGTATTTATGGAAGTTTACCCAGTCCTCCCGATACAGCAAAAGTCCCCGGATTCCGATCAGATCTGTCACGTAACGCATATAGCTTGTCGAATCCATTTTCCGGTACTTTGCATAATTTTCTAGGCGCTTGCGCACCAGCTTTTCCACCAGATGTTCGGTGTCCTTCAGACGGCTGTGGTACGACTGCAGTCCGATCTCTTTTTCCTTGTCCTGCAAAAACTCTGCCACAAATTCTTTTCGGATCTTTTCCAGCGTCGGACGGCGCCGTTCATAATCATCCGCAATTTCCAGCAGTTCTTCCCAGGAAATATCTGCTTCCTCAAATTCCTGCGGCAGAATTCCGAATTTCTGCAAAAACTCGTCCTTTGTCAGATACACGTAGATTCCTCGCTCTCTTTGTCAATTCAACGTACAGGTTTCTTTTTTTCAGAACGCACCCCGGAGAAACCCGGCCCCGCTGCGTTCTGACGCACCGGAGAGATTATAGCACATTCATCCCCGCTTCACAAGTAAAATCTTTATTTAAGAATGCACATTTCCACTTTAATCTTTCTGCCAATTTCTTAAACTTTCCTTAAGCTGTCTTGATGTTTCACCTGCCCCATGGTAAGATAATCGTGACTTGGCAGAATTGTCTGCTGTTTACACTTACATTAAGAGGGAGGTCTTTTTTATGTGGACTCGAGAGGAACTGAAAACCCGCGGAAAAGCCGCATTTTTACGCAATTACTGGATCTGTGTGGTAGCCGCCTTGATTCTGACTCTGCTGGTCGGAAGCGGTACTTCTAATTCTGGAAATTCCAACAATGACAGCAATCAGACTAACTCGGTCGGTATATCTGGATTTACGATTTCTTCCGATAACTTCAATGTGGAATCCTTTGCAGAAAAATTCACCCCGCTTGGACCGGTTAAATTTGTTTTTACTGTCTTCAGCGGCATTGTACTTCTTGTCATTGGTCTTGCCTTTATTCTGATCCGTATTTTTGTTCTTGCACCATTTGAGGTAGGAGGCTCGAGGTTTTTCATTGAAAACTCGATGGAAAAAGCGGGACTTGGCAACATACTGTTCGGATTCCAGAACGGCTACTATGGAAAAACTGTGTGGACTCTGTTTTTAAAAAATCTTTATATATTCCTCTGGTCGCTGCTTCTTCTGATTCCTGGAATTGTGAAAGCTTATGAATACCGCATGGTTCCTTATCTTCTCGCCGACTACCCGGAACTTTCGACCGAAGAAGCATTCCGCATCAGCCGTGAAATGATGAACGGTGAAAAGATGAATACATTTATTCTTGATCTCTCCTTTATCGGATGGTATATTCTTTCCGGAATCACCTGCAATCTTGTCGGTATTTTCTATCTGTATCCGTACAAATATGCAACCGATGCCGAACTGTTCCTGGTTCTGAAACAGAATTACTTCTCCAGCCGGAGTTATGGCAATACGTATCAGGCTTACTAAACCGCACAAAAAATCAGGTGCTTCTCTTTTTCGGGAAGCACCTGATTTTTTATGTATTTCTTTTTAAATATCTCTTAGATATAATCTTTCATTTCAAAATACCGCATCAGAATATCGGCACAGTTCTCGATGCCAAGATCCGAGGTATTCAGGATCATATGGTAGTTATTGACATCGCCCCATGTCTTTCCGGTATTTTTATAATAATACTCGGCACGCTGCTTGTCTGTCTCTTCCAGCATCACCTCAGCCGCCTCTCTTGTCAGGGAAAACAGCTTCATGATACGTTTGATCCGGTCCTCTTTGTCCGCGCAGACATAAATATTGATGACGTTGCTTTTATCTTTCAGAAACTCCGAAGCACACCGTCCAATGATAATACACGGCTGTTTCGCCAGCTCGCGGATCGCATCCGCCTCAGATTCAAAGGCATTTTCACGCATGCCGTGCTCTACATCGTCCTTATCATATACCGGGATATGCAGTCTCTCGGAAAGTTCTTTCGCAATAATACTCGCCCCAGTACCAAACCGGCGGCTCATCGTAATAACTAAGTTCATTTGCCACTTCCTCCTTCGCACTTCTCATAACGCAAACAAACGCCTTATGACAAATCAAAAAATTTTTCTTTCGCTGTCTTTTATTATAACAAACCCCCACCGAAAACTCAAGGTTTTTCGACAGGGGCATGGATCACTCAGGCGATGGTGATTTCTTCTATTTTCTTTTTTGCGAAATGATTGAATGCCGCGATGACTCTTCCTGTGCAGACCATGGCTATAACAGTGCCGATTCCGATTCCTACCGGGCGGCCGGCATCGATGAGGCCGATCGCAAGGGAAATGACGATGGCGGAGAAATCAAAAAGATTTTTTCCGAAACCCATGTTCTTTCCGCAGCGCTCGCCGAGAACTCTTGCCAGGCCGTCGGCCGGGTTTGGGACGATGTTGACGTCTACGGTCACAGCGGCGCCGATTCCCGTAAGAATGATGGCAAGGACAAGAACGAGAAGCCGCATTCCCATCTGGTCAGGTGCCGGGAAAATCCGGTCGAAGATGGTGATAAAGGCGCTCGTCAGGTAACTTGCGGCAACCTGCAGAAGCTGGAACGGCGGGAATTTTCCTTTCAGCAGTACGATCTGTAATACGATGAAGATCAAATACGCCACGAAGACGGCGGTTCCTGTTTCATAGCCGAAGATCTGTGCCACGGCGTACGGCATGGAGATGATGGGCGATACGCCGAGGTTCGTCTTCGTATTCAGTGTGATACCGAGTGCCAGCACCATAATTCCAATCAGATAAAGCGCAATGCGCAGAATCCATTTCTTTTGTTTTTCCTGCATAATTTTCCCTCTTTTCTTTCTGTAACAACGCTTCTATCTTAACACACATCAGGGAAAATGTGCAGTAAGTCTATCGGATGCAGGATTACTCCTCCTCCAGCACACAGCCTTCTGGTGCATAAGTTTCAAAAAGCCAGTCCTCAAGCGCATTCAGATTATCATCGGAATGCTCGACCTCACGCGCATAGCGCCAGGAAAGCTCCTCGATGTCGTGCATGGAAAGCGTTTTTCCATTTTCCAGCCACCGTGCAACCAGGATTTCCTGAATCCAACGGACAGAGAACAGCGCGAGTTCCATTTTGGAACAGACCATATCGTCATAGACGGCGCCGCAGAAATAGGTGTAGACGAAAAACATCAAAAGCTGCTCACCGATGTTTTCCCACTCTGCACGGCGTTCACCTGCAGCGCCCCAGGTGCGATGGAATTCTTCACAGATGGCCTGATAAGCGGTTTCTCCGTTCTGATACAGCGCTTTTTCTGTGCCGTCAAGCACAGTATCCCATTCCGGACGAAGACGCTCGAGACCGCGGAGAACGGCAAGTTCCTTCACCTGGCGGTCATATGCATGAAAGGATGCAGCATCCACACCTTTTTCCGCAAGGCTCTCCGCCACGCACTCGCTTAAGGTTCCCTCTTCCAGATGCTTTTCATACTTCCGAAGCAGGTCATCGATATCATACTCCCGCTGCTCCTCCATACAGATCTGATACTGTTCTGCGAGCTGCTCTGCCGCCGTCATGCGCTCCTGCAGCGGCAGTTCGCGGTTCTGCAGAATCCGGAACAAAACATCTCTCGTGTCTTCCAGCTGGGAGAACATCATGAAGTCAAACTCTTCAAAATCATCCTCCTCGTCGGTCTCCTCCTCCAGAAAACGCACCGGCTCTTTGCAGGACAGGATAATCCGTGCAGCTTCCGGGCAGGAAAGGGACAGGGATAATTCACGCAGACCCTCGTACTCCTCCGTATGGCGCGGGTAAAGGCGGCAGGTGTCACATAAGGAATCCGGCCCCAGTTCCTTGTAAAGATCGCAGAGATTTTCATCATTCAGAAAGGCACAGCGGCGGTTGTTCTGGTAAAAACACTCTTCCTCCCAGTCGATCGAATTGCGCAGGCGCTTTCCAAACTCACTCTTCTCATTTCCATACCGCTCCAGGGAATCCTCGTCGATCACGATCTGCCAGCCGGCACAGCACGTATCCGGGCAGTCTCCGGCGGTGCATACAAACTGGTCGTAAAAATGTGGTTTTAAATATCTCATGCTTTTTTGTTTCCTTCTTTATATTTCTGTACGATCCACGCACCAGCCTCGCCGACCGGCATGCCGCTTTTTTCTGCAATTACTGCGGCACTCTCGTACTCTGGGTAAATTTTTTCGATCTCGCCGTGGCGGCAGATCTTGACTGTCACATGGCCGTACTCGGTTGCGATTGTCGCAAACTCGCGTTTCATCACGGTGCGCTCCATCCGGCAGCGGCGGATGCCGATTGTGGTGGTCTCGGCGAATATGATATTTTCCAACGTCTCCCGCGTTTTATCATCACAGATTACATCCAGCTGGTAAGCCGGGCGGTTTTTCTTCATATAGACCGGGATGTAATGGACATCTCTTGCGCCTGATCGCAGCAGTTTTCCCATGCAGTAGCCGAGCGCCTCGCCGGTGCAGTCATCAATGTTGCACTCCAGCTTCCAGATCGTATCTTTCTCGTCGTTTTCTTCTGTTTCGAGCATCATTGCACGCAGCAGTGACGGGCGCTCATACGTCCGTTTTCCGGCGCCAAGACCTGTTCTGGTACATTTGAAGGATGCCGGCAGTGTCTCTTTGGTACGGATTGCCGCAACAATGGCTGCTCCGGTCGGTGTGACCAGTTCACCCTGGATTCCGGTCGGAACGAGGGTCAGGCCATGTGCCTGTACGATATTTAAAACAGCCGGTACCGGAACCGGGATCATGCCGTGCTGGCATCTGACAAAGCCGCTTCCCTCGCTGAGACCCGTCACGATGACTTCATCCGGCGCCAGGTTATCCAGGCAGACAGCGGCAGCCACAATATCAACGATGGAATCGACAGCTCCCACCTCATGGAAATGCACCTGATCAAGCGGAACGCCATGGGCTTTTGCTTCCGCTTCGGCAAGAATCTGGAAAATCCGCTCCGCCAGCGCTCTTGCTCCCGGTGTCAGACCGCCGCTGCGGATAATCGCAAGAATCTCCGGCAGCCCGCGGTGCTCATGATGGTGATGATGCTCCCCTGTGTGATCGTGGTCATGGCTGTGCGCATGCTCGTGGTCATGATGATGCTCGTGATCATGTGGATGGTCATGCACTTCCGCCCCATCCCCGTGCAGATACGCCATATCGTGATCATGGTTCTCATGCTCTGCATCCAGAATCACATTGAAATCGCAGGCATCCAGCCCCGACTTTTTCACTCTTGTAATCGCAATTTCGTATCCCGGCAGTTTCAGGCTTTCCAGTGATTTCTCCAGTACTTCCCGGTCTGCTCCCAGGTCGAGCAGCGCTGCAACGGTCATATCTCCGCTGATTCCGCTCCCGCACTCCAGATATAAACTTTTACTCATCTTGATGTACTCCCATTCTGTTAATCTGTGTTGCAATATATCCGGCTCCATAGCCGTTGTCGATATTCACGACGGCAATTCCGTTCGCGCAGGAATTGATCATCGTAAGCAGCGCCGAAAGACCGTTCATGCTGGCCCCGTAGCCAACGGATGTCGGAACAGCAATCACCGGCTTGTCCACCAAGCCGCCGAGCACGCTCGCCAGCGCCCCCTCCATTCCGGCAACGGCTACAACGCAGTTGGCGCTCTGAATCGTATCGAGACGCGACAGCAGGCGGTGGATACCGCTCACACCGACATCGTAGATACGCTCAACGTTTGCACCGAAGTATTCTGCGGTCTGCGCCGCCTCCTCGGCAACGGAAATATCCGCAGTTCCAGCCGTACAGACCGCAATTTTTCCGATCCGCTTCTTGTCTTTCTTTTCTATTTTTAAAATATGCGACAGCGGATCATACACCACTTCCGGAAACTTTTCGCGGATCAGCTCATACTGATGCTCACTGGCTCTCGTTCCGAAGACCTCCCCATCCTGCTCGTACAGACGCGTAAAAATCTTCAGCAGATGTTCATCCGCCTTCCGCGCACAGAAAATGACCTCCGCAAATCCGCTCCGGATTTCACGGTGCGTATCCAGCTTAGCATATCCCATCTCCTCGAACGGCTCTTTTTTGAAATATTTCTCTGCCTCCTCGATCGAGATTTCGTTGTTTTTTACTTTTTCTAATACCTCTCTTGCCTCCAAAGCATTCACCTCGTTTTCGTTTTTTCCTTTTTTTCACACCCAAATACGATACAACATAAAAAGAAAGCCGAAACCTCTGCTTTGTCAGAACCTTCTCTTTTCTGACACCGCAAATCTCCAGCTTTCTTTATTTTAAACTATGAAGTGCACTTTAAGTCAAGCAGATTCTATACACAAGTATACCCTGCTTTCTGCGTTCCCGCAATGTTTTCTTTTCGCAGTGTGAGTCATCGTATAGAAATAAGAATCCCCGCCGATGCCGCCTCAAATGCCGCACCGCCGGGGATTCTGTAAGTTTAACTGTATTCCGCTGCTTTATTTCTCTGCTTCTCTTTTCTTATCCAGTTTTACATTGCGGAAGTACAGCACCATATCTACGGTGATCTCTGCAATGTTCAGGAAATAGAAAGCCCATGCAAGGAAAAAGATCCAGTCTTTGTCCGGATTGTTCATATAGCTGATAAATTTGTTAGCAATACCGAAAATATATCCGATCCAGATGAACACCTCAAAGTAAAGGCTCTTTCCTTTTGCTGTTCTTGAAGTCCAGGATTTATAAATGGACAGCGGCCAGGACAGGCCAAAGCACAGGATCATCAGTGCTTCCAGTAAGTGGCTTATCATTTCTACAGTCATGTTTTTCTTCCTCTTTCATTTCTTTTTCTGCCGAAAGTCGCTTGCAAGTGTTAATGCCCTGATGTCTTTTCAGCTTGAGACCTGTCTGAAATAATCAGACGGGTCTATGGTCTCTCTTGTATTTCGTCGTTACAAATGTAACCTTTAGTCTTCTTTATGCGCTTCTAAGTATTCTTTTCTTCCCATCTCATACAGATTATTTCCGTCGCAGTCGATGATAACAAAAAGCGGCATGTCTTCTACTTCCAGACGGCGAAGTGCTTCTGCGCCAAGATCTTCGTATGCGATCAGCTCTGCTTTTTTGATGCATTTTGCAAGCAGTGCGCCGGCTCCGCCGATGGCTCCGAAGTATACGCCATGATATTTCTTCATGGCTTCTACAACTTCCGGAAGACGTGCGCCTTTACCGATCATTCCTCTTGCGCCTACGGACATCATGGTCGGAGCATACGCATCCATACGGCCGCTGGTGGTAGGACCTGCAGATCCGATGACCTGGCCTGGTTTTGCAGGGGTCGGTCCTACGTAGTAAATCGTAGCGTCTGTCGGATCAAACGGGATTTTTTCTCCTCTTGCGAGCGCTTCACACATTCTCTTATGTCCGGCGTCACGGGAAGTATAGATAGTTCCGGTCAGATATACGGTATCTCCGGCATGCAGTGTTTTTGCCAGTTCTTCTGTTAAAGGCAGCTGAATATGTTTTTCCATGATCAGATCACCTCCGTTTTATGACGGGTAACATGGCAGTTGATGTTGACTGCACACGGCATTCCCGCAATATGAGTCGGCATTGTCTCGATATTGAGGCCGATGGCTGTGGTTTTTCCGCCAAAGCCCTGCGGTCCGATGCCGAGTTTGTTGACTTTCTCCAGCATTTCTTTTTCCAGATCTGCGTAGAACGGATCCGGGTTCTCGGAATCGATCGGGCGCATCAGTGCTTTTTTCGCAAGCAGTGCACATTTATCGAAGGTTCCGCCGATACCAACGCCGACTACCATAGGCGGGCATGGGTTCGGGCCTGCTGTCTCAACAACTTCCAGGATGAAATCCTTGATTCCCTGAAGACCTGCGGACGGTTTGAACATACGGATCATACTCATATTTTCGCTTCCGAAGCCTTTCGGGCCTACGGTTACTTTGATCTGATCGCCAGGAACGATCTCGGTGTAGAGCATAGCCGGTGTATTGTCGCCGGTGTTTCCTCTTCTGACCGGATCTTTGACAACGGATTTTCTTAAGTATCCTTTGTCATATCCTCTTCTGACACCTTCGTTGACTGCCTCTGCAAGATCTCCTCCTGCGATGTGCACATCCTGTCCGATTTCCAGGAAAACACATGCCATTCCGGTATCCTGGCAGATCGGCACGTTCTGTGCGTCTGCGATCTCATAATTTTCTACGATTTTGTCCAGAACACCTTTTGCAATCTCGCCATCCTCGCAGGCACGGCAGCCTGTGATGGCACATTTTACGTCTTCCGGAAGATGGTAGTTTGCTTCGATACAAAGTTTCTCTACCACATCCGTAATGGTACTAGCCTGAATTTCACGCATGGGATTCTCCACCTTTCTTTCCTTGCTATTTTATCATACCGATCATCCAATGGATTTTCAGCACGGAAAGCGTGTCCAGGGACAGTATTTCTGCCCCGGGCCACGCTTTTTCGCGGTTACTGCATTTTACAGGTGTCTCTTTCCTGCATAATCCGGCAGAAGCTGCGGAGATACCATACCGGTGTCAATGCCTGCCTCTTTTAAGGTCTCAGCATATTTCTCCACATGATCCAGATTCATCTTTCCAAGTGTTACGTCTTTTGCTTTTGCTGCTGCAGCTTTTCCTGCATCACGGCCAAATACGATAACATCCAGCAGAGAGTTACCCATCAGACGGTTTCTTCCGTGGATTCCTCCAACTGCCTCACCTGCTACGAGCAGGTTGCTTACGGTGTTGGTAAAGCCTTCGCCGTTGATTTCCAGTCCACCGTTCTGATAATGCAGCGTCGGGTAAACCAGGATCGGCTCTTTTCTCATATCGATGCCATACTGCATGAACATACGGAACATAGCCGGGATTCTCTTCTCAATGGTGCCTTCTCCGTGGATCAGCTCGATCATTGGAGTATCCAGCCATACAGCCTTGCCCTGTGGAGTCTCAACGCCCTCGTTGCGGTCGTCGGAGCACTCGCGGATGATACTTGCTGCAGATACGTCACGGGTTTCCAGCGGATGCATGAATGCTTCGCCGTCTACGTTTACGAGCATTGCGCCCAGAGAACGTACTTTCTCGGTTACCAGAGCACCGAAGATCTGAGCCGGGTAAGCAGCTCCGGTCGGATGGTACTGAATGGTATCCTGATACAGAAGCGGAGCGCCTGCACGGTATCCAAGGATCAGACCGTCAGCGGTTGCACCGTAATGGTTGGAGGTTGGGAAGTTGTTGTAGTGAAGGCGTCCTGCACCACCGGTTGCAATGATAACTGTTTTTGCCTTTGCTACCTGGTACTCGCCAGTCTCCATGTTCTGGAGAACAGCACCTGCAACCTGTCCCTTATCGTCTTTGATCAGTTCTACTGCGGAAGAGAACTCGATTACCGGAATACCGCGGTTGATGACTTCATCACGCAGTGTTCTCATGATCTCTGCTCCAGAGTAGTCACGGCATGCATGCATACGTTTTCTGGAAGTTCCGCCGCCGTGCGTAGTTACCATACGGCCATTCTCATCTTTATCAAACATAACGCCCAGGTTTTCCAGCCAGGAGATTGCATCCGGAGCTTCCATAACCAGTTTGCGGAGCAGTTCCGGTCTTGCAGCAAAGTGTCCGCCGCCGAACGCATCCAGATAATGCTGTGCCGGGGAATCGTTTTCTTTGTCCGCTGCCTGGATTCCACCTTCTGCCATCATGGTGTTTGCATCACCAATTCTCAGTTTGGTGGTAATCATAACGTTTGCGCCAGCCTCGTGAGCCTCGATAGCTGCAGAAGAACCTGCTCCACCGGCACCGATAACCAGTACATCTACGTCATAATCTACTTTGTCAAGGTCGATGTCAACACCGAGGATACGGCTGTTGGACTCCAGCAGATAGCCGAGCTCTGTCGGAACTTTCTCACCTTTGTTCGGGCCGACTTTCAGGGTGATGAAGCCTTCCTCTTTATAGTCCGGATGATATGCTGCAAGAAGGGCATCTTTCTCATCCGCTGTCATTCTTCTTGGCTCTGTTGCCATTCTCTGGGCTCTGGTAGCTTCTACCTTTTTAATAGAGTCCTGCATATTGGCCAGTGTATACATTCGAAATTCCCTCCTTATTTCTCGATCTCACGGTTGTTGTAAAGTTCCTGCATTTCTTCGATCGGTTTCTGCATAACCTGCTCGATCAGATCATCGAATTTTCCTTCTTTGATCTCTGCTACACGGTTCTTTACATGTTCAGACTTCGGAGCAATGTATTTTCCGTTCAGACGTCTTGCCAGCTCTCCTACCATCGGATGGGAGATACCAGCCGGACAGCGGGATGCACAGATTCCGCAGCCGATGCAGTCGAAGGACTCTTCTGCACATTTCTTGAAGTCGCCTCTCTGTGCGTATGCAATATACTGCATAACGTTCAGGCTCTGCGGACATCCTTTGGTACATGCATTACATCCAACGCAGCTGTAGATTTCCGGATACAGATCCATCATGACTCTCTGCTCTGCGCTGATCTCTTCGATATCGTATGTTCTCTTGTCGATCGGATAGAACGGAAGGCTTGCGATATACATACCGTCTTCTACCTGTGTCTGACATGCCAGACAGGTTTTCAGCTCATTCTTTCCTTTGATTCTGTAGATGGTCGCACATGCACCGCAGAATCCGTGACGGCATCCGCATCCGCGTTTTAACTGATATCCGGCATACTCCATAGCGGTCATAATGGTCAGATCGCCAGGTACGGAATACTTCTTGCCGTAAACGTAAATATTTACCATTTCCTGCATTTTCTTCAACCTCCGTTTAATATTCGTTCGGTAATTCGTCAATCTCGTCGCAGCGGAAAACCGGGCCGTCTTTGCAGACATATTTATCTCCGATGTTGCAGCGGCCGCATTTTCCGATACCGCATTTCATACGAAGCTCCAAAGTAGTGTAAACCTGTGTTTTCTCATAGCCCAGCTCCTGAAGTCCCTGAAGGACAAATTTGATCATGATCGGCGGTCCGCAGATCAGAGCTGTTTTGTCAACGGACATGTTCAGTTCTTTTACATAGTTCGGAACGAATCCTACATGGCCGTCCCAGCCTTCCTGTTCACGGTCAATCGTCAGATGCACGTTGACATCTTTTGCTTTCGCCCATACTTCCTGGATCTCTTTTAACTGTACCAGATCGTCTTTGGAACGGGAACCGTAAACGATATCTACGGTACCGTAGTTATCACGATTGTCCAGTACGTAATTAATAACAGAACGCAGTGGAGCAAGTCCGATACCTCCGGCGATGAACAGCAGATCCTGTCCTTTTAATACGGTTTCTACCGGGAAATGATTTCCATACGGTCCACGAACCAGGATTTCATCTCCTACGGACATGTTGTGAAGATAATTCGTTAAAGTACCGCACTCCTTGATGGAGAACTCCTGGTACTCTTTGTTTGTCGGGGAAGAGGTAATGGAAAACAGTGCCTCTCCGACACCCGGTACACAGAGCATTGCGCACTGGCCAGGCATATGTTCAAACAGCTTGGTGCCGTCCGGACGAACGATACGGAATGTTTTTACGTCCGGTGTTTCGCGGCGGATATCTGTGATGATACCGACCTGCGGCAGCAAAGCGTTTTTCTTTTCTTCGCTTCCACAACTACAATTGCACATTTACTTGGTACCTCCCATGCGTTTGATTACTTTGACAATGTTCAGCGACTGCGGGCATTTCTCTACGCAGCGTCCACATCCGACGCAGGAATACATTCCGTCGTTGTTGTCCGGGAAGTATACCAGTTTGTGCATGAAACGCTGACGGAAACGCTGCAGCTGTGTGGTACGGTTGTTTCCTGCTGCCATCATGGTGAAATCAGAGTACATGCAGGAATCCCAGCAGCGGTAACGCTGTACACCGTTTCCGGTGTTAAAGTCTTTGATATCGTAGCACTGGCAGGTCGGGCAGGAGAACGTACAGGTTCCGCAGCCTAAGCAGGCATCGGAAAGTTCTTTCCACTTCGGATCGTCAAAACGTTCTTTTGTCTTGCCAACGCCCCATCCCTCGAGGGAAAGGTTGCTGTTTGGCATCTTGTCGATCAGAGTACGGATTGCTTCTTTCTCAGCCTCTACTTCTTTGGTAAGATCCTGCTCGGTCAGGTAAGCTTTTACAAGCTCGGTCAGTTTCTGGCCTTTTTCGGTTTTTGCTTCCCATGCATAACCGTCAGCTACCTGCCACATAGCAACATCTGCTGCCGGTTCTGCAGCATCGATGCCGAAGGTTTTACAGAAGCAGCTGTCTTCCGGCTCATGACAAGCCAGGGAAACAACGATGCCGTGCTCTCTTCTTGCTGCATAGTAAACGTCTGCAGGCTCGCTTAAGAAAACGCGGTCCAGAACATCGAACGCTCTGACATCGCACGGACGAACGCCGAAGATAGCAAACGGTGCGTCTTTTAATGCAGCCGGTTCAATGCTGGTTTTATTTGCCTTCTGATAGCAGGAGTAAAGAATTTCACTCTGCGGGAAAAAGGCATCTTTCGGGGATTTTACGGTTTTTAAGGTATCGAGATCCACGTCTGCGTCCTCGGTCCAGAAACCGAAATTGGTAATTCCATTGTTTTGTACCGGAAGGAAAAGATCCATCTCCTTTGCAACAGCGGCAAGGAGCTCCGGCATTTTTTCTCTGCTAATCTGATACATCCCTTAACCCCTTTCCTTAACGATACTTGGCTCTACATCTTCCTGTGTGAAGTTGGTGAGCGGTGCACGGCTGTCGGTATCGGCGCCTGCCTGATACTCTCCGTAGAACTCGTCGATATCTTTGATGAATTTACGGTTCAGCAGGTGCAGCGGAATGTGCTGCGGACATACACGGGAACACTCGCCACAGTCGGTGCAGCGTCCGGCAACGTGGAATGCACGGATAATGTGGAACATCTGCTCTTCAAATGTAGTCGTATTTGCTTTCTGTGCGGTATCGTAACGGTCATTATCGAAGACACATTTGATACAGCTGCAGGCCGGACATACGTTACGGCATGCATTACAGCGGATACAGCGGGACAGTTCGTTCTGCCAGAATGCGAAACGCTCTTCCGGAGCCATTGCCTCGAGCTTCTCAACCAGTTCAAAACGGCCTTCTTTTGCCGGTTTCTCTTCGTCGCAGTTCTCTGCCAGCTCGTCGTAGGCAACGTGTTTTCCGCCCTTGCAGGCTTTGCATCTTTCCAGGATAACATCCTCTCTTGCGAGCTCTTTGTCGCCGTAAACAGTTGCCACTTTGATGGTATCGCCGTCTTCTGTTACAGCGGTAATACCCTTGCATCCTGCTTCACGGATCTTTTCGATATCGAGTTTTCCATCGCAGCCGATGCCGACGATATAGGTTTTCTCGCGATCCACACGATGCTCTTTGATTAACTGATTAAAGCTGTAAGTATCACACGGTTTTAAGAAAACGAGTGTTTTTCCTTCTTCTTTCGATGCTTTAATCATGTATTTGCTAAGGTTTGCGCCGCAGAATCCGTCGTAGGTAAACTCGGAAAGGCTCTCGGCAGTCTCGAAGAATGCAGGCTCTGCACTGAAATCAGTGTCACCTTTTCTCCAGCCAAGAACACGGACTACGGTACCGTCAGACAGAAGCTCTTTTGCGCGGGATACTAATTTTTCTTGCATCGTAAATCCTCCAATCTGACATTCTTACCAAGGCTTGTAACCTGCTCGATGAACTCGTTCATGGTCTGGGAGAATTTCACACCTTCTGCGGCGGATACCCATTCCACACGGGTACGTCCGTTCTCAACGCCCATGTAATCCAGCATGGAGAACAGCAGGGTCATACGTCTTCTTGCATAATAGTTTCCTGTGCTGTAATGGCAGTCTCCCGGATGGCATCCGCAGAGGATGACTCCGTCAGCGCCCTTCTGGAATGCTCTTAAGATGAAGAGCGGATTGACACGGCAGGAACATGGAACACGGATGATCTTTACGTCTGCCGGATAGGAAAGACGGCTGGAACCTGCCAGGTCTGCTCCTGCGTAGGAGCACCAGTTGCAGCAGAATGCCACGATGACTGGCTTAAATTCTTTGTTTTCGTTGTTATCTATCGGCATATTGCATCTACCTCCGCGAGAATTTGTCTATTGGAGAATCCTTTCAGGTCCATAGCGCCGGACGGACATGCAACGGTACATGCACCGCATCCATGGCAAAGTGCGCCGTTAACGACTGCCACATGTCTGGTTTCACGGATTCCATGGTCGTTGACCTGACGGTCTTCGTAGGAAATTGCGCCGTATGGGCAGACTTTTTCACAGGATGCACATCCATTACAGAACAGCGGATTGGATTCTGCTGTACACGGGTTGGTGGTCAGTTTGTCTTTTGCCAGCAGTCCGACTACTTTGACAGCAGCAGCTCCTGCCTGTGCAACGGTCTCCGGGATATCTTTCGGTCCCTGGCATACGCCGGAGAGGAAGACACCTGCGGTCGGGGACTCTACCGGACGCAGCTTTGCGTGTGCCTCAGTAAAGAAATCGTTGGTATCCATACTTGCGGTCAGCATGGTAGCCAGTTTTCTTGCATCTTTGCTCGGCTCGATGGCAGTTGCAAGGACAACAAGGTCTGCTTCCATTTTGATCTGACGGTTGTCAAGCAGGTCGGAACCCTGTACCAGAAGACGTCCGTTCGGAGCCTCGGATACTTTTCCTACCTGGCCTTTGATGTAGTCTACATCAAACTCTTCTACCGCACGGCGATAGAACTCATCGAAGTTTTTACCCGGGGTACGAACATCAATGTAGAAGACATGTACATTGACATCCGGATAATGGTCACGCACCAGCATAGCCTGTTTTGCGGTGTACATACAGCAGATCTTGGAGCAGTAGCTCTTTCCTCTGCAAGTCACGTCACGAGAACCGACACACTGGATAAATACGATATCCTTCGGATGCTCGCCGTTGGAAAGACGTACTACTTTACCGCCTGTCGGGCCGGCAGCATTCATCAGACGCTCCATCTCAAGGGAGGTAATTACGTCTTTGCTCTGGTTGTAATAATATTCGTCAAACTTGTCCAGACTGATGGTATCGAAACCAGTTGCCACAACGATTGCGCCGTACTCTCTGGTGATTACTTCATCTTTCTGGTCGTAGTTTACTGCACCTGCTGCACAGACTTTGGAGCAGATACCGCATTTTCCGGTTTTGAAGTGGATACAGTTTGCAGTATCAATAACCGGTACGTTCGGAACTGCCTGTGCGAACGGTGTGTAGATTGCAGTACGGTTGGACAGGCCTCTGTTGAACTCGCTCAGGTTCTTCTTGGAAGGACATTTCTCCTGACAGAGTCCGCATCCGGTACATTTGTCCATATCTACGTATCTTGCTTTCTTACGGATGTCTACTTTGAAATCACCGACGAATCCGCCAACGCTCTCTACCTCACTGTAGGTATAGATGTTGATCTTCTCATGCGCGTTTACCTCTCCCATACGAGGAGTCAGGATACAGGAAGAACAGTCGAGGGTCGGGAATGTCTTGTCAAGCTGTGACATTCTTCCGCCGATACTCGGGGTCTTCTCTACGATATCTACTTCATAGCCTGCATCTGCGATATCCAGTGCAGTCTGAATACCTGCGATACCGCCTCCGATCACCAGCGCACGTTTTACAACGCGGCTCTCGCCCGGGGTAAGCGGGGTATCCAGCATAACTTTAGCAACGGCTGCACGGGCCAGAATTACGGCCTTCTCGGTAGCCTCTTCCATGTCTTTATGAATCCAGGAACACTGCTCACGAATGTTTGCAATCTCCAGCTGATACGGGTTCAGGCCCGCTTTTTCTGCTGCTTTGCGGAACGTTCCTTCATGCATACGCGGAGAGCAGGAACAGATGACAACGCCGGTCAGATGCTCGTTCTGAATGGCATCGATCACTTTCTGCTGACCCGTTTCGGAACACATATACTGATAATCCTCTGCATGAACAACACCCGGCTCTTTGCTGATGACGTCAACAACTTTTTTGACATCAACCGTAGCCGCAATATTTGTACCGCAGTGGCAGACAAATACTCCTATTCTTTGCACTTTTCTCTCACCTTTCTGTGGATGGGTTGTTTTTTACTTTCTATATTTACGGAATGCACTCATCAGAAGCTGCTGCGGAGTCTCATCATCCAGAAGAGCCGGAATTTCATCCGGAGAAAGATAATTCTCTCCTCTCTGACGGATCACGGAAAGACGAACTGCCTCGATCAGTTTGGCAGGTTTTACGTCTCTTGGACAGCGCTCTACACATGCGAAGCAGGAGAGGCATTTCCAGATGGACTTGGAGTTCATCAGTGCTTCCACATCGCCGTTCTGTACGTAAGATACAAACTGATGCGGACGGATGTCCATTTCGTTATAAGCAGGACAGGATGCGGAACATTTACCGCATTTCATACATTTTCTGGTATCCACACCGGCGATGGCACGGATTTCATCGGATGTTGCAATTTTCATGCCTGCACCTCCTCTTTGATGCCGAGTGCTTCTGCAAGAAGCTCGGTAAAGTAGGTAACCGGAAGACCTTCTTTTGTTCCGTTATTGCGCAGGTTGTACATGCAAAGCGGACATGCAGTGATCAGTTCTTCTGCTCCTTTGTAGGATGCGGATGCCATGATCTGGTCTACCATGTTGGATGCCATTTTCTTTTCTTTGAGGGATATGTAGCCGCCGCAGCACTCATTTCTCATCGGATATACGACCGGTGTTGCGCCAAGGGCCTTGATAAAGTCTTCAATGATTGTCGGATTTTCCGGATCGTCAAACTGCATTGTGGTGCTCGGACGAAGCAGCATACAGCCGTAATATGCGCCGATTTTTCTTCCTTTTAATGGGTTTACCACTTTCTCTTTGATCTTGTCAAATCCAACGACGTCACGCAGCACTTCCAGATAATGAAGTACTTTCGTTTCGCCAAGATATGGCTCGGAAAGAGCCATGTAGTTGTTTACTTTTGTCTGAATGTCTTCTACATTCGCCATGTCATCGTTTACGCGTTTGATCACGTGATGACAGGCGGAACAGACTGTGATCAGATCCTGTCCTTTTTCTTTGGCGTCTGCTAAGGCGCGAACCGAAGAAAGTTTGGTAGCGATTTCATCGGATGCCTGTGGATACACAGCTCCGCAGCACTGCCAGTTTTCAATTTCTTCCAGTTCAAATCCCAGAACTTTTGCGCATTCTCTGGCATAGTGATCCAGATCTTTTGCTTTGTTCTTCAGCGTACAGCCCGGAAAATAACTGTAGGTCATGGAATTGCTCCTTTCTTGTTACTCCTATTGGTTTCCATTTTGCCTGCGGTATCTTCTGTCCGGCACCGGAAAAGTTTCCGGTACTCTTTTTATGTACACCCGGCGGAAAATTTCTTCAGGCGCACGTTAAGGCAGTGGGAGATACCGCTCTTTCGCACTTTCTGCCACTGCCATAAATTTTATGTTTTGAGCTTATTGCCCGCTCTTAGTGCTCGATCTGTGCGATAACTGCTTTTAATGCGTCGGCACTTGCTTTGAGTTTTTCTACTTCCTCTTTTGTCATACGCATCGGAATCTTGCCCTGTACGCCTTTCGGTCCAACGAGGGTCAGTGTGCTTAAGCATACATCCTCGATGCCGTACTCACCGTGCATCATGGAAGATACGGTTGCTACAGAATCGGAAGAAGAAAGAATGGTTGCTACCAGTTTGCATACTGCAACAGATACTGCATAGAAAGTAGCTCCTTTGTTTGCAATAACCTGTCCGCCGGAAGTTCTTACGTACTCCAGCATAGCATCTTTGTCGATCTTGGTTACGTTCCTGCCCATTTTTTCTACGGTCTCGTAGTACTCGTCCAGACTGACACCGGAAACGTAAGCGCCGCTCCACGGAATGAAGGAAGTATCGCCGTGCTCACCGAATACGTAAGCGTGGATGTTTTTCTGGGCAATGTTGAGGTGTTCAGACAGTCCGCAGCGAAGTCTCGCGGAATCCAGCATGGTACCAGAACCAAGGATCTGGTTTTCCGGAAGTCCGGAGATCTTTGTAAACACGTAGGTCATGATATCAACCGGGTTGCTTACAATGATGTAGATGGCATTCGGAGCCGCTTTTACGATTTCCGGTGTGATGGATTTTAAGATGTTTACGTTGGTCTGGGTCAGCTCAATACGGGTCTGGCCAGGCTTTCTTGCAATACCGGAAGTAATAATTACGATATCAGAGTCCTTGGCATCCTCATACTCACCTGCGATGATGGAGACCGGATCGCGGAAGCAGGTACCCTGCGCGATATCCATAACCTCTCCCTCTACTTTTTTCTTGTTAATATCGATGAGAACAATCTCAGACGCGATGTCTTCGTTCGACAGTGTATAGGCGATCGTAGATCCAACGCTTCCAGCTCCAATGATGGTAATCTTGCTGCTCATAAATACTCCTTTCTAAAATACCCCTAGTTGGTTTTTGTGATTGATAAATTTTTCACTTTCCTTATCATAGCACTATGACAAGAATTTAACAAGTGTTTTTTTCGAGCATTTTCGTGAAATCTTTTTTCTCACTGAGCCCGTACGCTTCCAGAAGGGGTGTTCTGGATATATTTCAATACAATTATACCATTTTTTGTTCTTTTTCACAAGAATTCTTTCCAAAAACTTACAGCTTTGTCCTTCATCCCGCAGAATTCGTCTTTTTCCGCATGGTTCCCGGGTTTTTGCTTTCTGTGTTTAGTTTCACACGTCTAACTTTCGTTCGTTATATTTTTAACAACTTTTCGTCATACGGGCTAGTTTCTGTCCTTCTTTTCTACATTTTGTAGGATGTATCCGCCAAATTTCCTGTCTGATTTTCATTTCTGCTGCCGCCAGACGCAAAAAAGACACGGATTTTTCTGTTCCGTGTCTTTTTTGCTCTGTTTTTTTCTGTTTTTGCTTCTATTCTTCTGTTTCACGAGCCGTTGCCGCTTCGGCAAATGCATTTCCATATTCGGCAAGCGCCTCTTTTGCATAGACGGCATCTGACCGGTACGGCACATTTCCGTTTCCGACGTGCATCGTCACGTCCGCGCCTTTTCCAAGGATCAGAACAACCTCTCCCGGTACGGCGCCAAGAATCGCCTCCCGGATTGCTTCTCCGCGGTCCATGCGGATCTGGAAGGATGCACCTTCCTTTGCTATGTACCCGCCGATCTCCTCACAGATCGCCTGCGGATCTTCGTTTCCCGGATCATCCGGTACGAGGAAAATCCGGTCCGCCCGTTTTCCGGAAATCTCACCCATATCTTTTCTGCGGTTGAATGCTTTTCCGCCCGGGGTTCCGAACACAACGCTTACGCGGCTTCCCGGGTATTCGAGTGCTACGGTATCAAACATTTTTTCAAAACTCAGGCCATTGTGCGCGAAATCCACGATCGCCGTGACCTCGCCCGCGCTGCTCTCATACGTCTCCATCCTTCCCGGAACGGTGACGTCAAGGAGGCTTTCCTTGATCAGCGAAACCGGGATTCCCATCGACCAGGCAGCCGCAATGGCAGCTACGGCATTCTCCACATTGAAGGCTCCGTGCACCGGCAGGGTAAAATCTTCCGAGAAATCCGGTCCTGCCACATGGAAATAGAATTTTCCTCTGCCCGGCTTGATATCACTCACGCGGATTACAGCATTTTCTTTCGATCCAAACGTAACGACGCGCTCACATTTTGCCGCAGCTTTCAGGATTTCCCCGATATGGTCGCTGTCCAGGTTCACGCAGGCGCAGGTGCAGCGGTCGAAGATCTTTAATTTCGACTGGAAATAATCATCAAAATCCTTGTGCTCCGTCGGGCTGATGTGGTCCTTGGAGATGTTCAGGAAAATGGCGGTATCAAAATGCGTGTTTCCGACTCTCTCGTATTTGAGCGCCTGGGAGGATACTTCCATCACCATATGGGAAAGGCCTGCATCTACGGCATTGCGCATATGACGGCACAGCTCCAGGGATTCCGGCGTGGTGAGCGTTGATGCTTCTCTCGTCTTTCCGTCGTAATATTCAATCGAACTTAACAGTGCACATCCGTTTCCGCCCTGTTTTTTCAGGCAGGCATCGAGCATCGACTGCAGGTAGTAGGCTGTCGTTGTCTTTCCTTTTGTTCCGGTCAGCGCCGTGACATGCAGCGACTTTGCCGGATAATCGTAAAACGCCTCACCCAGCACAAACTGTGCTTTTCTGGCATCGTTGACGATGAGCGCCGGAATTTCTTTTCCCGCTTCGTATTTTTTTTCACTTACATAGGCAACAGCACCGCGGTTTACGGCGTCTTTTAAGTATGCCTCTTTGAATGCAGCTCCTTTGCAGAGAAACAGCGTTCCCTGATCCGCTCCGCCCGAAAAATACGTTACGAGGGTAACGGGTCTGTCCTCTCCTTCTTTTCCTTCCGGCTCTGCAAATTCCACCAGAAGGCCTTCCTGCTCCAGAAGTTTCTTATATTCTAATACCGACTGTTTCATAGGATATCTTCCTCTCTTCTATGGGATTCTTTTTCAGCTTTCCTAAAATCCAGGCTCCATTATACCAGAATTGAAACAGCTTGTCCATCTTGCGGCACGGCTTACATCATCTGCGCATTTTTCTCAAAAAGAGAACGAAGCGTTTTTGCGCAGTACAGGTACGCCGGAACGAGAAACAGATCGGCGAGAATCCATGCCACCGGGCTTGCGAAGCAGACTGCGGTGTAACCAAAATACGGAACCAGGAAAAAGGCTACCACCGAACGGCCGATCATCTCGCAGACGCCGGCAAGGATTGCAAATTTGCTGAAGCCCATGCCCTGCACGGTAAAGCGTACGACATTGACAAGGGTCAGCGGAATGTAAAATACCATGTTGATCAGCAGCATCTGACGCGCCTGGTCGAGGATGACCGTCTCAGATGCATCTACAAAGAGAAGCGAAATCTGGCGGGACCACAGAAACATGACTCCTAAAATGACCACGGAATACACGCTTCCAATAATGGAACTTGTCAAAATACCGGTGTTGACACGATCCATCTTCTTCGCACCGACGTTCTGTCCGGCATACGTCGCCATAGTGGAGCCGAGCGCGTCGAACGGACAGCAGCAGAACATGGAAATTTTACCGGCAGCCGTAACAGATGCAACCGCAGTGGAACCAAGGCCGTTGACAGCGGTCTGCAAAATAACACTTCCGATCGCGGTGATTGAATACTGCAGTCCCATCGGGATTCCCATATTGCACAGATTAAGCACATAATGCTTATGCAGCTTCCAGTCCTCTCTCGTAAAAGCAAGGATGGTGAATTTTTTCTTCATATAAAAGAGACACAGGAATCCAGAGACTCCCTGCGCGATAATCGTCGCCCACGCGGTTCCCGCTACTCCCATCGGGCGGACCAGCGCAAGATCTAGCACGATATTCAGTATTGAAGAGATACCGAGGAAAATCAGTGGGGAGCGGCTGTCGCCGAGGCTCCGCATGATTGCTGATGTCTGGTTATAGAGCACCATAAGCGGAATTCCGAGGAAAATAACAAAGATGTAAGCGTATGCACCGTCCAGAATATCGGACGGGGTTTTCATCAGAATCAGAATGTCGCGGCACCAGATGCAGACAAGAACGGTCATCACCACGGAAAGAATACCGGCCAGGACGGCTCCATTTCCTACATACCGGCACAGCGCTTTCCGGTCTCCTGCCCCGAACATCTGCGCAACCGGAATTGCAAATCCGCTACAGACTCCCATACAGAATCCCACGATCATGAAGTTGATCGAACCTGTACTGCCAACAGCCGCGAGCGCTTTCGCGCCTAAGAATTTTCCTACAATAATCGTATCGACCATGCTGTAAAACTGCTGGAACAGCATGCCGAGCAGCAGCGGCAGTGCAAACCCCAGAATCAGTTTTACCGGGCTGCCGTTTGTCAGATCTTTTACTGCACTTTTCTTTGTTGCCATGTGATGTCCTCCCTATTGTCGTATGTTTTTGCTTCCCCTTTTTGTCGAATCTCATGCCATTTTATATCTTGTTTTCTCAGAATGCAATCCCGTAATACTGCCGAATTAAGAGACGTTTTTTCATCACTTTTACGTGTTTTTGACATAGCGGCCGCCTGTGCAGGAATTCTGTTTTTTTGCGCACGCCAAAAGCGGCTGCGGCAGGTTCCCGTTCCGGAACGCTGTGCCGCAGCCGCTTTGCTGTTCTTTCTTATTTTGCAAATTCTTTCTTTTTCCACTGAAGCAGAATCATCACAGCCACCGATGCGGTCAGAAAATCAGAAACCGGCTGGGAGGCAATAACACCGGAAAAACCGGCAAGTTTTGAAGCGCAGAAAATTACAATGGCAAAAATCACGCCCTGACGTCCTGCTGAAAGAATCATTGCTCCTGCCCCGTTTCCGATCGCCTGGAAAATACAGGTCGATGCGAGTACGATACCAACAAACGGCATACCAATGAGCTGGACGCGGAGGATCTGCTGGGCCGCTGCAATGACATCCGCCTCTTTTAAGAACAGTCCCACGAGAAGCGGAGCCGCCGCACCGAGCACAACCGCCATTCCGGCACCGGTCAGCACTTCCAGGAGGAAGGCAAAGCGGATCGTCTCACTGAGACGTTTTTTATTTTTCGCTCCATAATTGTATCCGACCAGCGGCTGTCCGCCAAAAGCGAAGCCGACCATCACAAGAACAGAAATCATAATAATTTTCAAAGCAATTCCCATCGCTGCAACTTTGTCCGTTCCATACGGCTGCAAAAATCGGTTCGTCAGCGTCACGCCGATGCTCTGCATGAAGTTTGTGACGGATGCCGGAATGCCGATGGCAAGAACGGCGAGCACCTCTGCTCCGGTCATTTTCAGTTTTCGGAAATCGACGGAGAGATAGCGGCATTTCTTTATCATAAAGATAACATAGAAAATATCACCGCAGATGTTGCCGATCACCGTTGCAATCGCTGCTCCGGCTGCTCCCATGCCGAGCGTGTAAATAAAGATCGGGTCAAGAATGATGTTGACGACGGCTCCCAGCATTGTTCCGATCATCGAGGCTTTTGCGAAGCCCTCGGTCCGAAGAAGATTGTTCGGCGTCAGCTGCAGGATGATAAACGGTGCGCCGAGTGCAATCCACTGGTAATAGTCCCCCGCATACTGCCACGTCGTCTCATCACAGCCAAGCAGGCCAAGGATCGGCTGTTTGGCGGCAAGCAGGATGATGCTGACCGCAATGCCGACAGCAATCGCTGCGTAAAAGCAGAATACGCTGATCCGTCTTCCGTCCTCGTACTCTTTTTTACCGAAGAGGCGCGAAATGACGGAACTGCCGCCGACGCCGAAGATGTCACCGAGTGCAATCATCAGCGTGAAAATCGGTGTGCCGAGCGATACGCCGGCAATCAGTGCCGTGTTTCCGGTCCGCGCGATGAAAAAAGTATCTACCATATTATAGATCAGCGACACGACCATGCCGAGCACGACCGGAAGTGCGAGCGTCATATATGCTTTGGACACTTTTGTTTTCTCAAATAATTCGTTTTCCATTTTGAAAACTCCCCTTTCCTCTTTTTCGGTTACAGTTCACTGGTACCCAGCAAACTGTAACCTTTTTCATTCTGGTTTATCTTAGCAGACTTTCTTGCTTTTTCTTGTGTCATATGTCACAATAAAGAAAAAGTTTTCCAAAAAATTTTTCTGTGAAAGGATTTTCCTATGAAACGAATTTTTGATCCGGCTCTGCTGGACTTTTATCTTCAGAAACATGAGATCCCATCTCTTTTCGATACCCCGGATCTCGCATTTTCTCTGTATCAGTTTGAAAAGGGCGAACGGCTCGACACGCTGAATCCGGAGGAATACCTCTCGTTCCTCGTGGACGGTTCCATCGAGATCAGCGCCAACCGCGCCGACGGCACGAGCTACCCGATCGGCTATCTCGACGGCTTTACCTGCATCGGCGATATGGAATTCTGCGGAAAACGCGATGATACGCACCAGATCGAGGCACGCACCACCGCGCTTTGTATTGTTCTGCCGCTCGCTTCCACGAAAGAGCTTCTGCTGAACGACAACCGCTTTTTACGATATCTTTTAAACTCTGTCACCGAAAAGCTGATGCTTTATTCCAGCTCCCAGTCGAATTTTTCCACGCTCGAGGAATCCTTCCTCTCTTATCTCTCAGAGCGCTGTCCGGATCAGACGTTTTCCGGCGTGGAAAAGATGGCCATGCAGCTCCACTGCAGCCGCCGCCAGCTCCAGCGGGTTTTAAAGAAGCTGCTCGAAGAAGGACAGCTTGTGAAACTTTCGAAAGGTTCTTACCGCCTCAGCTGAAAACGCCATCGCTTCCTTATTTCCACGATTCCAGGATCGATGTTCCGATCGTTCCCTCCGGCATTTTTACGCCGAAGTTCTCTGCAACGGATGCGCCGATCACAGCGAAGGTGTCCTTCGTCTCCTGAAGGCCGCTCTCCTTCATAGACGGTGAGTACGCAAGGAGCGGCACCTGTTCTCTGGTGTGGTCCGTTCCGGTATAAGTCGGGTCGTTGCCGTGGTCTGCCGTGATCAGGAGCAGATCGTCGTCTTTTAACTGCTCCAGCAGCTTTCCAAGGTTCACATCGAATTTTTCAATCTCTTTTCCGTAGCCTTCCGGGTTTCTTCTGTGGCCCCAGAGTGCATCGAAATCGACGAGGTTGACAAAGCACAGTCCGGTAAACTCTTTTCCTGCCGTCTCAATCGTCTGCTCCATGCCGTGGACGCTGCTCTTGGATTTCAGACTCTCCGTGATGCCCTCGCCGCAGAAAATATCGTTGATTTTTCCGATACTGATGACATCATATCCTGCCTCCTGCATCGCGTTGAGCACGGTTTTTCCCGTCGGTTTGACAGCGTAGTCGTGACGGTTTGCGGTGCGGACGAACTCTCCTTTTTTCTTTCCGACGTACGGTCTTGCAATGACACGGCCGACTTTCCACTCGTCTTTCATGGTCAGCTCACGGGCAATCTCGCAGTAATGATACAGCGTCTCCAGTCCCATCGTCTCCTCGTTGCCGCAGATCTGCAGTACGGAATCCGCCGAGGTATAGACAATCAGTTCTCCGTTTTCGATCTCGCGCTCTGCCAGCTCATCGAGGATCTCCGTTCCGCTCGCCGCCTTATTGCCGATGATCTTTCTGCCGGTTCGTTTTTCCAGCTCGTCGATCAGTTCTTTCGGAAATCCGTGGTCGGTGAACGTAACGAACGGCTTTGTCGTGTAAATTCCCATCATCTCCCAGTGGCCGGTCATGGTGTCTTTTCCGTTGCTCGCCTCGTTCAGTCTTCTGGCGTAACCCTTTGCCTCATCCTCTGTCACACCGCAGAGATTTCCCATGCCGAGGCGGCGCAGGTTCGGGATTTCAAGGCCTCCCTGACTCTCCCAGATGTGGCCGAAGGTATTGACACCGACATCCCCAAACTTCTCCGAATCCGCCATCGCCCCGATTCCGAGAGAATCCAGGACGATCAGAAAAATACGGTTATATTTTCTCATACTCTTTACTCCTTTCTTTTTAACTCAGCTCAAACATTCCATGATAGAGCTGATAATATTTTCCTTTCTGTGCCAGAAGTGCGTCGTGGTCGCCGCGCTCTACGATATTTCCCTGCTCCAGCACCATGATCGCATTGGCGTTTCGCACGGTGCTTAAGCGGTGGGCGATGACAAATACGGTTCTGCCCTCCATGAGCTGGTCCATTCCTTTTTCGATCAGCGCCTCGGTTCTGGTGTCAACGGAAGATGTTGCCTCGTCAAGAATCAGCACCGGCGGATCGGCAACGGCGGCACGGGCAATCGCGAGAAGCTGGCGCTGGCCCTGGGAGAGGTTGGCTCCGTCGGAGGTCAGCATCGTGTCGTAGCCGTTCGGCAGACGGCGGATGAAGGAATCCGCATTCGCAATTTTGGCCGCATGTTCAATTTCTTCCTGCGTGGCATCGAGTTTTCCAAAACGGATGTTTTCTGCTACGGTTCCCGTGAACAGATGGGTATCCTGCAGAACGATACCGAGGGAGTGGCGCAGAGCGTCTTTTTCGATATCTTTTACGTCAATGCCGTCGTAGACAACCGCGCCGCCCTGGACGTCGTAGAAACGGTTGATCAGGTTCGTGATCGTCGTTTTTCCGGCTCCTGTGGAACCGACAAAAGCAATTTTCTGGCCTGGTTTGGCATACAGGCTGATGTTCTTTAAGATCAGACGGTCTGCCGTGTAGCCGAAATCCACGTTTTCAAAACGCACATCGCCCTTTAATTCCGTCATCGTTCCGTCCGGGCGCTTCCATGCCCAGCGGCCTGTTGTCTCTTCGCAGACGGCAAGTGCGCCGTTCTCTTCTTTTACGTTGACCAGTTCCACTTTTCCCTCATCGATTTCCGGCTCCAGGCTCATCACGTCGAAGACACGCTCCGCACCGGCGAGCGCTGAGAGAAGGAAGTTGCTCTGCTGGGTGAACTGGTTGATCGGAAGCGCCGCCTGGCGGACAAAGACAAGGTAGCTTGCCAGGCTTCCGATATCGGCTTTTCCGTGCAGGGCGAGAAGGCCGCCGAGCACTGCCACAATCGCATAATTGACATACGAAATGCTGACAACGACAGGAACCATCGTCGCCGCATACCCCTGCGCGCCGGTTCCCGCTTTCCGGAGCTCCTCATTCTTTTTGCAGAATTCCGTAAAGCTCTCTTCTTCGTGGTGGAACACCTTGACGACTTTCTGTCCGGTGATCAGCTCCTCAATATAGCCGTTCAGTTCTCCGAGGCTGTTCTGCTGCTTCGTATAATAACCCTTGCTGCGCTTTCCGCTGAACTTGATATACCAGAACATGATACCGTAGCACACCGTTACAATCAGCGAGAGCCGCCAGTTTAGGATATACAGCAAGGTCAGTGTTCCCACAATCTGGATGAAGCTCTGGATAACCATCGCAAAACTGTTGTTCAGGGCATCTGCCATCGTGTCGATATCGTTCGTGAAAAGACTCATGATATCGCCGTGGCGTCTGCTGTCGAAGAACTGCAGCGGCAGTGTCTGGACGTGTTCGAACAGATCGCGGCGGATATCAAATACAACCTGCTGTGCTGCTTTTACCATGGTCTGCGTGTAGCCGTATGCTGCGAGTGCGCCGCACCCGAAAATGAGTGCCGTAATCAGCACGCCGCGCAGCAGTGTGTGCACATCTCCGTCCGCCAGTCCGTTGACAACCGGGCGGATCATATACGTTCCAAAGAGGTTGGCTCCCGCGCTGATTGTTACCAGTACCGCTACGACTGCGAGCATTTTTTTGTGCCGTCCCAGATAAGACAGGAAGACGCGCAGCGTGTGTTTCAGGTTCTTTGGTTTCTTTCCGCTATAAGCTCTCGCTGCCATTTTCGTCTCCTCCTTTCATCTGTGAGGCGTAAATTTCCTGATAAATCGGGTCATCCGCCAGCAGTTCAGCGTGCGTGCCGATCCGGTGTACTTTTCCGTCATCAAGAATGATGATCTGATCCGTATTCATGACGGATGTTACTCTCTGCGCAATGATAATTTTTGTGACATTCTTCCGCGCCGCCAGTGCCTCGCGGATCTTTTTCTCCGTTGCCGTGTCGACCGCACTTGTCGAATCATCGAAGATCAGGATTTTTGCCTTTCCGATCAGCGCACGCGCGATGCAGAGACGCTGCTTCTGGCCTCCGGAGAGGTTGCTTGCGCCCTGCTCGAGCACGGTGTCGAGGCCGTCCGGCATGCGGTTCAAAAATTCATCCGCACACGCCGCGCGGCATGCTTCCCAGATCTCCTCATCGGATGCATCCACATTGCCCCATTTCAGGTTTTCACGCACGGTTCCGGAGAACAGCACGTTTTTCTGCAGAATGATATTGACTGCATCGCGGAGAGCGGCAAGATCGTACGCGCGCACATCCTTTCCGCCGACGCGGACGGTGCCGCGGCTGGTATCATACAGACGCGGAATGAGCTGCACCAGCGTCGTTTTCGAAGAACCTGTTCCTCCGAGGATTCCTACCGTCTGACCAGCTTTGATCTTCAGCGTAACATCGGAGAGTGCGTACTCTTTTGCTTCTTCTTTGTATTTAAACGATACGTTGTCAAACTCCACGCTGCCCTCTGTCACTTCTGCTACACCATTTTCCGGCGAGGTGAGCACGATTTTCTCATCGAGCACCTCGACAATCCGGTGTGCACTCGCCATGGAACGGGTCAGGAGCAGGAAGACGTTTGCAATCATCATCATCGAGTTCATGACCTGCATGACGTAGCTTAGAAATCCGGTCAGGTTTCCGACGGCAAGCTGTTTTTTCAGAATCATATTTCCGCCGAACCACAGAATCAGCACGATCGCGGTATACATGACGCCCTGAAATGCCGGCAGATTCAGCACGGCGTAGTGGAACGTCTGCTCGCTCGCTGCGGTCAGGTCGGTGTTGACCTCGTTGAATTTGTCTTCCTCGTACTCATCCCGCACGAAAGCTTTGACGGCACGGATCGCGGTCAGCCCCTCCTGGACAACATTGTTCAGGCGGTCCACCATGGACTGCAGTTTTGTGTACATCGGGGCAACTCTCCGCACAATCAGGGAGAGAATAAAGCCAAGAAGCGGGGTACATACAAGGAATACAAATGCCAGCCGCGGATTCATATAGAATGAAAGGCCGATTCCCATAATCAGAAGCGACGGTCCGCGCGTGATCGGGCGGAAGCCGGCGCTTACCATATTCTGGATGACGGTAACATCCGTCGTCATACGGGTGATCAGGGATGATACCGCAAAGTGGTCGAGGTTGGAAAATGCATACTGCTGCATTTTCTCATACTCCGCCTTCCGGATCTCAGCTCCCCAGCCGTACGTCGCCCGCGCCGCAAAGTGCGCGTATAAAATTCCGGTCACAAGCGCACAGAGCGCGCAGATTCCCATCTGGATTCCCTTGCGGTAAATGTAAGGGATATCGCCGTTCGCAACGCCGATGTCAATCAGATTGGAAATCAGAATCGGAATAAAAAGTTCAAAACACGTTTCTACCAATACCAGCACTGCTCCGAAAATCATATCCCGCTTGTAGGGACCTGCATACGAGAGCAGACGCTTCATATCATTCATCTTCTGTCACGTCCTCCTTTTGCTGTTTTTCGGAGTCCATTTTACCATACCCCGGCATGATTTTCAACGCGCCGAAATAATCCCTTTTACCCCAAAAATCCCCTTTTCCCAACAACTTTTCTGTCGTCAGAAAAAGAGGATCGTTTTCTGGAAGCTTAAGTCTACCTTTTGAACGCATTGACCAGTGACACACCGGAAACCGCCGCCTCTCCGACAAATCCGATAACAAACACGTCCGCAATTCCGACCAGAGCCACCAGAAGCTGCTCTAGGAAAAGCGGAATAATCAGCTTTTTCAAATCCTGATTTGTAAACATAAAACCCCTCCTGCCATTTTTCTTTCTGTCTCTATTTTAGACATCTAACAGCTCATTTGTCTAATGCTTATTCTAAATGGCAGTTCATACGCGGATTGCATATTACACTTCACAGAAATCTCTTTTCACTTTCTCACACAGCTTGCCATACACACGCTCCACAAACCACGGCTCTGTCGATTTTTCTGCGATCTGCTCCACCGGAATCCAGCCGACTGCGCTGTTTTCATCCGGCTTGCAGCGGATTTCCTGTACCGGATCTGCTTCCATGAGATATGTCACATTCAGATGGAGATGTGCCGTCACGTACTTTCCGCGCTTCACATGGCCGTCCACCGACAGGATTTCGAGCGAGAATGGCTGATCCGATAAGAGCTTCACCTCTTCAATCCCGGATTCCTCCTTCACTTCTCTTACCGCCACGCTGCAAAGATCCGCATCTCCGTCCGCGTGGCCGCCGAGCCATGCCCAGGAATGGTAAATATTGTGATACGCCATCAGCACCTGCTTCCGATCCGGGCTTACGACCCAGGCGGAGACAGTCAGATGTGCGGTCTCATTTTCCCGCGTCAAAATATCGCATCCGCTCTCCATCCATTTCAGCAGAATCGCCCGATCCCGCTCTTCCTGCTCATTGTACGGACGGTATTCCCGGATCTGCCGCAGCAGGTTTTCTTTGGCTGTTTCATTCTGCATCCGTTTTCCCTCCCACTTTGATTTTAAACGATTGCTAAAAAAGACCCCGGCGCCTGTATTTCTACAGACCGCCGGGGTCTCCTTACGTTTGAACACAAATCATGCTACTGCATGAAAATCCTGATTCGGACAGATTCTGCTTAAATTAAGCGTTCTTCTGAGCGATAGCTGCCTGAGCTGCTGCCAGACGGGCGATCGGCACACGGAACGGTGAGCAGGAAACATAGTCCAGACCCAGTTTGTTGCAGAACTCTACGGAGCTCGGATCTCCACCGTGCTCACCGCAGATACCTACGTGCAGAGAAGAGTTAACCGGTCTTCCAAGATCGATAGCCATCTTCATCAGCTTGCCAACGCCGTCCTGATCAAGTTTTGCGAATGGATCGTTCTCGAAGATCTTAGCGTCATAGTAAGCGTTCAGGAATTTACCAGCATCGTCACGGGAGAATCCGTAAGTCATCTGAGTAAGGTCGTTGGTTCCGAAGCAGAAGAAGTCTGCCTCTTTTGCGATCTCATCTGCAGTCAGAGCTGCTCTCGGGATCTCGATCATGGTACCAACTTCGTATTCAAGGTCGCTGCCTGCTGCTGCGATTTCAGCGTCAGCGGTCTCTACTACGAATTTCTTAACGTATTTCAGCTCTTTGATATCGCCAACAAGTGGGATCATGATTTCCGGTTTTACATTCCAATCCGGATGAGCTTTCTTCACGTTGATGGCTGCGCGGATTACTGCGCTTGTCTGCATCTTAGCGATTTCCGGATAAGTTACAGCAAGACGGCATCCACGATGACCCATCATCGGGTTGAACTCGTGCAGACTAGCGATGATTGCTTTAATCTGCTCAACAGTTTTGCCCTGAGCGTCAGCCAGTTTCTTGATGTCCTCTTCCTCAGTCGGAACGAACTCATGAAGCGGCGGATCCAGGAAACGGATGGTAACCGGGTTGCCTTCCAGAGCTTCATACAGCTTCTCGAAGTCTCCCTGCTGCTCCGGAAGGATCTTAGCAAGTGCTGCTTCTCTCTCTTCTACGGTCTCAGCGCAGATCATCTCACGGAATGCATCGATTCTGTTGCCTTCGAAGAACATATGCTCTGTACGGCAAAGACCAATACCTTCTGCTCCAAGCTCACGAGCTTTTTTAGCGTCAGCCGGAGTATCAGCGTTTGTACGAACTTTCATGGTTCTGTATTTGTCTGCCCAGCCCATGATTCTTCCGAACTCACCAGCGATGGTAGCGTCTACGGTCGGGATCAGTCCGTCATAGATGCATCCTGTAGAACCATCCAGAGAGATGCAGTCTCCCTCGTGGTACTCTTTTCCAGCCAGTGTAAATTTCTTGTTTGCCTCGTCCATTACGATATCACCGCAGCCGGATACGCAGCAGGTTCCCATACCACGGGCAACTACAGCTGCGTGAGAGGTCATACCACCACGAACAGTCAGGATACCCTGTGCAGATTTCATACCTGTGATATCTTCTGGGGATGTCTCAAGACGAACCAGAACAACTTTTTCTCCTCTTTCAGCCCACTCAACAGCATCATCTGCTGTGAAGACGATTTTACCGCAAGCAGCTCCCGGAGATGCTCCCAGTGCTTTTGCCATTGGAGTAGCCTCTTTCAGTGCTTTTGCATCGAACTGCGGATGAAGCAGAGAGTCAAGATTACGAGGATCGATCATTGCAACTGCCTCTTCCTCTGTTCTCATTCCCTCATCTACAAGGTCGCAAGCGATTTTCAGAGCAGCTTTTGCTGTTCTCTTACCATTACGTGTCTGCAGCATGTACAGTTTACCGTGCTCTACAGTGAACTCCATGTCCTGCATATCTCTGTAGTGTGTTTCCAGAGTTTTGCAAACTTCTTTGAACTGTTTGAAAGCTTCCGGGAATTTCTCTTCCATCTCAGAAATGTGCATAGGTGTACGAACACCGGCAACTACGTCCTCGCCCTGTGCGTTGGTAAGGAACTCACCGAACAGTCCGTTCTCTCCTGTAGCAGGATCACGGGTGAAGGCAACACCTGTACCACAGTCATCTCCCATGTTTCCGAATGCCATCATCTGTACGTTAACAGCGGTACCCCAGGAATACGGGATGTCGTTGTCACGACGATAAACGTTTGCTCTCGGGTTGTCCCAGGAACGGAATACGGCTTTTACAGCCTCCATCAGCTGTACCTTAGGATCGGTCGGGAAATCCTCACCGATTTTAGCTTTGTACTCAGCTTTGAACTGCTCAGCCAGTTTTTTGAGGTCATCTGCGTCAAGATCTACGTCCTGTTTTACGCCTTTCTCCTCTTTCATCTTGTCGATCAGCTCTTCGAAGTATTTTTTACCAACTTCCATAACTACGTCAGAGAACATCTGAATGAATCTTCTGTAGCAGTCCCAAGCCCAACGTGGGTTGCCGGAAGCCTGTGACAGAGTTTCAACAACCTCTTCGTTCAGACCAAGGTTCAGGATGGTATCCATCATACCTGGCATGGAAGCTCTTGCTCCGGAACGTACAGAAACGAGCAGCGGATTCTTAGCGTCTCCGAATTTCTTTCCTGTGATTCCTTCCATTTTATCGATTGCTTCCATGATCTGACCCATGATCTCGTCGTTGATCTGTCTGCCATCCTCATAGTACTGTGTACAAGCCTCGGTTGTTACCGTGAATCCCTGTGGTACAGGAAGTCCCAGGTTTGTCATCTCAGCCAGGTTTGCGCCTTTTCCACCGAGAAGGTTACGCATGTCTGCATTACCTTCAGTGAACATGTAAACCCATTTTGCCATTGTTACTTTTCCTCCTACTTGTAATTTTGATAGGTTATAGTAAAGTATTTCCAGATTGCCCTGGATGATACGTTCACCCTATACTGATTGCACCGAAAAGAAAGATATTCTCGGGCGCACACATTTATTTTACCATAAGAATATCTTTAGTCAATAAAAATATGGCAAATTTTCGGTATTTTTTTTAATTTACAGTTCACTCGTGTGTTCTGGCGGGCAAATTTCATGCTTGCATGAAAATTTGTTTGCAAGAACACACGAAGGGAGCGCCGAGAAATGAGCAAAAGGAGCTGCGCAGCAGCGGAAAGCGCTGAAAGCGCAGTTTTGCGAATGGCGCGGGTGAACTGTATCGTCTGTGCCCCTGTTATGTTTTATTATATCAGCTTTTGGTTACTTTTTACAGGGTTTTTTGTAATTTTCGCGTAAAAAAAGAAGTATCGCACAATTTTTTTCATTTTACGATACTTCTTCTTCTATTTTTCCCGGTAAATTTTCGGAATTGTTCGATTTTATGCTTTCAAAATTACGGTTTTGATTACGAAATACAGCAGCACAATCACACCGAGTACGATACGGTACCAGCCGAAGGCTTTGAAATCGTGCTTCTTGATGTACTGCATCAGGAATTTGATGGCAAAAATCGATACCGCAAATGCCACCAGCATGCCGACGATCATGATCGCCACCTCAACACCGGTAAAGGCAAAGCCGTGTTTTACCAGTTTTAAAAGGCTCGCGCCGAACATAACCGGAACGGCAAGGAAAAACGTGTACTCCGATGCCAGCTCTCTCGAGCATCCCAGCAGGATACCGCCGATGATGGTTGCTCCCGAACGGGAAGTTCCCGGTACGATGGAAAGGAGCTGGAAAACCCCGATATACAGCGCATTTTTCCAGGTAATCTCTTTGATTTTTGTTGCAGACAGTGTTCTCGTCTTGTTGTAATTCTCAATGATGATGAAGAGGACACCATAGATGATCAGCATCAGTGCTACGATCACGTAATTCATCAAATGGGCCTCGATCCAGTCGTTGAATGCCAGTCCGATCACGGCTGCCGGCAGACACGATACGACGATCTTGAACCACATGATAATTTTGTCCAGATAACAGTAATTGTCTACAAAGTTCTGAATACCTGCAAAGACCTTGTTGTCGCTTGGATTGGCAAAATAGCTCTTGCTTTTCGCTTTGCTTTTGCCATGAAACGGCCAGAGATCCCAGAAATAGATGACGACAACCGCAAGGATTGCACCGAGCTGGATGACAACTTCAAAAACATTCTTGAAATCAGCTGTCACATTCAGCTTAATAAACTCATCTACCAGAATCATGTGGCCGGTGCTGCTGATTGGAAGCCACTCGGTAATGCCCTCTACGATACCCAGCAGGATAACCTTTAACCACTCAATGATGTTCATACGATATGTACCTTTCTCTTTTTGAATTGGATGCCCTTTTCTGGCATTCTATTAAAAATCTATCATACTTATGCTAAAAACACAAGCGCGTCACGTTTTCTTTTTTTGTAAAATCCATTCAAACCCACATTCGGCCAAAAAAGCTCTCTGCCGCTTTGTTTCTGCAGCAGAGAGCTTTTCTTTGCTTTATGCTTCTATCATGCTTATCTCTTGTCGATCGTTGCGATATCGATCAGGGTCAGCTTCTTCACATCTGTATTTTCCAGACTGGTTACGAGTGCGGTTGCGGTATCCAGAGAGGTCAGTACGTTGACACCTGTCTCGATCGCGTTCCGGCGGATGACGAATCCGTCTTTGGAGTGCTCAACACCCTGGGACGGAGTATCGATGACGAGATCGATCTTGTGGCCGAGGATCAGGTCCATCAGGTTCGGGGACGGCTGCTCGATCTTGTTGGTGCGGATCGCATTGACGCCGTTCTCGTTCAGGGCTTTCGCGGTATTTCTCGTCGCATAGATCTTGTAGCCGAGAGCCTGGAATCTCTGTGCGATCGGAACGATATCCTCTTTATCCTCATCCTTTACGGTGATGATCATGTTTTTATATTTCGGCAGGTTGATTCCGGCGCCGAGGAATGCTTTGTAAAGAGCCTCGTTGAAGGTCTTTGCAATACCAAGGCACTCACCGGTGGATTTCATCTCCGGTCCAAGGGCGATATCTGCGCCGCGGATCTTCTCGAAGGAGAATACCGGCATCTTGATGGCAATGTAATCTGCCTCTCTCTGCAGTCCCGGCTCGTAGCCAAGCTCGCGGATCGTGTGGCCGAGGATGACTTTCGTTGCCAGCGGCACGATCGGGATTCCGGTTACCTTGCTGATGTATGGCACGGTACGAGAAGAACGCGGGTTGACCTCGATGACGTAAACATCCTCACCGCATACGATGAACTGGATGTTGATCATACCGATGACATGCAGGGATCTTGCCAGACGTTTCGTATACTCTACGATAGTGTCTTTTGCATGCTGGCTGATGCTCTGTGCCGGATAAACGGAGATACTGTCTCCGGAGTGAACGCCGGCGCGCTCGATGTGCTCCATGATACCAGGAATCAGAATATCGGTGCCGTCGCAGACTGCATCAACCTCGATCTCCTTGCCCTGCAGATATTTATCAACCAGGATCGGATGCTCCTGTGCGATCCGGTTGATGATGCCGATAAATTCATCGACGTCCTCATCGCTGATGGCGATCTGCATACCCTGTCCTCCAAGGACGTAGGACGGGCGGACGAGTACCGGATAGCCGAGCTCGTTGGCTGCTTTTTTCGCCTCTTCTGCGGTGAATACGGTGTGTCCCTTCGGACGCGGGATTTCACACTGCTCCAGGATCTCATCGAACAGCTCACGGTCCTCTGCGGCATCTACGTTCTCTGCAGATGTTCCAAGGATCGGCACACCCATTTTCAGGAGTGCTTCGGTCAGCTTGATCGCGGTCTGGCCGCCGAACTGTACAACGGCTCCGTCCGGATGCTCGATGTTGACGATATTTTCTACATCTTCCGGTGTCAGCGGCTCGAAATACAGTTTATCTGCGATATCGAAGTCGGTGCTGACGGTCTCCGGGTTGTTGTTGATGATGATGGTCTCATAGCCCTCTTTCTTGAATGCCCAGGTACAATGTACGGAGCAGAAGTCAAACTCGATACCCTGTCCGATACGGATCGGGCCGGAACCAAGGACGAGGACTTTCTTTCTGTCGTTTGTCTCGACAGCTTCGTTTTCGCCGCCGTATACGGAATAGTAATACGGTGTGGTTGCTGCGAACTCAGCGGCACAGGTATCTACCATCTTGTAAGCTGCGGTGATATCATACTGTTTTCTTAACGCTTTTACTTCTTCTTCGGTCTTTCCTGCCAGTTTTGCCACCAGGTAATCCGGGAACTCAAGGCGTTTTGCTTCGCGCAGAAGATCCTCATCCAGCTCTTTGGCCCGTAATGCCTGCTCCATCTCAACGAGGATAGCCAGCTTATCGATGAACCATACATCGATTTTGGTGATCTCGTGGATCTCGTCGTAGGAGATGCCCTGACGGATCGCCTCTGCGATTCTCCAGATTCTCATATCGTCTACGATGTGAAGCTCTTCGATCAGCTCATCTTTGGAAAGATGACTGAAATCATAGGACATCAGGGAATCTACGTGCTGCTCCAGGGAACGGATTGCTTTCATCAGCGCACCTTCAAAATTATTGCAGATACTCATGACCTCACCGGTCGCCTTCATCTGTGTGGTCAGGGTACGTTTTGCACTGATAAACTTATCGAACGGCAGACGCGGGATTTTTACAACACAGTAATCCAGCATCGGCTCGAAGCTTGCGTAGGTTTTTCCGGTAATGGCGTTCGGGATCTCATCCAGAGTGTAGCCAAGTGCGATCTTTGCAGCAACCTTTGCAATCGGATAACCGGTCGCTTTGGAAGCCAGTGCGGAAGAACGGCTGACACGCGGATTTACCTCGATAACACAGTACTCGAAGCTGTCCGGATTCAACGCATACTGTACGTTGCATCCGCCGGTGATGCCGAGCTCGGTGATGATGTTGAGTGCGGAAGTACGCAGCATCTGATACTCTTTATCTCCCAGGGTCTGGGACGGTGCTACGACAATACTGTCTCCGGTGTGAACGCCGACCGGGTCGATGTTCTCCATGTTGCAGACGGTGATGCAGTTTCCTGCGCTGTCCCGCATTACCTCGTACTCGATCTCTTTCCATCCGGCGATACATCTTTCAACGAGTACTTCGCCGACACGGGAAAGACGGAGTCCGTTCGAGAGGATCTCGATCAGCTCTTCTTCGTTGTAAGCGATACCGCCGCCGCTTCCGCCGAGGGTGTAAGCCGGACGCAGTACAACCGGATAACCGATCTTGTTGGTGAAATCGATACCAGCCTGTACATCATGGACAACCAGGGATGCCGCTACCGGCTCGCCGATTTTTTCCATAGTATCTTTGAATTCCTGACGGTCCTCTGCTTTTTTGATGGTCTGTGCTGTGGTACCGATCAGGCGTACGTTGTTTTCTTTTAAGAAGCCTTTTTCTTCGAGTTCCATCGCAAGGTTCAGTCCTGCCTGGCCTCCCAGAGTCGGAAGAACGCTGTCCGGTTTTTCCTTCTGGATGAGCTGCTCTACCACTTCTACGGTCAGCGGCTCGATGTAAACGCGGTCTGCGATGTCTTTATCGGTCATGATGGTTGCCGGGTTGGAGTTCAGAAGAACAACTTCCATTCCCTCTTCTTTCAGGGAACGGCACGCCTGTGTTCCTGCGTAGTCGAACTCTGCTGCCTGTCCGATGACGATCGGACCGGAACCGATAACCAGAACTTTTTTAATATTCGGATTCTTTGGCATTATTTGTTACCTCCCATCATCTCAAGGAATCGATCAAACAGGTATCCGGAATCCTGCGGGCCAGGGCATGCCTCCGGATGGAACTGTACGGTAAAGATGTTTTTGCCGACGTATTTGAGTCCCTCGTTGGTGCCGTCGTTGACGTTCACAAAGGCCGGAACTGCCACATTCGGATCCAGGGTATCGGTATCTACGACATAGCCGTGGTTCTGGGAAGAAATGTAAACTCTTCCGGTTGCAAGGTCCTTGACCGGGTGGTTTCCGCCGCGGTGGCCGTATTTCATCTTGTGGGTATCTGCGCCGGTAGCCAGTGCCATCAGCTGATGTCCAAGACAGATTGCAAAGATCGGTACATTGGAATCGTACAGTTTTTTAATCTCTTTGATAATGGATACGCACTCTTTCGGATCTCCAGGGCCGTTGGACAGCATGATTCCGTCCGGATTTGCGGCGAGGATCTCTTCTGCTGTAGTAAGCGCCGGATAAATGGTCACTTCGCATCCGCGCTCATTTAAGGAACGTGCGATGTTGTTCTTTGCGCCAAGATCCAGAAGTGCAACTTTAAGGCCTTCTCCTTTTAAAACTGATTTTTCAGAGCAGGTTACCTTTTCTACAACTTTTCCGGTATTATACGCTTTTAATTTTGGAATAATTTCATCGAGGTGATAATTTTCGTTGGTCGTGATCATACCGTTCATGGTACCTTTTTCACGAAGAATTTTGGTAAGAGCACGAGTATCGATTCCGGCGATTCCGGGAATATCGAACTTTTTCAGGAAATTCTGAATGGTGTCCTGGCAACGGAAGTTGCTGGGGAGACGGGATAATTCTCTTACAATATAGCCATCCGGCCAGGGTCTTAAGGACTCCTGATCATCATAACAAATTCCATAGTTTCCAATAAGAGGATACGTCATACATACTGCCTGTCCCGCATAGGATGGGTCGGTCAGCACTTCGAGATATCCAGTCATGGATGTATTAAATACGATTTCACTGATCACTTCTTTTTGTGAACCAATGCTGGTTCCGGTAAAGACATGCCCGTCTTCTAAGATTAGAAAAGCTTTCATCATTCCACCGTTTTCCTTTCTTTTTCGTTCGGTTTTGAGTTTGTATGAAATATGCATCTCATACTTTAATCTTTCAGATTCTATCACAACCAGGGAAACATTTCAACTATTTTTGTCGAATTACGGAAATTTCTTTTCTGGAAAAATAAAAATACCCTGACGGAAAGTTTCCACACTTCCCATCAGGGCAATCCGAATTGGTCCACCGGACCAATTCTTGATACGCAAAGCAAAAAAATAATGCAGGAGATGGGACTTGAACCCACACGATCTTGCGACCACAGGCACCTGAAGCCTGCGCGTCTGCCAATTCCGCCACTCCTGCATTTCTTAGTTGTCTTAGCGGTTGTCCGCTTGACAAGATAGATAATAACAGCTTTCTAAAGAAAAGTCAACACTTTTTTGAAAAAATTTTAATTTTTTTGATTTTATGAAAAATATGGATAATAGCGATAATTTTAAACAATTTTACACTGTCTGAGATTCGTCTGTTTTTCTTTCCCCGTCTGCACATCTTCTCCGCACAGAAATAAAAAGACCCTGCCGGGAAGTTTCTGCATCATTCCAGGCAGGGTAATCCGAATTGGTCCACCGGACCAATTCTTGATACGCAAAGCGAAAAATAATGCAGGAGATGGGACTTGAACCCACACGATCTTGCGACCACAGGCACCTGAAGCCTGCGCGTCTGCCAATTCCGCCACTCCTGCATTTCTTGTCTTGCAGCTCTCATGTGCCGCTCAACAAAACATATATTACCAGATGATTTCGAATCTGTCAACAGCTTTTTTCAAATTTTTTCAAAAAATTTCAAATTTTCTTTTTTGCCCCGAAAAGCCCGCCATCCGCAGGGCTTTTCGGGAGATTCTGCATCACCTGGACTCCCGGCAGGAAATTGCCGTTAGCAGCGCAAGTCCGAAGAAAATACAGAAATCAGAAACATTGAACACAAGTCTGCGGAACTTCTCCGGTCCAAACCGGAAGCTGACATAGTCGGTCACGTAACCTCTCTTATGCCGGTCATACCAGTTCGACATGCCGCCGCCAATCGTAAGCGCAAGCCCAAGCTTCTTCGCCTTACACTTACGTCTGCCCGCCAGCGCTCCGAGACGCGCCCACAGTCCGGACAGCAAAAAGAAGGTGAGAAATTCCACCTTCTTCGTGCTGTCCGCGAAGCCGCCGCCCGCTACGCCGCGGTTATGACATTTCCGCAGGACAATATGTCCTTTGCAGACCGGGATCTGCTCATTTTCCTTTAACTCCTCTTCTGCCTTCTTTTTCAGGCATCCGTCTGCAAGGAAAACCGCTCCCGGCAGCAGGGTCCAGATCATTCCTCTTCCGGTACCTCTGCTTCTTTTTCAGGCTCTTCTTCCGGCGCTGCTGCTTCGGTTTCTTCTGCTTTTTCTTCCGGTTCTACGTGTACAAACTCGGCATCCTCCGGCTCATCTTCCTTCTCCGGCATAGCAGCACCGCAGCGCATGCAGAAAGCTGCATCTTTCGGAACACTTGCGCCGCAGGCCGGGCATACGATGCGGCCTCTCTTGTTTGCCACATCTTCCTTGCAGTCTGCAATCTCTTTTTCCAGATCGGTGATATCTTTGCAGATGCCGGCAAGATTCTCGTCGAATGCTTCGCCGTTCAGATAGCGGTTGTAGATGATCAGTCCGATATCCTGGTAATTCTTCTCAATCTGATCCTCGAGCGCATGCTGACGGGTGCGGATCTTCTGAATTTCTACGAATTCATCTGTTTTCTTTCCCACAGTATCCACTGTTTTTTTCAGTGTTTTACTTAAATTTCCAAAAAAATCCTCTGCCATAGTTAAAACCCTCTCTTTCTTATCTCTTATTTCAAGAAAACGCCAGTTTCACGTCTGCTCCGCTGTGTTTTCCAGTTACCTTATTTCTGCTCTAACTTTGGAACTTCCTGACCGCGCAGGAGAATCGTCGGCCCGCCGGTCTTTTCAATATAGTCTTTTGTGATGATAACCTCTCCGATGCTGCTGTCCTTTGGAATCTCATACATGATATCCAGCATGAAATCCTCGATGATCGAACGGAGTGCTCTCGCACCGGTATCTTTTTCCAGCGCTTTTCTTGCAATAGAGCGAAGTGCATCATCATCAAATTCCAGTTTCACCTCGTCGAGTTCGAGCAGTCTCTTATACTGCTTCAGGATCGCATTTTTCGGTTCTTTTAAGATCTCGACCAGCATATCCTCATTGAGACTCTCCAGCGTAAATACGATCGGCAGACGGCCAAGGAACTCCGGCACCATACCGAAAGTCCGAAGGTCTTCTAAGGTCACCTGTGACAGCAGGTTCTTATCCCCATCATACTTGTCCTTCAGATCCGCCTGGAAGCCAATGGAAGCTGTCTTGTTCAGACGCTCCTTGATGATGTCCGTCAGATCCGGGAAGGCACCGCCGCAGATAAAGAGAATGTTTCTGGTATTGACGGTCTCGAGCGGAACCATCGCATTTTTGCTGTTGGCTCCCACCGGAACTTCGATGTCGCTGCCCTCGAGGAGCTTCAGCATTCCCTGCTGTACAGCTTCTCCGCTGACATCTCTCTGGTTTGTATTTTTCTTTTTCGCAATCTTGTCGATCTCGTCGATGAAGATGATACCGTGCTCCGCGCGCTCCACATCGTTGTCTGCGGCCGCTAAAAGCTTAGATACCACGCTTTCAATATCATCACCGATATAACCCGCTTCGGTAAGGGATGTGGCGTCCGTGATGGCAAGCGGCACATCTAAGAGGCGTGCCAGTGTCTGCACCAGATACGTTTTTCCGGAACCGGTCGGTCCGATCATCAGCATGTTGGATTTTTCGATCTCGATATTTCCGTCCTGCGGTGCAAAGACACGTTTGTAATGGTTATAAACGGCAACCGACATGACTTTCTTTGCACGTTCCTGGCCGATGACGTATTCGTCAAGCATCGCCTTGATCCGGTGCGGCGGCGGAATGTCCTTGATGGAAAATTCTTTTGTTTTCTTCTTTTCTTCTTTTTTCTTTACCCGCTGCCGGTTCGGGATCTGGTTGGAAAGCCCGGAGAGATCGAACATGCCGATATTCGGCATGTTGTTCATATTATTCATCATCTCATTGATCTGGCCCGGGTTCTGGTTCATGGTATCAAAGCTCTTCTGCATGCAGTCCGGGCAGATATTGATGTTTCCCGGAAGGGTAATCATCTTTCCGGCTTTGCTCTCCGGTCTGCGGCACATGAAGCAGACTTTTTCATAGGTATCTTCTGTATGATGGTCAGAGCTTTTTGTTTCCGCCTTCGTTTCGTCCGCGGTACCGTCCACTCTGTCTTTCTCTTCTGACATGATTTTTCAAATTCCTTTCTGTAATAGATCGCTTGGTCTAGCTTGATTATAGCCCAAAAGCCATAGGGTCACAAGTAAAAACTTTCTTAAAAATTACCAACTTTTTTAAGAATTTTACAAATTCAAAAAATTATATCAAAAAATGCAGAAAAAGGCGGACAGCCAGGCGTTCATATTCCTGTGCTGTCCGTCTTTTTTCTCTTAGGAAATAGTTATTTCGAGTTTTTATCTGTTGCCAAACGGATTCTGAATACCCTGGTCATTCTGATCGGAGCTTCCGGTTCCGTCGTTTGTGGTTCCGTTGCTGCTTCCGCTCGTCTGCGGCATATCTGCTGCAGAGCCAAGGGTCAGCGTCAGTGTTACTTCTTTGTACTCACCGTTGTCCGCGCGCTGTACGGTGACATCTACAGTCTCGCCTGCCGCATAATAGGTCAGTGTCTCTTTTAAGCCTTTGGCGTTCGAGATGCTTCTTCCATCAAACGTGGTGATAACATCGCCTTTCTTGAAGCCCGCATCGGCTGCCGGGCTGCCGTCCACAACGCTCATGATGCAGACACCGGTCGGAATACCGTAGTTCTGGGAAACATCTGCGCTGACATCTGCCATGTTGATTCCGATATAAGCGGCCTCATCATCGCTGACTTTGTATCTTGTTGTCAGGTTCATCAGGTTCTGCAGAATCGGCTCCGCTTTCGAAATCGGGATCGCAAAGCCCATGCCCTCGACCTGTGTGGAGCTGTATTTTGCTTCGTTAATGCCGATCAGCTCACCGTTCATGTTTAGAAGGGCGCCGCCGCTGTTTCCAGGGTTGATGGCTGCATCGGTCTGGATCAGTCCCTCAGAAGTAATCGTCTCGCCGGTACTCTCATCCTGACTGGAGATCGTACGGTCTTTTGCACTGATATATCCGCTCGTCAGGGACTGGCCGGTTCCCAGTGCATTTCCGATTGCCACAACCTGATCACCGACCTCAAGGTCATCGGAATTTCCCATCACGGCAATTTTGATCTGGCTCTTTGTCTCGTCCTTGATGTCGGAAAGTTTTACTGCAACAACAGCAAGGTCATTGTCCGCATCGGTACCTTTGATCTGGCCTTCTACCGTCTCATCGTCGATAAAGCTGACGGAAAGAGACGTTGCACCGCTGACAACGTGGTTGTTTGTCGCAATCAGGAGCTCATCGTCGTTCTGTCCGACAATAACTCCGGTTCCGCTTGCAGGAACTTCCTGGCTTGTGGTTCCGAAGAATGTCTCAACTTCTTCCACCGTTGTCGTAGAAATTGCTACCAGAGACGGCATCGCACTCGATGCAACATCTTTCACGGACATCTCGCCGGTTGCTTTTACGGTATCGGAGGTATCACTGCTGTCTGCTGCCGTTGTTGTGGTGGTCGTCGGAATTGTAACTTCCTGCTTCTGCTCTGTTGCTGTACCGATCACTTTCGTACCGACTGCTGCAGTCCCAATGAAAACACCGCCTGCCACGAGTCCGAAGCACGCTGCCATGGCAAGTGTCATGCCCCATTTTTTTGCGGCTGACATTGGTTTTTTCGCTTTCTTTTTGTGATCCTGCGGCTGCGGAACGGCAGAAAACTGTGGTTTTTCCTGCTTCGGAGCACTCTGTGTCTGTGACTGGTACTGATAATGTTCTGTCTTTGCAGAAGATGTCTGCTCTGCCTTTGCCTCCGACGGCTCCGGTTTTCCGGTGTAGGAAGCGCTGTTATTCTCCTCGCCGGTCTTTCCGCTGATTTTCGGATTCACCCAGCTGTAGGTTGTCGTTTTCTTTTCTTCCGCCTTCGGCGCTTCTGCGGTTTCCTGCGGTTTTTCCGTCTCTGCCGCACTCTGCTCTGCTGTCGTTTCTGCTTTTACTTCTTCTGTATGCTCTGCAGCTTTGGTTTCCTCTGCTGCCTCACCATTTATTTCTTCTTTTTTGAATTCTTCACTCATGGCTGATCCCTCTTTCTCTTTTCTATCTCAGGCACCAATACACAGTGCTCTTATTTCTTTCTTCATTTTCTACTGCCTATTGTACGTTAGAATTGTGTTGAAACTGTGATAATTTTGAAAAAAGAGGAATTTTATGCTGCGGTTTTTATTCTACCGTAACGGATTTCGCCAAGTTTCTCGGTTTATCCACATCGAGGCCTCTGCCGATCGATACGTAGTAGCCAAAGAGCTGCAGCGGAATGATCGCCAGGGAGTTTGCAAAAATCGGATTTGTCTCCGGCAGGTAAACTACGTAGTCGGCTACTTTTTCCACTTCTGTATTGCCAACGGTCGTTACCGCCATGACAAACGCGCCTCGTGTCTTCACTTCCTGAATATTGCTGATCGTTTTCTTGTAGAGCTCCGGCTGGGTCAGCACGGCTACGACAAGGCGTCCGTCCTCAATCAGGGAAATGGTTCCGTGTTTCAGCTCACCGGCTGCATACGCCTCGGAATGGATGTAGGAAATCTCTTTCAGCTTCAGGGAGCCCTCCATCGAGATTGCATAGTCGATGCCGCGTCCGATGAAAAAGACGTGTTCTGCCGCAAGATAACGGTTGGCAAAACGCTGTACGTTCTCCTTGTGGGACAGCAGCAGGGAAATCTGCTCCGGCAGGCGCTCAAGGCTCTGGATCATTGCATCGAAGTCATTCTGTGAAACGGTTCCGCGTACTTTGGCAAACTTCATCGCCAGAAGATACTGCGCGATAAGCTGTGTGCTGTACGCTTTCGTTGTCGCAACAGCGATCTCCGGACCGGCCCAGGTGTACATGACATTGTCTGCCTCTCTTGCAATCGAACTTCCAACTACGTTTACGATGCCAAGGGTACGCACGCCCTTTTCTTTTGCAAGGCGGAGAGCCGCGAGGGTATCGGCCGTCTCACCCGACTGGCTGACGATGACCACGAGCGTATTTTCCGGCAGAATCGGATCACAGTAGCGGAATTCGCTTGCCAGATCTACCTCAACCGGGATTCTTGCCAGCTTTTCGAAGATGTATTTTGCGGTTACACCGGTGTGGTATGCGGAACCGCAGGCAACGATAAAGATCTTGCTGATTGTACGGATCTCTTCGTCCGTCATGCCAAGCTCCTCGATCACTACGTCACCATTCTTGATGCGTGGGGTCAGCGTATCTTTTACGGCTTTTGGCTGCTCATGCATCTCTTTCAGCATAAAATGCTCATAGCCGCCTTTCTCTGCGGCATTCATATCCCATTCGATGTGCGTAGGCTCCTTTTGCAGCTCCTCCTCATCGATATTGTAAAAATGAAGGCCGTCTCGGGTCAGCTTGACAATCTCCTCATTTTCCAGAAAATAGACATCTCTTGTATATTTCAGTACAGCCGGAACGTCGGATGCAATCAGGTTTCCGCTCTTACTTGTACCAACGATCAGCGGGCTGTCTTTACGGACCGCATACACCTCATCCGGATGGTCGCGGAACAGGATACCCAGTGCATACGATCCCTCCATACGGTGCATAACCTTTGTGATCGTTGCAAGCGGATCGCCGTTATAATAGTAATCCAGCATATGGGCAATTACCTCGGTATCTGTCTCCGAAAGGAACTCATATCCTTTGGACATCAGTTTTTTCTTTAATTTCAGATAATTCTCAATAATTCCATTGTGTACAACGACAATCGAGTGGTCTTTATTGAAATGCGGATGTGCATTCAGATCGGAAGGTGCCCCATGCGTTGCCCATCTCGTATGTCCGATTCCTACGGTACCCGGAAGTGTCGCTCCATTTTGTGTCATTTCCTCAAGCACCTTCAGACGGCCCATTGCTTTCTGCATCTGAATTTTGTTTCCATCGTATACAGCAATTCCGGCCGAATCGTATCCGCGGTACTCCAGCTTTGACAATCCGTCCAGCAGCACCGGGGCAGCCTGGCAGGTTCCAATATATCCAACAATTCCACACATAGATTTTTTCCTCCTAACAGTAAAAGGCGGCACCCTTGTTCTGTTTTCAGGTTATGCCGCCTTCTAATTTCTTGTTCTTTACTTTTTTACCACGCTGCTCCGTTCTCTGTCAACCTTATGGAGCATTTCGTATTTACTTACAAGATCTTTTTATTTTTGTTTTTTACTTTCACTTATCTTCTATTTCGTTTTTTTCGTATCTTTCCGTGATATTCCCACCATGTTTTGTTTGAGGTACACCAGCGGATTACACTGTCCGGAAGGCTTTTGTATCGTTTTCCGAGGAAGTAGCCCACATATTTGAATCCGCTTTGAAAGAATAACGTGACGAGCAGCCACGGCTTATGAATTTCGCAGACGTAGGATGCCGATTTTTTCACCATACGGATTCCCTCACTCTCAGACGGATACGCATCAAAGATCTCCGGATGCTGTGCCTGGGATACACCGAGGTCGAAATTGCGGTGAAGCTGTGCCAGACAACCGTAATTGTGGGAATGTACCACCTTCGCATCTGCCGCATAGGCAATCGCATAGCCCGCCTGCACAAGATGCCCGGCATAGATCATATCTTCGTTAAACAAGGTGCTTTCTACAAATCCACCCAGCTCTTCATATGTCCTGCGGTCATACATTGCACAGACATTGGAACAGAAAAAAGTCTTAACACCAAGTTTTGGCAGATCACCGGCATCCTTGATATCACTCTCGTCCGGATAGTTAAAGCCTCTCGTAAACCGTTCCAGTGTACGGCAGTCATCCCGCGGAAGCTGCCGCGCATAGGCCGCCTTCACATGCGGCAGTGAAAATTTTTCCACCAGATGTTCCACGCACGCATTATCGTACGGCATGGCATCCTGGGTCATAAAAAGCAGAAGATCCGCATCTGAACTTTCTGCCATCGCCCTTCTCGTTCCGCCGTGGTCGAACTCGCTCGGCTGAATATGCTCCACCATAATCTTGTCTGAAAGCTGCTCCCACGCCGGATTCCAGAACTTTTTCCCCGTATTCACGACCCGGATCGAACGGATCGGGTAAGTCTGTTTTAAAAGGCGGGGCAGAAGTTCTGCGAACTCCTGCCCTGGTTTATACGTTGGTATCATGACATCAACGGTATATTGACTCATCTTGTCGTATTCTCCCTGTATTTTAATCTCCTGCTACCACAGAATCTGTTGCAGCGCCCGGTCCCTGATTCAGTACATACTCAATCATATCATCATCGTAGCCGCTCTCTCTTGCAATATAGTCACTGTACTCTATCACGGCTGCAGATGGATCATAGCTCATCGTCGGATACAGATAAGCGTGCAGTTCCTTTACATTGTGTTCCAGTGTAACCGGAATTACGACATCAACACCAAGTGCGCTTTCTACATTTTCTCCATAACACAGCTGGAACGGATATGCATAAGATGTTCCCATTTTGTACGTTACCGCATGCATGCCAAGTTCCAGAATTTCGTTTTTGGTAAGACTGGTGCTGACATTTCCCATCACTTTATCCAGAATCTCCGGAATCTTGGTCGGATTCTGTTTAATCTTCTGTACCATGAGATTGATGACGATTCGCTGACGGCTCGTACGTTTCGCATCGTCGCCGCCGCCGTAACGGATCCGCGCATAGGAGGTTGCAAGTGCACCGCTGACATGACGTACTTCGCTGTAATCATCCCCAAGGTCCTCATCATACGGAATAGCTTCATACTCTACGCCCTGTGCTTCCGATACCTCTCTGTTGTAGTTGTTTGCATGAACACACTCTGCATTTGTCATCTCGATGTCGAGACCGCCCAGGACATCAATCGCATCGGCGAGTGCCTTGAAGTTTACGGTAACGTAATCGGTCAGTGCAAGGTCAAGGTTTGTATTCAGCATGGAGAGCATACTCTCCGGACCGCCGCGGTTATAGGCGGAATTGGCTTTGTCAAACTCATAATATTCATCGGTATATTTCGCCATATTCATCCAGGTGTCACGCATAATCGACACCATACGGATTTCCTGCTTGTCGTGATCAATACAACAGAGAATAATAGTGTCACTGTTCATGCTTTCTGCCAGCTCGGAGCCTTTCACACCTCTGGCATCCACGCCGACCAGCGCGATGACCTGTGTACCGGACATCTGTGAGAGATCGGTATTTGCCTTTACTTCACTGTTGATCTGAATCTGGGAGCTGTCCAGCGTATCCTGATTCATCTTATCCATCGAACGGTTGATCCATGCGTAGACGAACAGAATTCCGGAAAGAATCAGCAGAACGGTGATTTCAATTCCGAAAATTATTTTTCTGCGGCGCATTTTTTTGTATTTTCTGCTCTTTTTGTAATTCTTCTTCGACATCTCTTTTCCCCTTATCTTTTAGTAAGCGTTTTTATTCACAAATCCTTTGAAAAAGGTCAGGAACAGAATTTTAAAATCAAGTCCCAGCGTCCAGTTTTCAATATAATACAGATCACAGTCAATACGCTTTCGGATGGAAGTGTCTCCCCGGTATCCATTCACCTGTGCCCACCCCGTAAGACCGGGACGCACCTGATGTTTTACCATATAACGCGGGATTTCCTCCCGGAATTTTTCCACAAAGAAAGGTCGCTCCGGCCGCGGTCCGACCAGGCTCATATCTCCTTTTAAGATGTTAAAGAGCTGTGGAAGCTCATCAATGCTGGTATGGCGCATGAATTTTCCAAATCCCGTCACACGCGGGTCATTCTTCACGGTCCATGCCTTCTTTTCTTTCTCCTCCGTCTGAACTTCCATCGAACGGAACTTGTACATTTCAAACGGTTTGTTGTGCAGTCCGACGCGTGTCTGACGGTAGATCAGCGGACCCGGTGAGGTCAGCTTGATCATGATGCAGGAAAACAGCATCACCGGTGAGAACAGAATGATCGCCACGAACGCGCCGAAAATATCCACAATCCGTTTCAGCATCGCGTTGAACGTGTTGGAAAGCGGCACATAGCGGATATTGATGACAGGAAGTCCCTGCAGGTCTTCTGTGTACGGCTTTGTCGGAATGATGTTGTGGTAATCCGGCACAAACTGGGTATGTACGCCGGATTTTTCACACATGGCAACGATCTCCTCCAGGCGGAAGTATTCGTTCAGGCCAAGGGTAATGGCAATTTCATCCAGTTTGTTTTCCGGCAGAATGACTGAAAGATTGTTGATTCTTCCAAGAACCTTGACACCGCGGTACATCGTTCCCGCTTTGACATGGTCATCGAGGATTCCGCGGACGAGATAGCCCCACTCCGGGTTTGCAATGATCCGGTCAATGTATTCCTCAGTCGCACGGCTGTAGCCGACCATCAGAATCTGCTTCTGGTTGCGGCCGTGTTTCCACATATTGCTTAAGATATAGTGGATCAGATTTCTTACGATCGTTTCCAGTGTCACATTCAGCACAAAGAAGATGCAGAGCATACCACGGGAAAAGTGAACCTGGCGCACCATGTAAAGGCTGGCCAGCCAGACCAGAAATCCAACCGTATTCGCTTTTAAGATATTGGCAAATTCCAGACGTCTTCCCTGAAAACGCTTGGATGCATAGAGATTGAATGCATAGTAAAGCAGCAGATAGCCGGGCACGATATAGAGCAGTGCCATCATATACGTCGCCGGCGGCAGAATTCCCCTCTCCGGATGATTATTCATAACGCCCAGCCGCACATAGCAGTACCAGGACAGTACGTAGGAAAGTGCGAGCACCAGGGCATCGATCAGAACGTGCATCCGGTCAAAATATTTCTGATTATCGTTGATCAAATTCGTTCACCTTATCTGTTTTTTTCGGGATTTAAAAATTCCCTACCCCTAACTATACAATAAGTTTCAAAAAAGAGCAATCATATTTTTCTAACATTCTTCTTATTTCCGTAAACTTTTTAACTTTTTCGTAATCTTTTGAAAGAATCCTTATACCCTCTCCAGAAATCTCCGGAACACATTGATAAAAAGCTCCCATTCGATGACAAAATACGTGCCGAGGCGCTTCCACTCAAAACGGATCTTTTTTGCTCTGTTTTCCGGCTTCCGGCAGATGAAAAAACCATTCTTGATTCCTGCCAGATATTCTTTTCCATATCCCTTCGATGCAAAAAAGACCAGTTTTGCCGAAAAACCGAGGATAAAGGCCGGCAGGTTAAGCAAAATCTGTAAAACCGGCATATTTTTATAGATCAGATAAATATTGTTCCTGGAAGAATAACGGATTTTAAAGAGGTTATACCGGGAGCCGCTCGTTCCGCTTCCGACGTGGTAAACCTTCGCGGACGGCTCATACCAGTTCTCGTAGCCCAAAAGCCGCGCACGATAGCCGATGTCGGTATCTTCCAGATAAGCGAAATGTTCTTCGTCAAAAAGTCCGGTCTTTTCCAGAAATTCCCGGCGGTAGATCGCTGCTCCGGCGCAGGCCGCAAAAATCCGGTCGGACGTTTCAAATTCACTGACCGGTTTTCCTTTTCCTCTTGCGAATGCCCATCCCAGCATATTATAGTAATTTCCCGCATCGTCGATTTTATCACGCTCCTGATAGGAAATCAGCTTTGCGCTGCATGCAAACGCATTCTTTCTTTTACAGATTCCCTCATAAAGGCGCTCGACAAAGTCCTGGAACACTTCGGTGTCGTTGTTTAAAAGGATCACATACGGCTCCTTCGACTGGCGGATGCCTTCGTTGACCGCACGGCTGAAGCCATAGTTATCATCGAGCTGGATGATTTTCGTCTCCGGGTAGTGTTCCCGCAGAAACGCACAGCTCTCATCCTGTGAACCATTGTCCACGAAATATGTGGTAAATTCCGTAAAGGTCTGCTTTGCAAGCGCTGCAAAGCACGTCTCCAGATACCGGTATCCATTATAATTTGGTATTACAACTGCTACTTTGTCCATGGTTTTACTCCCCTGCCGTCGGCACGCAGTCCATAGTTCCACGATGCCAGCGTTAAATTTGGATTGTAGCAGGGATCTCCTGCCTTTAACAGCCCAATCCAGCGGCTGCGCATAAATTCGATTTCCGACTGGAAGCGGCGCACCTTCTTCTCGTCATCCTCTGCTCCCCTAGATTTCGATTCATAATGGTACAGCTCCACGTGCGGATTGTATACGATTTTATAACCTGCTTTTCCAATGCGCAGGCACAGATCAACATCATTGAAAGCGACGGACAGTTCTTCTTCAAAGCCGCCGACCTCCTCAAAGACCTCTTTTTTCATCATCATGCACGCTGCTGTCACCGCACTCACATTCATCTGGAGCGATGCCTTATGCAGGTAGCCGCTTCTTCCGCGCGCCAGCCCTAAAAAGGCGTGGCCCGCAATGCCGCCGATACCGATGATGATACCCGCATGCTGCACCGTGTTGTCCGGGTAATACAGCTTCGCGCCGACCGCCCCGATCTGCGGTCTTTGCAGATTGGACACCATCTTTTCCATAAAATCGGGTGTGATAATTTCCATATCGTTATTGAGAAACAGGAGATACTCTCCCTTTGCCTCTTTGACGCCGAAATTATTGATCGCAGAATAGTTAAAGCCCTGTTTTGGATACTTCAGGACACGGATGCCCTGTGCTTCGAGTTCTTTGTAATAGGAAAACGTTGCTTCCTCAGTGCTGTTGTTCTCAATAATCAGAATCTCATAGGATGGATACATGCACTTCTTCTTAATGGATTCCAGACAGGTGCGTAACGTATCGGCCTGATCCTTGTTCGGGATCAGAATCGAAACCAGAGGCGTTCCCCGCAGTTTATAATCTACATCGTAGAAGCCATAATCCGAACGCAGTGTGACGGTTCCCTCTTCGCCACAGCGCGCAAGGTTTCCCTCAATTGCCTTTTTTCCGGCCTCATACGCGTACAGCTTGCTTGCCGGATTGTCTGCGGTGGAAGCGCTATGGACCCTCCAGTGATATAAAACTCTCGGAATGTGTACAATTTTTCCCGCCATTTCCGTGCAGCGGAAGATATAATCATAATCCTGCGCCCCATTGTATTCCGGACGAAGGCCGCCGGTTTTCTCCGCAATCTCCCGCCGTACAACGAAGAAATGGCAGATATAATTGTTTGACCGCAGCAGATCCAGATTGAAATCCGGTTTGAAATGCGGCTGGAAATACTCGGACAGATCGGTCCGTACCTTGTCCTCATCGGTATAAAAAGCATCGATGGACGGATCTTTTTCCAGACGGATGGCAATTTCAAAGAGTGCATCCGGCGCAAGCAGATCGTCGTGATCCATAAAACCGACGAAATTTCCCGCTGCTGCGGCAAGCGCTGCATTTGTATTCTCTGCAATGCCGATATTTTCCGGAATCGGAACGTTCTTTACGCGCGGATCTTTTCCGGTATACTCTTTCAGGATGCGCGCCATCGTCTCATCCTCCGGGCTGGCATTTCCGATCACCAGTTCCCAGTTTTCATAACTCTGTTTTTCCAGGGATTCGATCATCTGACGCAGAAAAATTTCCGGCGTACGGTAAGCCGGAACAACAACGCTGATCTTCGGACAATAAGAAAATTTATGATTTTTCTGACGCGCCAGGTCCTCCTCTTTTGCGCAGTACTGCTCCCGCCACGGTCCGTACGGAACCTCCTCCGGCTCCATCCTCTCCGAAAGACGGATCAGGAATTCCTTTGGGCCATAATGTTTCAGGTAACGCAGTCCCTTCTGTATGTTGTAAGGTTTCAATTTCCGTATAAAACGGAGCCATTTCATATCTGACACTTTTTTTAACTCCTTGGGGTTTTTGTTTTTCAGGTTTTTTGTTTTTTCCGTATGAACTCGTTCGCATTATACTCTATTTTACTGCATTTTGCAAATCCCGACTGAAAATATTAAGAAATTATGTGTTTCTTCCCTGCTCGCTTTATGTTATAATAATAAAAGTGTGTCTAATACATTTTAGAGAGATCCGCTGCCCGGACAGTCTTATGCAGCTGTACCCGCTGGATCAGAAGGAGTGAGTTATGATTAGAAAGAATTCTGCAGCCCGCACATTTTTATGCCTGTTGCTTGCTTTTGTTTTTGCCGCGTCCTGCCTCCCGCAGACGATTTTTGCCACAACCGATAAAAAAACAGTCACCACCTGGCCCGAAGGACCGGAAAACAATTCCGGCGCTGTCTGTTTACTCGATGCCGATACTGGTGCTGTTTTATACGATAAAAACATGGACGAGCAGCGCTATCCTGCCAGCATCACCAAGATTCTGACGGCTCTGCTGATCATTGAAAACAAGCAGATGACCGACACCGTTACCTTCGGCGAACATGCTGTCAGCGAATCCATTCCGGGAAATGCCCGCATCAACGTTCAGCTTGGCGAAACGATCACAGTGGAGGATGCTCTTCACGCGATTCTTCTTGCCTCGGCAAATGAGGTCTGCACACAGCTTGCCATCGACATTGCCGGAAGCGAGGAAGGTTTCGCCGCCATGATGAACGAACGCGCCGCTGCACTTGGTTGCACGAATACCCATTTTGTCAATGCAAACGGTCTGCCAGATCCGAACCACTACACCAGTGCACACGATATGGCACTCATTATGCAGGAGTGCATCAAAAACGAGACCTTCTGCCGCATCGAGTCCGATCTGACCTACACAATTCAGCCGACCAATATGACCTCGACACCGCGTGATCTTCAGAACCACCACGCATTGCTGTTCCAGGACGGTCAGTGGGGATACAAGGGTGCTTTCGCCGGAAAGACCGGTTATACCGATGAGGCACACAACACACTCGTTACCGCTGCCAAGCGAGGCAATATGACGCTGGTCTGCGTTGTTTTAACCTGTGATAACCTCGATTATATCAACGATACCCGTACCGTACTTGATTTCGGTTATGATAATTTTACACATTATACCCTGAAGAACGCAAAAAAGGAAAGTCTTTCCGGTGTGGTAACGCTTCCAAAGAATGCGAAAATTGAAACTGCAACCTACACCGATCCGGACGGCGCTTCCGTTGAGGAACCGTACACCCGCCAGTATTTTTTCGATGATCACTTCATCGGAACAGCCGAGGTTTCCGCTCCAGGTACTGTTTCCGACAGTTCTTCGGTTTCCTCCAATTCATCAGAAGAAACCGACAGCACAGATATTCCAACACCGGAAGAAACCAAGAAAATTTCTTTTCTCTCCACACTGCTCTATATTCTGCTTGGCCTGAACGGTGTCGCTTTTCTAATTCTGATCATTGTCGTGATCAACAACGCGAGAAAGAGACGGAAACGCAGAAACAGACGCCGCAATAACCGAAACAAACGGCACTGATCTTCTAATTTATAAGCAATCAGGACCTCCCGTCCAACGGGTGATCCTGATTCAAGAGTTCGACGGAAGTCGAACTTTCCTATAAGAAGTAAAGAATGGCATCGAAAACGCAACCGATTTCGATGCCATTTGGGTATAACGCAGAGCTACCGCCAGAAATATTTGCTAGTGCGACAGCCCTTTTTGTTGCTTATTTATTTTCCAAGATACTGTTCTAAAATCTGTGGTTCGATTCTTTTCCAGTTTCTTTCCTTTACCGTCTCTTCTGCTCCCGTATCCAGTTTTTTCCTCAGTTCCGCATCTGTCAGAATACGCTCAATCGCCGCTTTTGCCTCCGCGAGATTTCCCTGCGGATAGAGAATACAGTTTTCCCCATCTTTCAGGTATTCCAGATTGCCACCGTTCGGCACAGCAACGACGTAGCCGCCGGACGCCATCATCTCAAGCGGCGGATAGGAAAAGCTTTCCAGCAGGCTTGTTTTCAGCAGGATATCACACGCCGCATAGACTTCCGGTGTTTTTTCATATGGAACCCGGTGTAAAAAGCGGTCCACGCGGTACCAGGATTTCGGATTTCCATTGTAGGACATGTACCAGATCTCGAATTTTTCCAGATCCAGCTGTTCCACGATACGGAAGCTCTCGTCCACGTTTTTATGCTCCGCGCTGCAGTCTCCCTCGATCAGAATCCGAATTTTTCCCTGCAGATCCCGCCCCCGTTTCGGATAGAAGGACGGATCGATGCCGTTCGGAAGATAGGCTGCTTCGGTATGGTATTCCTCCCGCAGCCAGTTCTGACACCATTTGGAAATGGTTACGTACTCCATCGGGCTCCTCATCCGGTAAGTCGCCGAAGCTGCGATCCGGTACGGGCTTCCCGGCGGATAAAATCCAACTTCAAAATTCTGCACCAGATATTTTTTCTTTCGGATCTTGCTGGACTGTTCGACGAACTCTGCGGTATTCCACATCGTCGCTACCGCAAGATCCAGCGTTCCCTGCAGTTTCTCTCGCTCGGCCGACAGCACCGGAAAATGGAAATCACCCTCATGATACCACTCCACCTCCCCTTCCAGAGTAAAGAGGCTGACCTGCGCTCCTGCTTTTACCAGCATTTCCGCATGAAGAAGTGCAACGCGGATGCCTCCGCTGATCTCCATCGCTGGAAGCACAAAGGCACAGCGTAGATTCCAGTGGCGCTCCACCCACTCGCAAATCCCGGTGGCATGAAAGATTGTGACACACTCGCGGCTGCACCGGCCATATGCCCGTCCGGCAATGGCTTTTCGTGCCGGTTCGTCGTCGATCAGCCACTGCAGTTTTTCCAACCACTCCGCTTCGTCTCGGCAGAGTACGCCGTCTTCTCCATCCTGTACCATCTCAGCAAAAGCGCCGAGATTGCTGGCTGCTGTCACAGTCTGCACCAGAGCCGCTTCCACCCATTTATTTTCCGATTTCGCACGGTTAAAAATCGTATCGGTAAGCGGAGCCAAGTTGATATCCACCGACGCAATCCGCTCCGGCAGTTTTTGGTAATCGACAAAGCCCTCCATCTGGATCTGGGAAGCAAACAGTTTCAGCTCCACCGGGAGTTCCAGAATTCCCACGATGAGGAGTTCCAGGTTCGGATTTTTGCCAAGCAACTGTTTCAGCACCGGAACGATCATCTCGATGTCGTCCAGATGCGTCGCACTGCCGCTGAAATAGCCAAGGCGTACTTTTTTCGCCGTTCCATCTGCTTCGTTCTTTTTCTGTTTTTCTTTTAACACCGCCTCGGACAGTAGCAGCATCTCATCTGACGCACAGTTGCGGTTGATCAGCACCTCCGGTACGTACTGCTTCAGTTCTTCTGCCAGCGCCGCTGTCGTCGTAACCGCCGCATCGCAGAGGGAAAGCAGCTCGCCCATGTTTCGGACATTCTGATCGTATGCCTGCCGTTCTTCCGGCTGCATCCGGTCGAGAAACGGAATCTGATCGGTGTATTTCGTATCGATCACAAGATCATCCACATCGTACCACAGAGGCTTGTTCATCTGCTTTGCCATTGTGGCAAATTCCCGCAGGGTGTCCGTCATCGGGCAGCGGAAAATCACGAACGCGCCGTAGCAACGTACCATCCAGGGCTTCAGCTCCTGAAAATAAACCGTATCACACGTATATCCGCCTGCCTCCAGCTGCTCCATCTGATGCACCACGCGGTACCGGTGTGGATGCGGCAGCTGTTCATTGCAGCCACTGATAAAGAGAATATCCCGGTAGACCCGGGATTTTTCTCTCTGAAACTCTTTTTCTTTTTTTGCCCGCGCAAGGTACCCTTTCGTACGCCCAGCCAGACCGCCGATTCCTTCTTCTGCAACAGCTTTTTTTAATTTTGCTGTCAGCACTGAAATTTTTTCCAAACGTTTCACCGCTTTCTTTCTCTGTTCCGCTTACCGCAATCCGTAGTAGTTCTGCAAGTACATCGGATAGATGATTCTCGCCCAAGTAAATGCCGCTAATGCCGCTGCCGCCACACAGACCAGAATACAGAACAATTTTTCATACTTCTGTAGTTTTTTCTCCCGTTTCAGGAACGCCTGCACACCCTTCGTCACGAAATACATCAGCGGAATCAGCATCGGCATGCTGTATCGTCCCTGCGGCTGAAAATCAGAACTGTAGGAGTAATACGCATTCAGATAATTCGGGATCAGCAGGGCAAACACATTGGCCCAGGTAAACCATCCCAGTTTACTCCATTTTCTCTTCGTTTTTCCGGTAAGAGCCGTCTGCGTGCCGTCTGCATTCCAGAAGAAAAAGTCTCTCTGGCAACAGTTCCGCATCAGAATGAGACCGACAAGAAGACAGCAGAGGTACGGAACAATAATCATCGTGGAAAGATAAATCTTATTGTAGCCAAACGCGCCGACAAAGCTGTACAGCACTGTTACCAGCCAGTCATGTTCCAGAAAACTCGGCTTATAGAAGATCATATGCAACATGGAGCCTCCTTTTTTCTGGAAGGTCTTGCTGTGCGACGGCTTGTACTGGTATCTTGCATACAGTTCCGCGCTTGCGCTCGATGCCTGGCGTCCCAGAAAATCTCCTCCATAGAGAATAGCATTTCGAATAAACCACCACAGAGCAATGACACAGACGATCACCAAAATAAAAAGACCTTTTTGGATCATTTCTTTCCATCGTTCTTTGACCGGTTTCGACTGGTCCGTCAGCATCGTTCCCACAAAGTAGAAAAACGTCATCAGAATAAATCCATACGCATTGTAATACGACAAGAAACAGATTCCCATTCCAACGGCCGATACCGCACACGTGGTCCAGCTCCATCCCTCTTTGTACGCCTTTACCCAGGAATAAAAGATAATGGCCGTCGAACACATTGCAAGCGCGTCGCAGTTGACATAGGAATATAAAATCACATTGCCCGGCAGGAAAACCACCAGAGTCGTAAACATCCATGCGTAGCGTCTTGGAAACAACAGCTTTGCCGTCTTTAAGACCACCCAGGCAGTAAGCGCTCCCAGCAGAACATTTACAAAACGGGCGGAAATGAGCAGCATCCACTCATCCGTGGAAAACAGGCTCATCCCCTTCATCAAAACTGCAGATGCCATATAGGAGAGAATCGGATTGAATGCATAGGAAATCCCCCAATCCTCATTCCGAATCAGCGGTTCGTCACCCCGCGGAAGCTTCCCATATTCATAAATGAACTGTGGAATCTGATACCGCATTGATTCATCCGACGAGAAATTGTATCGCTGCGTACAGGACCACAAAAAGTAAAACAGGAATACGCCGAATACAAACAGAATCTCGATTCTGCGTTCTCTGCTCACATCCTTACTGCAGTTTTTTCTCATCTTCCTCAATTCCTTTTAGCATACTTGCGTAAACTTTTTCGGCTTCTTTGTACCAGGAGGTTCCCTTTACGAAATCCATTCCCTTTTTGCGGATTGTAGCCAGCTCATCCGGGTGGTTGAAGTAATATTCCATTCTATCTGCGATCTGGATCGGATCATAGTCAACCAGAATGGAGTTTTCCTCATTTACCATCCAACTGCTGTTTGCACCCTTGGAGCAGACAGCGACCGAGTTGCAGGCCATAACCTCGAACGGTACGAGGGAAAGGTTGGTATTCGAAATAACAAGGCACATATCACAGATCGCATAGGAATCTGCCAGCACCTGCGGTGTTACGATACCTAAATTTCTGTGTTTGAACGGAATCTCATAGCCGCTGACATCCCATCCCGCGAAAACAACCTCGATCTCCGGCATTCTGCGGCACAGCTCATTGAGTGCCAGCATACCGAGCTCAAAATCACGTCTCGGGGTAACCGGGCGGGCATAGAAGAAAACTCTCTTCTCGTTGTCCTGCTTTTCCTTCGGCTGATATACCTTGTCATCGTAGGAGAAATGGAAGCTGTCTGCCTGCATGCCGTATTCATTTCTCATGATATCCCGCAGCCAGTCTCCTGCTGTGATTCCTCGGAATCCCATCTTGTACGTGTTCTCTGCAAACTCATACTCCGAACCGTGTGCATAGAAATGCGGCTCGAAATCCTGTACGAAGTAAAACTTCGAAATCGTATTCTGGAATTTTCTTACGTAGTAAGCGGTGGTCCAGGAGGTTGCTACGGTTGCATGTGCAAATTTCATCTGGGATACATCGCAGTAAACTTCTACTTCCGGCACAAGAAGCGGGAAGTACTCTTTTAGGAATTTGCGGATGGACGCATTATCCTGAAAATTCGGGGACATGTAGAGATAAACTCTACTGTGGAAACCGAGGCGCTCCAGGTTGGAAATAAAACGGAAAATGGTGGTATGACCGCCGGAACCAGGTCCCATTTCCGGTACAACCCAATTCAGGATCTTTTTCTTGTCGTTTTTATGTTTCTCATACTCTTTTTGATTGAACGGGATCGGATCGTTGTCTACGACAAATCTGTAAAATCCGATGACGTTGTTCTTCGGCGGTACAGCCGGCTCATTGCCCTGTTTTGCGCGCTCAATCGTTTCTTTTAATCCATGATTCTTCAGATACCGTAACGCACGGTATGCTACATTTGGTTTTTTCACGTTTCTTTTTCCTTTCTTCTATGCATGTCTCTGATCGTACTGCTGCGAAATGTGACGATCCAGGAACTGTTGTTTCCGTTTGGAATACAGATGGTATTTTCCGCCGAGATAGCCGCCCACAAAGCGGTCAAAATTGCGAAACAGGGAATAAAATGCCCAGTGGATTTTCTCTTTTTTACTGAGCGGCTGCTGACGGATATACACGCAGTCCCCTCTCACCTGACGGTACAGCATGCCCGGAAGCTGCGTCCATTTCTGTGCAATCATATACTGATGAACTTCATATAATCCCTTCTGCTCATCATAATACCGTTTGAAATACGTTCTGAGTTTGAAATTGTGGGAATGATATACCGGTGCATACGGGCAGTATACTTTTTTGAATCCGAGTTCAATCATCTTTCTCGCCCAGATCTGATCCTCGGCAAAGTTGACATCCTCATACGGATATTTTTCAAAAATATCTCTTCGGATACAGGAGTTATTGTCGGAGAAAAACGCCAGATAATGACGATATCCTTCTTCTCTTTCGTAGCGTTCCGGATCATCAAGGTGGAAAATCGTATTAGTTTCTCCAAATCCTTTAAAATGGCCGTCCAGATCACGCTTGTCAAGCAGATTGCAGTCCGGATACGGATAATGAATCCCGAATCCTCCCACGATTTCCGGGTCCATCTTCATGGCATCAATGAAATTCTGCAGCCAGGTATCGGTCGCTGGAAGCGCATCCTGCGTAATAAAGATGATATACGTTCCGTTTCCTTTGGAAGCACCATAGTTTCTCGTTTTTCCATGTCCAAATTCGGACGGCTCAATCTGAAACAAACGGCATGGATATTTGCGGATCACATCGAGAGTTCCGTCCTTTGACCCGGAATCCACGCAAATTACTTCATATTCATACTCTGTCTTCTGTTTGAAAACGGCATCCAGCACTTTTTCAAACAGATGCCCACCATTTTTGGTAGGAATGACAATGGATACATCCATAGTTATTTACTCCTTTTTATCACATGCTGCACTTTATCTGCCATACGCACAACCTTACGCTGGCGCATCCGCTCCAGCTCTTCCTCCAGAAACTGCTTCTGTTTTCTCGTTTCCTGGAGTTCTTCTTCCCTGTGTGCAAGTGCCGCTTTTTCTGCTTCGATTTCTGCCTGCAGCTGGCCTTTCCGATAAATCTCCCCGTTCAGTTCATCCCTCAGATCTTTATTCTGACGGATATATTGAATAAACTGGGACGTAACGCCATCGCCTTTGTAGTAAATCCGGTAATCAATCCGGATCTGTTCATAACCGGCATTCCGGAATTTCAGAACCGGCGTTCCAAGGAAATAATAGTCGTCGATAATCTCAAGCTCGGCGTTGTGCGAAAAAGCGATACGTTCCGTCTTTCCATCGCTGCATACGCCCGCGAGAGAACGGATTTTAATGACAGCCCCCTCCTGCATCAGCTGAAGGGAAAGCTCTCCGTCCGCGTCTGCCTTTTCAAGCATCATCACCTTCTGCTCATCCAAGCCGAAGCAGTCCTCATAATAGAGTTCTCTCTCCTCCGGTGCTGTTTCGGTGAGCACAACCGGGTACATCATTTTTTCTTTTTCCCAGATAGAAAGCGGATAATTGTGCCGGTGCAGTTTTCCATAGAACGTGGCGAGCGCATTTGGCTCACCCTTTCCGGCCGCGAATTCCTGGAAGCACTCTTCCATATGGTAGTATACCGGAATCTCTTCCATGGAAATACCGCCAATGGCGTACAGTTCTTCCTGCTCTTCCTTCGTCAGTGCACTCGCCGCCTCCTGTAAAAAGACGCTCCGCGCATAGATAAATGCAATCGGTACGGCAAACGGGAATACCCACTCGTAGTCTGCCACCCAGACCTTTTCTCCATCCAGAAGAAGGTTGCCCGGAATCATGTCAATATTGGAAATCTCCGCTGCGGCAAGTCCTTCTTTCAATGCCGGATGGCCGAACACCTCACAGAACGCATCGGTTTCCACAAAGGATTTCTGCCCTTTTGCCGATGCAATGATCTGATACAGCAGTTCATAATCCTTTTTCAGCGATGCAAAATCTTTTTCTTTTCCATGACGGGAAATGCGCGTTTCCAAACTTTCCCCTTCTACAAAAGGAAATGCAAGCGCGCATTTTTCTTCATCCAGTTCGCATGGGCAGATCTGTACGCCCGCATAGGTGTACAGATGCTCCAGCTTTCTATAGTTTTCATACATATGCCGGATGTGGAGTTCTCCCTCTTTCTGCAGCGGAAGCTTCCACACACGCCGGATCCCATCCTCTTCTGTAATCCGGGTCATAATCTGAAATTCGTTCCGACGTTCTCTCGAAAATTTCGTATACAGAACTTTCCTCATACGTTTACTCCTTTTTCTCCACTTCAATCAGAAAGGAATTGGAAAAAACCGGAAACAGACCGGACTTCAGGATTCCGTCAAATGCTTTGCCTTCGTCAAAAAGTGTGATCCTGTCAGCATCAAAATTCCGCTGATTTTTTCTCAATTCACCCGGCTTCGGCAGATATTCATCCGAATAAATGACCGCCGGAAATTTGTAATCCGGATAGGGATAATAAAACTTGAACTTCGAAAAACCGTTTTCCTGCAGCATCTGCTCCAGCTCCGGTTTGCTGAATGTCTCGACAAAATCGATCCCCGGATATCCTTCAATTCCGACAAATTCCCGGCCCACATGGTCTTCCCTGCAGCCGGCAAAATACTTCAGTCCCAGACGGTTCTCAATCGCAATCAGGATTTTTCCGCCCGGTTTTAAGAGACGATTGATCTTTTCCAGATATTCCGGATACGGATTATCCTTTCCAATATAGCTTTTTGCATACTCCAGAACACCGATCAGTGTCACGTAATCGAAGCGTTCTTCCATTTTTTCTGCAACAACATTAAAGTTTCCAACCATAATCTCCAGGTTGGACGCATCCTGATTTTTGTAGGCATTGATCGTACTGCGCCGCTTCGACAGATCGTTTGCCACTACCCGCTTTGCATTTCTGCAGAGCACGCCGGAAATGGCTCCGCAGCCGGCTCCGACTTCAAATACGGAAGCATCGTCTTTCCACTCATACCAGTCCAGAATATTTTCCCGTTCTGGAGAAAGGTGATAAAAAATCGGCCAGCTTTTTTCTGTGAGGATTACCTTCTGGTAATCCTCTTTCGGCGTCGTCTTGACGATCTCCAGCAGCCGGTCCTCAATGCTGCCGTCGCTGTAAGCATCTTCGCCGTCATAATAATCCAGGTTCAAAAGAACATTTCCTATTGTTTCTTTCATATAACCCCCGTCGTTTATCCTCCGCATCCTACTCGTAGGTCACGGTAGAGTTCATATCAAAAAATCCTACGGTGTCTTTCATGGAGAAGACTTCCAGGAAGCAAGCATCGTACAGTCTGTGGTGGATCACCAGCTCTTCCAGATGGTAGCTGGTACATCCAAACGACATCAGATACTGTCCGCTCTGCAGCGGCATGATCTGGTCAAAGCATACCGTGACGGTCTTTCCTGCTTCCACCACGTCTTTTGTGTAATCCTCCAGCGCCGTATTCGTTCCGGTAATCTCCGTTCCCTTCCGGTCTTTGATCGAAAAGGCAAAAATCGGATGCTCCATCGTTTCATGGAACTTGATTTTCATCTTGATGCGGAATCTCTGGTTTTTATCCACAGAAGATGTAATCATACCTTTGTGGTCGATAATCGCAAAGTCCACGATCTCCGCAGCCTTGTCTCCATACTCTACCAGCTGCGCATTCGCAATCAGGCGTTCTCTCCAGAGGCCTTTTTTCGGCTTTTCTGCCGATACGGCACCGGATGCATCTGCTTCGGTTCTCTCTTCGGTCTGTTCTGCACTCTCTTCGGTCTCTTCCTCTTCTTTTGTCTCGTCATCGTACTGGTTGGCAAGAATCTTCTTGTAGACATCGACTGCCTCCGACGATTTTCCAACCATCACCTGTTTTCCTTTGTTAATCAGAAGACATCTCTCACAGTACTTGATGACGCTGCCCATATCGTGGGAAACGAAAAGGATCGTTTTTCCTGCTTCTTTCAGATCGTTAAATTTCCGGTAACACTTGGACTGGAAGAAAATGTCTCCGACGCTTAAGGCCTCATCGACAATCAGAATATCCGGATCCACATTGATCGCAACCGCGAAGGCAAGGCGGGCAAACATACCGCTGGAATACGTCTTAACCGGCTGATTGATAAAGTCACCGATCTCTGCAAACGCAATGATATCGTCGAGCTTTGCCTTCATCTCCTCCTCGGTATAGCCAAGCATCGTTCCGTTCAGGAAAATGTTCTCAATACCGGTATACTCCATGTTAAAGCCTGCACCCAGTTCCAGAATGGCACTGACTCTTCCCTTTAACTCCACGTTTCCGCTCGTCGGGTTTAAGACACCTGTGACGATTTTCAGCAGTGTGGATTTTCCGGAACCGTTCGTTCCAATGATACCGACACACTCGCCCTTATGCACCTCAAGTGAGATATCCTCCAGCGCAAAATGATCGGTGTGATAGTTTTTATGTGTCAGTGAAAGCGATTCTTTCAGACGGTCCATCGGCTTTTCAAACAGCTTGTAGACCTTGCTGACATGGTTAATTGAAATTACTGTTTCTGTATTTTCTGTGCTCATTCCATCCTCCTATAATACATCTGAGAAATGAACCCGGAGGCGCTTGAACACTTTGGAACTGATTAGTCCTGCCATAAGCACAAAAGCCCAGAAGTAAAGGGTGTGCCATGGATGCTCGAAGAACCAGAGTCCATTCATAAAGCTGTCACGATATCCCTGGACAATATAGTACAGAGGATTCAGCTTCAGAAGGCTGTTCAGCCAGTTCGGAATATTCGGAATTGTTGTGGTATCCCACAGAATCGGGGTTGCCCACATGCCGACATTCAGAATTACATTGATAATCTGGCCGAAATCGCGGAAAAACGGTGTGATGGAACAGGTCAGATAGGAAAGTACAACGACGAGACAGATCACCGCAAAGGTATAGTACCCGATCTGGATAATCTGAACCGGCGGAAGTTTTCCCATCAGTGCAAAAATCAAAATAGCAAACACAATAAAGAACAGATGTACAAACAGGGAAGAAATCACCTTCACAATTGGAAGCACACTGATCTTAAATACAACCTTCTTTACCAGGTAACTGTATTCCAGCAGACAATTTGACGCACTTGGCAGTGCATCAGAAAAGAAGAACCACGGAATAATACCGGAAACCAGCCAGCAGATATACGGATATCCAGTGGCAGCTGGCTGTACACGCAGTCCGAGCTGAAACACGACAAAATAAACAGCAACCGTCACCATCGGCTGAATGAATGCCCATACGATGCCAAAATACGCTCCGGCAAATTTGTTGCGGAAATCATTTTTCGACAGTTTCCAGATCAGTTTCCGGTTCTGATAAAGTTCTTTGAATACGTTCATAAATGTTTTTTACTCCTTATTTCTTTAAATCCTTAATTCCGCCCCATTTATGATCTTTTTCCGAAATAATCAGATCTTCTTTTGTCATTCCTTCCGGCATCGGCCACTCCACGCCGATCTCCGGATCGTCAAAGTACAGACCGCCCTCATCGTTTGGATGATAGAAATCGGTACATTTATAAGCAAACTCTGCATAATCAGAGAGTACGATAAATCCATGTGCAAAGTTCTTCGGAATAAAGAACTGTTTCTTATTTTCTGCCGAAAGCAGGACGCCGAACCATTTTCCGTAGGTTTTGGATCCCTCGCGAAGGTCAACCGCAACATCGAATACTTCTCCGTTTACCACGCGTACCAGTTTGTCCTGCGGGTAATTGATCTGGAAGTGAAGTCCACGCAGGACACCTTTTTTGGATGCAGACTGGTTATCCTGTACGAACTGGACATCAATGCCGGCTTCTTTAAAATCATTGTAATTGTATGTCTCCATAAAATATCCGCGCTCATCGCCGAATACGGTCGGGGTAATTACTTTTAATCCTTCAATTTCACAAGATTCTACTTTAATTTTTCCCATTTTTCTTTCCTTTCTCTTCTCCACAAAAATGTGAACAGATCTTTTTTTGACCTCTTTTGTGTCTACAATCTTTGCTATTATACCATTCTTTTCTGAGAAACTCAAGAACCCATTTTCACGCCCGCCCCGCCGCTTTTTATGTAAATTCCCGGATTTTCATTTTCCACTCGTATTTTTTAAGAAAATACTATTTTTTTCGTAAAGTTTCTGTTATAATATCGTAAGTTCCCAGTTATATTTTATACCTAACGCTACCTGTTTGTTACCTATTATAAAACACTAAAGAAAACTGGAGGTTATTTACTGTGTCTCGCAAAAAAGTACAGCATGTTGGAAAGATACTTTTTTCCATTCTTTCCGTTCTGTTAGGATTCCTTGGGATCCTTCTTTTTACGTCTTCCCGCTGGATGCTCGCGACCTGGGCGCATCTTGATATGGAAGAACTTGTTTATCACTTAAAGGCACCCCTTGAGGGTACCAGCAAGGATGTGCTCTGGAGTTACGTCTGGTCCTGCGGCATGATCTCTTTTGCCGTTCTTGCTATTCTGATCGCGCTTTTTATTATCCTGCGCCATCGGAAGAAAGTGGAAATCATTCTCGGTTGCATCTGCATTGCCCTGGGAATCGCTCTTTCTTCCTATTCTCTTTATAATGTCTGGACGACGCTGGATATCGATACTTACCTGCACATTCAGAACAGCTACAGCACTTTGATCGAAGATAATTACGTCAATCCGTCCCAGACAACGATTACATTCCCGGAAAAGAAACGGAATCTGATCTATATTTATCTGGAATCAATGGAAAGCACCTATTCTGATAAAAAAGACGGCGGTGCTTACGACCACAATTTTATTCCCGCCCTGACTAATCTTGCCCTGGACAATATCAATTTTTCCAACTCCGACAAGCTGGGCGGCGCTTATCCGACAACCGGAACCACCTGGACCATGGGCGGTCTCTTTGCACAGACTTCCGGTCTTCCGCTGAAGCTTTCGATTCAAGGCAATGAGATGGCTTATCAGGACAGCTTTTTTCCGCAGCTTTCAACACTTGGCGACGTTCTCAATGAAGCCGGCTACAAACAGTACTTTATGATGGGTTCCGATGCCGCATTCGGCGGACGGAAGAATTACTTCACTTCGCACGGTGATTATGAAATTGACGATTACTACTGGGCGATCAGCGAGGGACTGATCCCGGAAGGCTACTACCAGTGGTGGGGCTATGAAGATGCCAAACTGTTTGAGTATGCAAAAGATAAACTGACGGAGATTTCCAAGAATGACGAACCGTTCAACTTCAGTATGCTGACTGTTGCCACCCACTTCGAGGACGGCTACAAATGTGACGAGTGTGATGAAAAGCAGTACGGAGATGACCACTACGGTATGGTGATTGACTGCTCCAGTTCCCGTGTCAGTGAGTTTATAGACTGGATCAAGGAACAGCCTTTTTATGAAAACACGACTATAATTCTTTCCGGTGATCATCTGACCATGGACTCTGATTTTTGTGAAAACATCGATGAAGATTATCAACGTTCTACTTATAACGCTATTTTAAATTCACCCATTCTTCCGGTTCATGAAAAAAATCGGATTTTCACCACGATGGATATGTTCCCAACTACTCTCGCAAGCCTTGGAGCTGTCATTGACGGTGACCGTCTTGGACTTGGTACGAATCTTTTTTCAGACAAGCCTACACTTGCCGAAGAACTTGGCTTCGATGAACTGAATCGCCAGCTCTCTATGGGCTCCCGATTCTTCGATGAACTTGATGCTGATCTTACCCCCGTCTGGGTCGGCGATGGCGAATATCAGAAATTTTATATTAAGGAAGAAGATCGATTTGCCAATAACGAATGGGTAACTTACAATCCACATCAGCTCTGGGCTGACGGTAAGCAGTCTTATTTTATTGATAAGGACGGCCACGCGGTTTCCGGCTGGCAAAAGCTTGAGGATGGGAAATGGTATCATTTTTCCGAGTCGGATTACCATCTCATCGAGGGTCCTTGCGATACAAATCCTGAATTGGAAGAGGAAACACCCGACTCCACTTCGGTAAGTGACATTTCCTCCGCTTCTTCTTTTACAGAAAACGATTTGGATTCCACAGTCGAAAGTTCTTCTTCTGGAATAGATGAGGACGATTTCTCTGAAAATGAGGATAATTCCAAAACCATCAGACATCTAGGCTCTTCTGCGGAAGATGATCCTCACGACCTGTCTCCTATCGATTATCAATAAAAATTTGATAACGATTCAGATCTATGCAATATAAAATAAAATCCCGCAGAAAAAGTTTTCATTTCTTTTTCTGCGGGATTTTTATTTTGCAAAATATTTAAAGCAGTATACGCTTAACTATTGTCTTACGTACAAAAATATGTTTTTTTCCATTTTTTTCACCTGTGTAAGGATCCACTGGATCAGTAAGGCAACAAAAATCGCTGCTAATAAATACAGAATTTTTGTCTGTTCTACGTCCTTCGGCATATAATAAAATGGAGCAAAATACAGAATTCTGACCACTGTCAGCCACCAGCTGGTGCGATATTCCATAATCGCCAAAAAATTGCCGCCCATTCCAATAAGTACTGCCCCTGCAAAAAATATCCATTCCGGTATCTGCCATCCTTTTCGCTTAAAAAATGCCCGAATCATACAATTTAATATTTCTACCATAAACAAGGGCACAATATACCAGCCGGCCATATTAAGGACAAACTGATGCCCATCGTTTAAAGGTGAAATCAGAATATTGTGCAAATTAAATTTTCCACCGATTTGAAAGCCCCACCGATGTAATAACCTGACAAGCAGCCCATACGCAATCGTATACCCATACATTGGAAGTATCAGGGTACGAAGCTTTTTACAGACATATCTCCCCGGTCGTTTCAGTGCTGCATCTTTAAAAAAATATCCTGAACAAAAAGTAAACAGCGCCAGATGGATTCCCTCATACGGAAACCATTGCGCAAAGTCCAAAGAAATTCCACCACCATCACAATGTCCCGCAACAACCATCAGAATCGCCACAGCATATAATATCTTAAAACGATAATCTATTTTTTTCTTATTCATAATCAAAAGCCGTTCGTTTGTTGTACGCAGACCCCCTATTTCAAAGGACAAGGACTGCTTAGCTGATATCGCTTTCTTTCCATCATCGGAACGTTTTACGGCAATGTATACACCAGTACTCCCAGGATAATAATCAGATTCCCAATCAGCTTTCCTTTTGATACCTTTTCTTTCAAAACGCCAAAGGAAAGCAGCAGGACAAAGACGTACGTAAAGGTATCCAACACCGGACCGTATTTCAAATCTACCTGTGTGTAGGCATACGTATTTAAAAGAAGTACACTGCCAAAAATCAGATACGCCACAATCACGCGCCAGTTCAGATACTCGCGAAGTGCAGATGCATGCTCCTCGTTGGCGCTTTGTTTCAGCAGAATCTGTGATACTGCTGAAAACATTGTACAGATCAGCATTAAAATCATATATTTATTCATATCGCTGCACCACCATAACTCCCACCAGCACAATCAGAAGGCCGATGATATTTTTTACCGTCAGATTTTCATGGAAAATGATCACGGCCCAGATCTGGGACCAGATCAGATAGACGCTGCGGTTTGCATATGCGGTTGACAAAGAGAATTTTTTGATTACCTTCTGCCATGCAATAGCGTAAATGCCACAGTTTGCAACCATCAGAAATAAAAATACATATAATAGAGGATTTTTGATTCCTCCCCGGTTCAGCTGAACCGACGCTGCTTTCGAGAACACACTCGTCAGAGAAAACAGCAGGATATTCAGGTGCAGCTGAATATAATCTTTTGCCTTATTCAAAAACAAGTCCTCCTTCTTACTTTTCTTCCACGCGGAAAATGATATGCCCTTCTACTTCTCTTACCGGGATGCACCCCGCTGTTTCCACATAGGATACTGCCGCTGAACTGCTCGAAAGTACAATATACTCTGCATTCATTTCCCTAAGACTTCTGTAAAATTCTTTCTGATCCAGCGACAGATCCATCTGTGTGATAATCTGAAGGATCTTTGTTTCGTCTTCAATTTCCTGCTCGGTCAGTGCATCGGTTGATACCGTATTGGAGCCCTGATAGGTCAGAACCATATCGCGGTCCAGAACCAGTTCAAACGAAGCATCATACTGCCGCACGATCAGGTTGAAATCCGGTTCAAAGACAACTCTTACGGTTCCCTCTCCCGCTTCTTCGTGCAGCACCGTACAGACGGCCAGAAGATCATCTGGCATCTTGTACTGGTTATCCGGCAGCTTCGGCAGTCCGCCAGCCAGTACGGAATTTCCGCCAAAACAGATGACCGCTGCCAGCGCAGCCGCGGTCAGATACCGTCTCCAGCCTTTTTTCTGCCCGCCCACAACTTTCGTGCAGGCATATCCGATGGTCAGTACCATCGGCAGAATCCAGAAAAACCGGTAATAGACATTGACCATTCCAAGTTTTCCCAGGATATATTTCACCGCAAATGGATTGTATACCGTAAAGGCCAGAAAAACAGCGGTTGTTACGAACACATACCGCTCTTCCTTTTTTCCTTTTAAAGCGAGATACAGCACCGACAGCAGAAACAGCGTCAGTACGGTTGTGTTTCCTCCAAACGTCACAAAGACCTGTCTCACAAAATCGAGGCCGCTCTCATTCAGATTTATTCCGCCCACATTTTCTCCTTTCTACCGCACAACCGGAATCTGCAGGATACCGCGCACACCAAGGAGATAGACCCCAAGCACCAGCACACACGGCAGCACAGCAAGCAGATAGAGCCCGCTCTGTCCCCAGCGTTTTTTCCGCACAAGATTCGGCAGAATCACAGCACTCATGGCCACCGGTACAGTCATCATGGATGACATCGTAAGGTCAATCGCAGCGACGCCTGTCATGAAAAACAGCAGCCAGACTCTCTTTCCGTTTTTCTCCTGATACATGCGCAGGCCAAGATAAAACAGAAACGGGAGGATGATATTGCACAATACGGCCTTTCCCTCGTATCCCCTCGTCAGCAGGAACGACGCATTCGAAAAGATCGTATGAAAATTCAGATTCACAACACTAATAAAGCACAGGAGCACCCATACCATCTGTTTTTCTTTTAACAGCGCCTTTCCGATCTGTGCATAGACGAGATAACTTAAAACTACCGTCATCATACAGAGAATCACCTTCGTCACTACGAGCGGATGAAGGCCCGTTAAACGGCACAGTACTGCATTTGCTGCCGGATACATGCTGAACACATAACGGATGTTAAAAAAATCCAGTGCTTTTCCTGTATATGGGTCAAAGCTGCTGATGGAATCTGTCGCAAGGTTCGTTGTCACACTTCCCACATAATACGCTGCATCCGCACTGCCGTTTTCCTGCAGTGCAGCAACAAAATACAGCTGGATTCCAATCAGCACCAGCATCACATAAAAAGCCGCCGTCTTTCCTCTCCAGAAACCGCCGCTTCTTTTTCCCCACTCTCTCCACATTCCCAGATGAAGACAGATGGAAGCAATTACAAGGACAGCCACAACAGCAGCCCATACCCATGCGAGCAGATGCAGCTTTGCACCGAGCACCATCATCGGCACAGAAATCAGTTCAAATAAGAAGTAATATGCAATAAAGCCAAACAGCACAGTTTCACCCAGATGTCCGCTCTCATACCTGTTTTCTCTGATAAAAAAAGAACCCAGGCAGCAGAACACTGCGAGCATTCCCAGAAACAGTGCCGGCATTTTTAATAAGGTAATCATGTTTGGTTCCTTTCTTTTCCTTACATTCCCAATCCCACTCATTCTAACATGATGCCCTGTCTGCGTCAAGTAATCGAAATTCTAATAAACATTGACTTTTCCCTGAAATTTTGTATAATTGTGATGTTGAGCGCTTATTTTCCACCCGGCTGTTTTACTTTTTGTTTTAATGATATATGTTACGAAAGGAGCCATTGATATGCCTTTTTCCCGGCATACCCGCAGATCCGTGTTTTCCATCGGCGCGGCATCCCTTGCCGCTGCTTTTCTTTTTCTCACCCCGAAAAACACACATGCGGCTGATACTACAGCAAAAATTCACATTCTGACACTCGGCAGCGGCTCCAATGCCATCGTTCTGGAAAGTGTAGACGATAATGGCCAGAAAATTTTCGGCATGGTAGACTCCGGCGAGGACTGGGATTACCCTGACGGATCTGATCCGCGTTATCCGCTGCGCAGCGGCATCACAACGTCGACCGGCTACGACGATGAGGTACTCTCCTACCTGGACTCCCTCGGTGTCACCTCCGATAATCTGCAGTTTTATGTTGCAACACATCCGCACAGCGACCATATTGGAACCGGCGATACCATCGTGCGGCTGTATTCCCCCGACCGGGTTTATCTGCTCCCGTATGATGACAGTTATATCTATAATACTGCGCGTCTCTGGGACAATCTTTATGTCTACGACCAGCTTCTTACTGCTGTAGAAGAGACTGAAGGTGTGACCCTGATCCAGCATCTGAATCCCGGTGCCGCCTCCGCAGAAGAAGGATCTCCTGATTTTGCTTTTGGAAATTTCCAGATCCAGATTGTCAACTACGAAGAAGATTATCTCACAAGTCCAAAAGAGGACGCCAACCAGTTCTGTCTTGGTGTAATTGCCTCCGCAAACGACCACCGCGCTTTTCTGACGAGCGATATCGACGACGTCGAGGGCGATGCCAGCCGGATTGTTTCGAACTACGGGCTGTACAGCATTGATCTGATGACTTCCAATCATCACGGATATCCGAATGCTGTCGATGCAGACTATCTTGCTGCCGTCAACCCGGAATATTTTATCCAGACCGGTGACTTCCGTATTATGGATAACGATACCGTCGAGACCCTGACCTCTCTGGGGCTGCGCGTATTTTCCACGACAGAATATTCCGGCGATCTTCCGGCAGTCATTGCTGACTTTTCCGGTTCCGCGGTCACTTCCAACGTGGATGATACCTATGAAATTTACCGCGGCCGTTCTTCCAAGCTCGTTGCTTATCATGACGGCATCCCGTACAGCGGATTTTTCACCCGCGGCGGACAGAAATATTATGCAGACAGCAGCCATCTTCTCGTATGCTCCACTTCCTGGCGCGACACAGAAACGGGCATCGAATATACCTCCGATGAAAACGGCGTGATCACAAACGAACGCCACGTCATCGGCTGGGTAAAACGGGATGGAAAATGGTATTACTACAACGATGATGAAACACCGTATACCGGCTGGCTCACCCTCGACCACAAAACGTATTACCTCGGCGCGGACGGCGTTATGGCAACAGGCTGGCTTCTGCTTGATGGAGATTACTATTATTTTTCCGGCAGCGGTGAGATGCAGACCGGATGGCAGTTTATCAGCAACAACTGGTACTATCTCGCCAAGGATACCGGTATTATGTATTCGTCCGGATGGCACGCTGATCCGGAGACCAAAACGATGTACTATTTTTACACATGGGGAGGTGCCGCACGCAATACGACACTTACCTTAAACGGTTACCGCGTCAAATTTCTTTCCTGGGGCGGTATTTCCGGCAGCACCTGGCTGTACCATGACGGTGCCTGGTATTATGTACAGAAATATTCCTGCGTAACCAATGGCTGGTATCAGATCGATGGCGCCTGGTATTTTATGAATGCGGACGGTTCCCTGAAGCAGAACGAAAGTTTCCTGTATGACAACAATCTCTACTTTGTAAATAAGAGCGGAAAAATGTATCAGAACCAGTGGCTGAAATGGGATGGAAACTATTATTATCTCAGAAGCTGGGGCGGTGCCGCACACGAAGGCTGGCTGCTGCTTCAGAATAAATACTATTATATTAATGAGGACTGTACACGGAAAACGGATGAAGCCTTTACGTATGATAACAATCTTTATTTTGTTGATGAAAACGGCGTCATGCCGGCAAACCAATGGGTGATCCGGGAAGGTGTCTGGTACTTTACCTACAGCTGGGGCGGTGCGAGAAAATCGCAGTGGTTCTATTATAAAAACAACTGGTATTACTTCAACGATGATGCTTCCATGCAGACCGGCTGGGCAGAAATTGACGGAAAAACATATTATTTCCAGAGCTGGGGCGGATGCGTCACCGGGACGAAAAAAATTGACGGAACAACGTATGTGTTTGATAAAAACGGTGTTCTGCTTTCCGAAAAAGAAAGCTAGAAAAATCCATATAAAAATGCGGCAGAAACGAAAATCTCATTCGTTTCTGCCGCATTTTTTATAAATTTCTTTTCCGGAACAGTGCACGAACGCACTGCCGGTAAATTCCGGTTCCCAGAAACAGGGTCAGATAGGCGATTTTCCGCCCATTCGTGAAGTGATCGCCTTCCAGTACCAGAAGCGGATGCTTTTTAAGCTCTTTTGCCAGCCTCTTCGCAAGCGCCTTTTTCTCCGCGTCCATGGTTTCCAACAGCATCAGCTTGTCCAGCACGAAAAACCGCGCCCAGCAGCAGCGCACACCTGCTTCTTTTTTCAGCGCCGGGTGGCGTTCTTCCACGACATTCTGATTATGATCCCATACTTCCACCGAACCCAGATCTGACCAGCGAAAACCGCTTGTCGTGAGGCTTTCGCGCCGGTGCACATAATAGTATTTCTGTGCTGTGGAAAAGGCCACCTTCCGGCAGTGCTCCATTAACGGAACGATGACGTATGCATCCTCGGCGATTGTTTTCTCCGGATAGACAACGCCCTCGAAAATCTCTCTCCGATACAGCTTGCCCCACGGCATCACGCCGAACACGCGCGCCTTCATCACCTGGCGCAGTCCCTCCTCGCTGTCGGTCACAGATTCGATTCCCTCCTGTTTCAGATCCGGCACCGGCCTTCCTTCATAGAGATCGTATCCGCGGCAGATACTCATTTCGGCATCATATTTTTCCGCCAGACGATACAGTGTTTCCAGAAGATCCTCCGCTGCGAAATCGTCGCTGTCCACAAACGTGATATAACGCCCCTCTGCAAGCGCAACGCCCGCATTCCGCGCCGAACTGACGCCGCCGTTCTCTTTTTGGTGATAACGGATCCGCGCATCCTGTTCTGCGTATGTCCGGCAGATTTCACTGCTCTTGTCGGTGCTTCCATCATCTACAAGAAGCAGCTCCCAGTCCGTAAAAGACTGGGAGAGAATGGAATCCACACATTTTTTTAAAAATTTTTCTGCCTGATACACCGGGGTAATGATTGAAATTTCCGGCATTGTTTTATCCTCTTTCTTTATTTCTTACAGCAGTAGTGTATCCCCTTATACTGCTCATACGGATGATCGAGATCCAGAAACGCCGCATCGTGGTGGCCTTTCTGCTGTTCTTTCGGCGGCAGTTTCATATAATCGCCGAACGCCATGCGCAAATATGTGTCATATCCGACCGGAATCGGCAGGCGCTCGTTCTCGAACGGAACCTCAATCGCCGATGCAAAAATCTTTTTCGGATATTTCCGGAGAATCGCCTGCGGTGCGCACATCTCGGTGATGCCGTCCACCCGTGGGCTGTCGATATCAAATTTTGTAATATAGTTCTCTGCCTGCTTCCAGATCCGGTACCGCATCTTCTGCGTCGGAGCCAGCGCCAGCAGAATCGTTCCCAGGTAATGCATAAACGCGCCGTGGCGTTCTTTGGTCGGAATAACCTGCGTGCAGAAGAGCTGGAAAATCTTTCCCTCGATCACCTGCCATTTCCGCGCAAGGTTTCCCGGTGCATAGCCCTCGATCGGGAGAATATCAAGCGCAACGCCGTGGCAGAGATCCATATCGACCTGCTCCTTTTTCACCTGCGTGGTGCGGCTGTCGCGGATGTTTGCAAACGTGTGCGCATTGCAGAAACCCTCTTTCGGGTACTCGAGCTTGTAGATTTTACTCTCCTCCTGCGTATCCCAGATTTTCAGGAACTTCTCGTAATCTTTCCGCGGCATGAAAAAGTCGAGATCATCGTCCCACGGAATAAAGCCGCCGTGGCGGATTGCACCGATACAGCCGCCGCCGCAGAGATAACAGGTCAGATGATTTCTCTGGCACCAGTGGTAAAACATAACGGCCATTTCCAGATTTTTTTCCTGCAGCCGGCGCAGAATTTCGTCCTCGGTATTAAACATCTTTTTTCTCCTCTTCCTTTGCGTTCAGGCTGATCGTCTGTCCTTCCTCGAGCCCTTCTGTGCTCTCCTTTGTGAAGACAATCTTAAAGGTTGCAAGAATCAGCTTCAGATCCTCTAAAATCGAATAGCTTTCTATGTACATCAGATCCAGCTTCAACTTGTCGTATGCGGTCGTGTTGTACTTTCCGTAAATCTGGGCGTAGCCGGTAAGGCCTGCCTTTACTTTCAGACGGTAAGCAAACTCCGGAATCGATTCCTCATATTCCTTTGCAATCTCCGGCCGCTCCGGGCGCGGTCCGACGACGCTCATATCGCCCTTGAAAATGTTCAGAAGCTGCGGCAGCTCATCAATTCTCGTCGCGCGGATCACCTTCCCGACCGGCGTAATGCGGCTGTCGTTCTTCGTTGCCAGGCGGGCTACGCCGTCTTTTTCGGCATCCACGATCATGCTTCGGAATTTGTAGACATAGAATTCTTTTCCGCCGATCGTGAGACGTTTCTGTTTAAAGAACACCGGGCCATGGTCATACAGCTTGATGCAGAGCGCTGCGATCAGCATAATCGGCGACGTGATCACAAGAAGAATCGTCGATACGAGCAGATCCAGCAGGCGCTTGCAGAATCTCTGATCAAACGAAAGACCACTGTTTCGCGCGAGCAGAAGCGGTGTATCGAAAATATGGAGCGCTTCCGCTTTCCGTACCATAATATCCGACAGCTTCGGCGTCAGATAGACACGGATTTCTTTCGCATAGCAATATTTCAGCAGACGGTTGCGCAGCTCCGAATGAAGATCGCCCAGGATCACACCCTCCTGACCGTATGTGTCAATCTGGCGGCAGAGCTCTTTCTCTCCCACTTCCGTGCTCACCTTATGTGCTACAATATACTTGTCCGGCCGCTGGTTCATCTTCAGCTCCAGGCTTTCCATCGGGTATTCACCGTAAATCAGAAGCACCTCTCTTGGCGGAAAGAGACGCGCAAACGTCTTCTCAAAAAGCCAGGATACAATGCCTGCCAGCGCAAAGTCCACGAGTGTCATGCCGACCATCGGCAGAATGTACGGCAGGTGGCGCCACAGCAGGATAATCTGCAGATACATCAGCGCATTGGCACAGAATGCCGTCATCATCTGGGAATAGATGATGCTGCTTCCCTTCATGTAGCCGATCTTCATGCCGCCGTAAATGTACATGAAAACCAGAAGAAAAATGCCGTAGATCACGACGATAATCTGATTTCCCTTATCCCAGAACGGCTCCAGCCACAAGTGGCTCGCATAGTATCTGTCCCAGAACACAGAAAAAACAGCGCATTCCAGAAGCACAATCGCCGCGACCGCCAGGACACGCATCAGATGTTTGTACTGTTCCCTGTTTTTATAGTTCATCAATCTCTTCCTCTCTTTTTGCCCTTACCGTAATACTTCCGCACACCGTTTACGGCATAGCACGCAAAACAGTACAGGGAGCGGAACGTTCCCATTCCCAGCTCGCGGTAAACACGGTAAGTCATTCCTGCAGAATGCAGTTTATTCCCCGATTTTCCTGTGCTGGACAGCCGGTATTTCAGCAAAGGCTCATCCACACCGCAGGCTGTCCCGTATTTTTTCAGGATCCGCAGCCAGTCCAGATAATCCTCGTGGCACTCGTCCTTTTCCATCGGGAATTCCAGCAGAACGCTTCTTTTGGCCAGTACCGACGAGCAGCCGATCACGTTGCCGCGCAGCAGCATTTTGTAGGTGATCCGCTCCGGGACAGAAAAAATCTTCTGCTTTTCCGGTTCCTGATCGTAAATCAGCTCCCGACCCGTACAGCAGAGCACATCACCGGTCTTTGCAAGGGCTTTTTCCTGCTTTTCCAGTTTTTCGGGATCCCAGTAATCATCCGCGTCCAGAAAGGCAATGTAATCGCCCTTTGCGAGCTGTACACCGCGGTTTCTGGATGCGGACGCTCCTTTGTTTGTCTCATTCCGGATATACCGTACCCGGTCATTTTCTCCGTAACGCCCCATCTTTTCCAGCGTATCGTCCGTGGAATGGTCGTCGATCACCAGGATTTCCAGCGGGGTTTTTGTTGTCTGGCAAAGGACTGAGTCGATTGCCTGAAACAGTGTTTCTGCACCGTTGTACGAAGGGATTACTACTGAAATCATGTATTTTCCTCTCTTACTTTGTCTGCTGCATCTGTTTTTTTAATTTTCCAGCAGCAAACCTCCTACTTTTATAGCATATCTGCACGGGCTTGTCAATTTTACGCCGGGATCTGCTGGTTTTTCTTTCTTACATGTAATTCTATGTGAGCTTTAAAAACGCCAGTAAATAGAACAGAATTCCTCCGAACAGTGCTCCGTTTCCGCCGTTTTTCTGCCCCGTCTTTTTTCCGATGGCAGTTCCGGCATACATCGCCGCCATTCCGACCGCGAAGGAGGCAAAAAAGATCTGTCCTCCTGTCACCGGAAGATCCGCGGCAAAGACACCGGAGACAATTCCATCCACCGACATCGAAACCGCCAGCAGGCCAAATTCCAGTGGGTGGAGCTGTTTTTCCAGATGTTCCAGTCTTGCTTCTGGTTTTCCCTGCTTTTTTCTTCTGCGTTTTCTCAGTTCTTCGAAAATTTTCAGCGTTCCCATAAGAAAAAAGCAGCCCGCACCCACTCTGGTTCCCCATTCCGGTCCTGCGGACTGCAGAAATCTTTTTCCAAACTGCGCGGAAGCAACCAGGGCAGCACTGCAAAACAGATTCAGCAGCGCCGTCATTCCGGGTGAAATTCTCGTATTGCTGCTTCCATATCCGATGCTTACTGCAAAGTTATCGGCTGAGAGCGCCGCAGCAAGCAGAAGCAATTCTACCATATGACACGCTCCGTCATTTCTCACTTTACAGTATTCGTCTGTTTTTCAAACCGTGCATCCCGGGAAGGCAGTTCTTTTTCTTATTCCACTGCTTTCCGGAATTCCCGGATTTTTTCTCCGAAGTGCGATACATCGGTGCAGAAAATGCTCGAAGTTCCCGCCACAAAAATGCTGGCTCCAAAGGAACGCAGCGTCGCGCCGTGCTCCTTCGTAATGTTTCCGTCCACTTCTAAAATGATGTCCTCCCGGTGCATCTCCTGCAGAAATTTCTGCAGCTTTTCCGCCTTGCGCAGCGTACTCGGCACAATTTTCTGTCCGGCAAAGCCCGGATTCACCATCAGAAGATTGACGCCGTCGATATAATCAAGCACTTCCTCGATCTGCCCGATCGGTGTCGCCGGGTTGATCGCGAGGAACCGCTTGCAGCCGTACGGCACGAGGTAATCGAGCGCGCGCTGCACCTGGAAAGTGCTCTCATAATGAATCGTCACGATGTCCTCTTTGTAAATGCCGATCCACGGCAGCTTGTACTCCGGGTCTTTAATCATCAGATGAAGATCGAGCGGAATACTCGTCAGTTCCCGCAGTCCGCGGATGTAGTCGACGCCAAGGCCGAAGTTCGGAACGAACTCGCCGTCCATCACATCAATATGGAGATATTCGACTTTTTCTTTTTCAAATACATCGATCGTCGCCTGCAGATCCACAAGGTTTGAGCACATCATGGATGCCGATATCTGACTTTTTCTCATATTTTTCTACTCCCATGAAACCATTACTTTGCAGTATGGCTCTTTATGATTTTTCATCAGTTCCAGTCCGTCCATCAGCTTTTCGGACGGGAAACAGTGCGTGATCAGCGCCTGTGCCGGGATTTTCTTCTTCGAAAGCGCATCGAGTGCCTCCGTCCAGTCGCAGGCTTCATCTTTTTCATAAGAAGAATTCCACGTTCCCATCAGGTTCAGCTGTTTGCGCAGGATGCGCCAGTACACGTTCTTTTCCATCGCAAGATCGCCCGATGGATTTCCCATCAGCACGATGCTTCCGCCCGGTCTTGCAAGAAGAACTGCACTGGAAACGGCCTGCGGCGTTCCGACCGCTTCTACTACAACATCCGCCTGAATCGCTTTACTCTCCTCTTCCGTCACATATGAGATGCCCGGGATCTGTTCTGCGATCGCACGTTTTGCTTCGCCCCGTCCAATCACAAAAACGGTTTCGGCGCCGAGCGCTTTCGCCCACGCTGCCGCTGCAAAACCGATCATGCCCGTTCCGATCACTGCTGCGGTATCGCCCGGCTTCACACCGCTTCGTTTCACCGCATGAAGCGCCACAGAGAGCGGCTCCAGCATTGCTGCCTCGCGGAAGCTGACGTTTTCCGGCAGCTCCATCAGGTTCCAGTCCGGCACGGCCACGTATTCCGCAAAGCCGCCGTCCCGGCGCGAGCCGAGGTAATCGTAGTGTTCGCACATCTCATATTTTTTCTGCCGGCACTGCGGGCAGGTGCGGCATGGGATCAGCGGGAAAATGCCGACCCGTTTTCCAACTCGCTCTTCCGGCACACCCTCGCCGTATGCGGCAACCACGCCTGAAAACTCGTGACCCGGAATCGTTGGAAAATGGTATGTTCCGTTTGTGAAAATCCGCGGAATATCGGAGCTGCAGATTCCTGATGCCTTTACCTGCACCAGAACCCAGCCGGATGGGATTTCCGGTTTTTCGATGTCTTCCCTTCTTAAATCATTGACTCCATGCAGCTCGTATGCTCTCATTTCGTTTCTCCTTCCACAATCGTACAGAAACGCTCCAGGTCGCTCCTTGTTGTAATCTTAAAGTTCCGCTCATCCCCTGGGATCATCGCCACATCCATTCCATGGCGGTAGGCAATTTCACTCGTTCCCCTTGTGAGGGACAGCTCCTCTTTCGATGCTTCCCGGTTGATCTTCGCGTACGGATGCAGCCGGAAGGCTTCCGGCGCCTGACCGGCAAACAGCGTGCTGCGCTCCAGCAGATGGTCAATTTTCGTTCCATCGCTGCTCTGATAGATCGTGTCCTTCATCGGCAGCACCGGCATACAGCCCTCATGATCGGCAAGCGCCGCAAGGCAGTCGCCAATCAGCTGTTCGCTCACCAGAGGCCGCACGCCGTCGTGGATGATCACACCGTCGTTCTCCGATACGGAATCCTCCATGCAGACGGTAAGGCCATTATGAATGGATTCCTGCCGCGTATCCCCGGCATCCGCAAAGGCGAGAAATTTCGTAATCCCGTCTTCTTCCATCCATCCGCGGATCTTCTCTCTCCAGGCATCTGCCGCCACGATGACGATTTTCTCAACGGCACTGCTTTTCTGAAACTGCTCCAGCGTATACAGCAGAATCGGTTTCTTTTCCACTTCCAAATACTGCTTCGGAAAATCCCCCATCTGCATTCTCGTTCCGATTCCCCCCGATAGTATGATTGCGTAATTCATCTTAAGCCTTTCCTTTGCTCTTTTTACTCTCTTTTTTTCGCTCTTCTTCCAGCTCTTTTAAAAAGTCTCCCAGTTCTCCGGAGGCGTTCTCCAGCAGGTACGACTTCGTTTTCTGTTCTTTCTCCAGATAGTTTTCCCGGATCTGGCCGTTTGTATGTTCAATCTCTGTGCGCAGATCCCGTGCGGAGAGACGATGCGCGCCCGCTCCCATAATGATGATCTGCTCGAGACCGTCCGAGGAAGCCACCGTTACGTTGCCGTTGTGGCCGATCCTGTGAACCGTTTTCTCGATGTACTGGTCAGCCGTCTCCGCCTCTTTCGTATAAACGACATGAATATTATGGTACATGCCGACCTCACCCTGGTTGCCTTTTACTTTGTAGGCATCAAAGACAAGAATCAGCGTCATTTTTTTATATCCCTGATAATTTGACAGGATGTCCATCAGCTTTCCTCTGGCGCTCTCAATATTATACTTCGCCAGCTCATTTAAATCATCCCATGCAAAAATAATGTTATAGCCGTCCACCAGCAGATATTCCTCCTGCGGCTCCTTCGGGCGGTTTGATTTTGCATATTTGGGATCCCCGATGCCGGATGACGAGGTGACCGGATGTGTCCGCCGCTCGAAACCGGCGCGCTTCCGCTCCACTTTGCCGTATGTCCTCGTAAAGATTTCTTCCAGCTCCTCTGCCTCCTGCAGGGAAGCTGCCATCGGCACGCGGTCGGATGCTTTTTTTGCTTTCTGCACAGAGGATGCTCCGCCGCTCCGGTCTGCCGCAGATTCGGCTGAACCGCTTTCTTCTTCCGGATTTTCCAGCGTGTATTCCAGATGCATATGGTCTTCCACTTCATTCCATGGAACGACAAAGCCTGCCCCGTGGGCACAGAACACAGAACCCGTCGGATTTTCCACATCCGCCTCGGAATCGTAGCCGATGGAGGCAATCACTTCCTCCGCGTTGTGACACGGCTCATATCCTTTTAAGGTACAGAACACTCTTCCGCGTCCCCGGCTGTAAGCAGTCACTTCTTTCTGATAATCCCGCATCGTCACAACCGGTGCGGTTCCGGTGATCACTGTCATATCGCCTTCCATTTCCGGCGGTTCAAAGCTGCCGTACATCCGCTGGATATCGTTCAGCGCCCGTCCCGTCGATTCCGACGGAATTTCCAGACGGAACGCATAGACCGGCTCCAGCAGAACGGATTCTGCTTTTTTCAGCCCCTGCCGCACCGCACGGTACGTCGCCTGGCGGAAGTCGCCGCCCTCGGTGTGCTTAATGTGCGCACGGCCCTTGACCAGCGTGATTTTCATATCGGTAATCTCCGACCCGGTCAGCACGCCGGGATGCTTCCGCTCCAGCAGATGTGTGAGGATCAGACGCTGCCAGTTGCGGTCCAGGGTGTCCTCGCTGCAGACGGTTCCAATCTGCAGTCCGCTGCCCGGTTCTGCCGGCTCCAGCAGCAAATGAACTTCCGCATAATGGCGCAGCGGCTCGAAATGGCCGACACCCTCCACGGTACTGCGGATCGTCTCTTTGTATACAATATTTCCGGCTCCGAATTCCACCCATTCGCCGAAACGCTCGTGGATCAGACTCTTTAAGATCTCGATCTGCACCTCACCCATGACCTGCGCATGGATTTCCGCGAGGCGCTCATTCCAGACAATGTGGAGCTCCGGGATTTCTTCTTCTAACTGGCGCAGTTTTCCAAGCATCTGATGGACATCGCAGTCCGGCGGAAGCTCGATGCGGTACGTCAGCACCGGCTCCAGCACCGGTTTTTCCGCCTCGGTTTCGTTGCCGATGCCCTGACCGGAGAAAGTGCTGTTCAGTCCCGTTACGGCACAGATCGTCCCCGCCGGTGCTTCCTGTACCACCGTATAGCCCGCACCGGAATAAATACGGATCTGGTCTGCCTTTTCTTCGCCGAGCATCTGCTTCACCTTCAGCACGCCGCCCGTGATTTTCAGATGCGTCAGACGGTTTCCTGCCGTGTCCCTTGAAATCTTAAAAACGCGCGCGCCAAAATCCCCGCCGTACTCCGGCGTTTTTGTAAACCGGTCCAGAATTTTCAGAAATTTCGTCACGCCCTCCATCTTGAGTGCAGAGCCAAAGCAGCACGGAAAAACCTTCCGCTCTGCGATCATCGTGCGGATCTGGTCTTCTTCCACGCTTCCCATTTCCAGATACTGCTCCAGCACGTCCTCATCACACATGGCGAGTTCTTCCAGCAATTCTGCGTTCTGGAGATCCTGCGAGAAATTCAGGCAGTGCTCTGAGAGACGGCTCTGCAGTTCTTCCAGCAGTTTTTCCGCATCCGTGCCTGGCTGATCCATCTTGTTGATAAAGAGAAAGACCGGGATCTCATACCGTGCGAGCAGCCGCCACAGGGTTTCCACATGCCCCTGCACGCCGTCCGCACCGCTGATCAGAAGAACCGCATAGTCCATGACCTGTAAAGTGCGCTCCATCTCCGCCGAGAAATCCACATGGCCCGGCGTGTCAAGGAGTGTGACCTCCGTCTCGTTCAGCTTCAGCACGGCCTGTTTGGAAAAGATCGTGATGCCCCTTGCTTTTTCCAGTTCCTCCGTGTCCAGAAAGGCGTCCTTGTGATCCACTCTTCCGGCTTTCCGGATCTGGCCTGTTTTATATAAAATTCCCTCTGCCAGCGTCGTCTTTCCCGCATCGACATGCGCTAAAATGCCTACCGCCAGTTTTTTGGTTTTTTCCATTTTGTTTCATCCTGTCTGTATGATTCATATTTTTCAGGCCCCCTCATCCCCTGCGGCCCGACTCACTGCTTATTGTACCACAAAACCTCTCATTGCGGAACCCCGGAGTGAAACGCAAAAAATCTCAAAGCGGCTTTTTCTCCTGCTTTGAGATTTTTTATGCTATGTTCTGTTTTATCTCTCCCCCGCCATCGGCTGCCGATCTGCAATTTTCAGGAAAACAAATCCCAGTGCAAAGAAAATCGCCAGGCATGCAACCGCCACGTTGATCGTTCCGCCTGCCAGTTTTACAGCTGCAATAACTGCAGAACCGAGGAACGATGGTTACTCTGTCTTCCAACGTCATATCCGTTTCTTTTAAAAGTTCATTTGCAAGAAGTGTACCGTACTCTGCATGATGGGCAACCTGCATACAGTGTTTCTGCGAATGATCCGTATATCCCAGCTGTCCCAGGTTTTCGTTTCCTTTTTCAGATATGCGCTGCATCCATTCCAGACTCCAGCCTAACCGCTGTATTTTTGCTGTTCCTGCCATTTCTTTCAGAATATTTTTTACTACAATCACGATCGTAGCACATTTGTATTTTAACTGCTATCCTGTTCCTATAAGGTCTATATCAAATGATTGTTAAATTTTTTATATTTTTGATGCAGTCAGGCGGGGTTCTGTTACAGCAGAAAAGCACTGCAAATACAGATGGATGTATTTACAGTGCTTATTTTGAGATTATTTTTGTTTTTTAATTCTGTGCGTCTTCGTATTCTTTTACTTTTTCTTCATACTGCTCCTGGCTCTCGATCGTATGTTTTACAATATGACCGTGCTCTTTCTGCTTATGTGCCAGATCCCGGCCAGGACGCGGTGCATATTCGTCTTCCGGGATTTCGAGTGCATTGGCGGTGGCGTGAATGATACCGTTGCTGCTGTAGGTGGCACCGCTCAAGGCGTCGATGTTAAGGCTCTGTTCTTCTTTCATCTGCCCTATCACGTAAGGCGCTGCACGGAAAAAGTATTCCTCGGTGTCGCAGTAGGAAAGGATGGAGATGTCGGTCACTTTCTGGTTTTCTACCGTTACCTGCACTTCGACATCCCCGCGGAAGGCATCGGCGGTACCCGTGCAGATGCCGTCTTTCAGGTCGTGGAAACGGCCGGCGTCCAGGAATGCCTGTTTTTCTTCCGTTGTATCCGTCGATTCAGATGCTGTATTTTCCTGTACAGTATTCTCATCTCCGGCGGCTTCTTTTAACGCATTTTGAGTGGCCTCAATCAACCCTTTACTGCTGTAGGTGGCGCCGGAAACGGTATCTATCTCCTCGGCACTCTGTTTTTTCATGATTTCCGAAAAGATTCCTGACTTTGCTCTGTCCAGATATGTCTGATCATCCTCGGCGTTCTCTATCGTCAGTCCGGTTATCGTTCCCTGTTCCACTTTTACGGAAACGGTCACGGTTCCGCGGTAGCCTTCTCCACTTCCGGAATAAGTGCCGTCCTGGAATCTGCTGTCCAGATTTTGTTCTGCCGTATCAATGGCCGCATCACCTGCTGTCTTACCAACGGAACCGCTCTCGCTCCGGATCAGGAACTGTGACGCTGCAATCGTAAGGCAGGTCACCCCGACACCGATCCACACGCTGTATCGGTACTTCCAGTGTGCATTGTTCTTCAGACATCCGTTTATACATCCCCCGCATCCAATACACTCGCCGCCTGCCGTCTGCTCTTTTTCTGTCAGATCAATTCCCATGGTACATTTTGCAGTACAGAGACGGCAGTTTCCGCATTTGCTCCGCGGTTTTACAATTTTTAACAGAGTACATCTGGAAATCAGGCTGTAGATGGCTCCCATGGGACAGAGATACCGGCAGAAAAAGCGCTGGATTAAGACGGATCCGACGAAAATCACCAGAATCAGCGCACCGCCAATCGAAAACATCGGCTTCACACCCGGCCAGTGTCCGATGGAACTGTACTGTCCAAATACCTGCCACGGCCCTGCGATGTTCCATTTTATCATACCGCTCCATACGAAGACTGCCCAGAACAGGAGCACACCATATTTGATCCAGCCTGTTGGAACATTTCTTCCACTCTTCTTTGAATTTGAATGCAGGTTTTTCGCACCTGCTTTTCGAAACCGCTTTTTCAGCTTATTTCCTGCAAACCACAGAAAATCCTGCACAGCCCCGAAGCTGCAGAAATATCCGCAGAAAAACCGTCCCACAATAATCACCGCCGGAACCGTCGCCAGCAGCATCCATACCGAATACCTGATCCGTTCCCACGAAACCGTCCCCTGATAAACTGCGGAAATAATCGTCCCAACCGCAGAAAACTGCGCCTCAAACAAGCCCGGGATCAGCAGGAAAGAAAGGATCTGAATCACTGCTTTCGGCCAGTTTCTTTTGTCTTGTTTTTTCAAATTTGTTCCTCTTTTCTTATGTTTAACGTTTCATCTCCATTACCGGACCATTCGATTTATGTTCCTGGATTAATTCACAAATCTCCGAAAGATTCATTGCCGAGAAATCTCCGGGGACGGTATCCTTCAGGGCACTTACTGCATTTCCGATGGATACTGCCTGTGACAGTAAAAAACCCTCATAAATCGTGTATTTTCTGCACATTTATGAGGGTTTTATATTTTTGCGTTATTTTTACAAATTCACAGTTGAATTATGCGTTCATCTGTTTAGCAACTTCCTCAGCAAAGTTCTCTTCTTTCTTCTCGATTCCTTCACCGGTCTCGAAACGAACGAAACCTTTTACTGCTACGGTTGCGTTGTTTGCTTTAGCAACCTGTGCTACGTACTGAGCTACGGACTGTTTTCCGTCTTCTGCTTTTACGTATACCTGGTCAAGCAGGCAGATCTCTTTGAGCTCTTTGTTGATACGGCCCTGGATCATTCCCTGGATAACTTTTTCCGGTTTCTGAGACTCTTTCGGGTCGTTCTGAATCTGAGCCATGAGGATTTCTTTCTCATGTGCGATGTAATCAGCGCTTACTTCGTCGCGGTTTGTGTACTGCGGACGAAGAGCTGCAATCTGCATTGCAACGTTTTTAGCCATCTCTTTGAGGTCATCGTTTACAACATCTGTCTCAACGTCAACCAGAACACCGATTTTACCGCCCATATGAGTATAAGAAGCAACGAAACCGTTCTCCTCTTTTACCTGCTGGAAACGACGGATGTTCATGTTCTCGCCGATGGTAGCGATCTGATGAGCCAGCTCTTCGCCAACGGTCTCGTTGGTATCGAATTTCCAAGGCTCTGCCAGGAATCCTTCTACGTCTGCTGCAGTTGTATCCATAGCCTGCTCTGCAACCTGTGCTACATAGCCACGGAATTTCTCGTTCTTTGCAACGAAGTCTGTCTCAGCGTTTACTTCTACAGCGACAGCTTTCTTTCCATCCTCGGATACGTTCAGCATAACGATACCCTCAGCTGCGATTCTGCCAGCTTTTTTCTGAGCAGTAGCAAGTCCTTTTTCTCTCAGGAACTCCATTGCTTTGTCCATATCACCTTCGGTAGCTGTAAGAGCTTTCTTGCAGTCCATCATACCAGCACCGCTTACTTCTCTTAACTCTTTTACCATTGCTGCTGTAATAGCCATTGTTTTATTCCTCCGTATACGTGATTCAGCAGACTGCATCTTCATGCCGGTCTGCTATTGTGAGATTCGCCGAAGGGAACCTGAATTTCAAGTTCCCCCCAGTTCATTACTTCGCGTAAATTATTCAGCGTCTGTCTCTGCTGCTTCTTCGTATGCAGCTTCCTCAGCCTCGCCCTGTTTTGCCTCGATAACTGCGTCTGCCATTTTGGAAACGATCAGTTTTACGGCACGGATAGCGTCGTCATTACCCGGAATTACATAGTCAAGCTCTTCCGGATCGCAGTTGGTATCGCAGATACCGATCAGCGGAATTCCCAGTGTATGAGCTTCCTGTACGCAGATTCTCTCTTTTTTCGGATCTACTACGAAGATAGCGTCCGGCAGTCTCTTCATTTCTTTGATACCGCCAAGGTTTTTCTGCAGTTTTGCAAGCTCTTTCTTTAACTCAATGACTTCTTTTTTCGGAAGAACTTCGAAGGTGCCATCCTGCTCCATGGTCTCGATTGCTTTCAGTCTTGCAATACGGCTCTGGATGGTTTTGAAGTTGGTCAGCATACCGCCGAGCCATCTCTCGTTTACATAGTACATTCCGCAGCGCTCTGCCTCAACAGCGATAGCGTCCTGAGCCTGTTTTTTGGTTCCTACGAAAAGGATTGTGCCGCCGTCTGCTGCGATGTCTGCAACAGCTTTGTATGCGTCATCTACCATTCCTACAGATTTCTGCAGGTCGATGATGTAGATACCATTACGCTCTGTGTAGATGTACGGAGCCATTTTAGGATTCCATCTTCTTGTCTGATGTCCGAAATGAACACCGGCTTCCAGTAACTGTTTCATTGAAATTACGCTCATTGTTTTATCTCCTTATGGTTTTATTCTTCCCCATGTTTTTTCACCTTGGAACCTGTTTTTCAAAAAACAGGCACCATCCTTGGTACCGCATGGGTGCTTATTGTGCAACAGTAAGATTGTATCACAGAGTTTTTTTCATGACAAGCATTTTTTTCGCGGATTCTGCGGTTTTTTTCTGTTATTTTTGTGTTTTTCCCTGTTTATCCTTTAAAAACAGATACCAGAACGTTCCGGCGCAGATTACCGCTTCCAAAAAGATGAACATCCATGCACCTGCCGGCGCTTTTTGGGTCATCCAGGATACGAACTGGCTCCGGTAAAGTCCCCAGATATTTTCTGCCATGTGCGCAAGAACCGGGGCAAGGAGTGTTCCGCACCGCTCATAAATAAGGATCAAAAGCACACTTACCACGGCTGCATAGACAAACTGCGTCACATTGCCGTGATATGCACCGAACAGCAGACATGATGCTGCGATGCCCCAGCCGGTTCCCCAGAAATCTTTTGCCCTGCGGTAAATCATGCCGCGGAAAACAATTTCCTCTGCGGCCGCGCTCAGCACACCGACGGACAGGATCAGAAGCAGCGGGTTCTGTCCTTCATAAATCTTTGATGCCATGTCCTGATATCCGGAAAAGATTCTGGTAAAGCCGGTCACGTTCATTACAGTATTCAGGAGATGGCCGAAGGTCATAACCAGCAGAATACAGGCGGCTGCCTCTGCCGCACTCCACCGTTTTTCCGGTTTCGGGAACATGCCTTCATCTTTTTTGTACTGTTTCCAGAGAACCGGGATCGCCGCCAGACTGCCGATTGCTGATGCAAGAACGGATGTCGCGTGCATACGCTCTTCCAGATAACCGCCGGTCGTAAACGTCATCAGGATCAGCGCCAGAAGTACGGTTGCTCCGATCAGAAACAGTTCGTACGTCAGAAGCGGTTTTAAAAGACGCCATAGCTTCCGCTGGATAGGAATTACGATTTCCTCCGTTTTTGGCTCTGTTTTCGCTGTCCTTTTTTCTTTTATATTCTCTGCTTTTTTCTCTTTCGGCGCAAAGATTCCTGTTCCACTTTCTCCTCTTGTCAGCCACGGGATACGCTCCGGCTTCATTTTTTTGATGCGGTCGCGTCTTTTCTTCTCTTCTTTCGGATCCTCCGCCAGCAGTTTCAGTTCTTCCGGTGTATCACATACCTTTGCGGCACCTGCTGCCTCGAGTTCTTCTCTTCCGCCGTACCCATACGATACGCCGACACAGAGCAGTCCGTTTTCTCTTGCCCCGATTACGTCATAGCTTCTGTCACCAACCATCACCACGTCGGAACGGCTGTCTTCTGCTCCGAGTCGGCGCAGCGTCTCTGCGATGACTTCTCCTTTGTCGGTTCTGGTTTCGTTCATTTCTGAACCGGTTACTACGGTAAAATACTTTCTGATTTCGAAATGCTCCAGGATCTGCTCCACGTATTTTTCCGGTTTGGACGATGCTACCGCCAGAATTTTTCCCTTCTCTTTCAGATACGCCAGAACCTCCGGGATTCCCTCGTATACTTCATTTTCAAAAATGCCCTCTGCCTCGTACCGCTCCCGGTATTTTGTGATGGCCTGCTGTGCTTCTTCGCAGCCAAGGCCTGCAAAATTCATGAAAGATTCCAGAAGCGGCGGTCCCACGTAACAGTTCAGTTTTTCCAGATCCGGCTCTTCGATGCCAAAGGATGCCAGCGCATACTGTACGCATCTTGTAATTCCAGGACCGGAATCGGTCAGGGTTCCGTCCAGATCAAATAATATCATATCTGACATACTCTTATTTCCTCTTTTACTTTTTTATCGTATGACATGTCTTTTATTCTAGCATATCGAAATTAGAAATACAAACAAAACCGGATCAGGCTATTTTCTGCAGAGTGCACGCAGATAGCGGGTGGTCTGATTCTGAATTTCGGCAATGGCACGAATCAGGTTCCAGAGGCGCCTTAAGGACTGCAAGAGGCGGGTTCCTTTTGGTTTCTGGCTGGTTCTTTGGCTGACAAGTGTGGAAGTTTTTGGTTTCACGTTGACTTCCCACGGTTTCATGGTTCGTACAATGCCGTCTGCGCCACGCACTTTTACAGTGATGCGGTTGTAGCCTTCGGAAAGGCTCTCGGCTTTCAGACAGATTTTGTTTTCTTTCCATTCGTATTCGGCTTCGGAGCCATTTACCATGCAGGAAAGAATTTCAGCCGTGTCGGCGGCTCCCTCGAGCAGAATTTCCGGGGTATAACCGGGATCTATTTCGACGCTGGTGTCGGCCGGGCGGATAATCAGGGGGTTCGGCACTTCGAAATCTTCGTCTGCTATCTGTGATAATATGAAATCGGCGATGATCTGCGGCCGTATTTGAGATGGCTCCTCCCCGGCACTCTCAGATGGAGTTTCGGCAGGCGGAGGACTGCTTTCTTCTGTTTGTAGCGGAGTATCATCTGGATCTTGGGTCACCTCCTCGGGCGTGGCTGCAGCAACGGGCAGCTGTTCGTCTGTTTTGAGTTCTTCTTTCTCCGGAGACGATTGCCCGGGCTCCGTTTGTTCCTGCTTTTCTGTGTTTGACTTTCCGGCATCTGGCATTACGGTAGGCTCCTCTTTTTCTGGTGCTTTTGTTTCCGAGGTTTGATTTTCTGACTCTTTTTCGGTTGACGGAGATTCCTGCTTCGTTTCTTCCATATCAGGCTTTTCCGGTTCCGAATCTTCTGGCATCAAATTTTCCGTTCCGGATTTTTCTGAACCTGCATCTTCATAATCTGGTTTTTCTGTGTCCATTTCTCCAAAATCCGTTCTCTCCGAATCTGACTCTTCTGTCTCTGATTCTTTTGTATCTGTTTCTTCCCACCTTTCCGCTGGTTCTTTCTCCGGATCCGGAATTACCGTCGGGGGAAGCATTTTTTCTTCTTCTGTCTCTTTCTTTCCGGTCTCTGCCGGATCTGTTTTCTCTTCCGGCGGCTCTGGTTCCTGCTCTGGTTTCTCTTCTATAGGCGGTTCTTCTTCTGACTTTTCGTCCGGCAGCAGTTCCTCCGGTCCGGCTTTCCCGTCTGCATCTGTCACATCACTGTTCTCGATGATTTCAGCTTCTAATTCCACGCTTTCCACCGCACTTGCGGCCTCGCCTGTCGTCTGCTGTGTCTCCGCGTGGACTTCGATTCCCTGGACGGCCAGGAATCCTGTCATCATTGCGCATATGGTCTTTTTTCTCATCCTGCTTCCTCCCATCTTTTTCTGATCTGCTGATAAAAAATGTCCTCCTCCATTCCCGGAATTTCTGCTGCCTCGTTGAGGTACTGTTCTGTTTTTTCCTGCATGTCGAACTGAAGTGCCAGCTCTGCGGCCCTGAGCAGATTTTTCCGCCGGTTTCCATCCTGTCTGCTGCACAGAAGCCGTTCGTAATAGAGAAAGCTCTCCTGGCACCAGTCCTGTTCTCTTTCCCCATCCCCAGATTTTCCGCCAAGATAGCACGCATCCGCCAGTCTCTGCCAGATAACCGCCTCCCACTTCCCCTCCATATTCTCGCCTGCGGCCTTTTCCAGCACTTCGATTCCTTTCCGCATGGCGTCTATGTCATTTTCACGCGCCAGTTCTTCGGAAAAACTGAAATACATTCCTGCAACAGCAAGATATCTGCGGCAGCGTTTTTCTTTTTCCGGCTCCTGCTGCGTGTCATCATAAAATTCAGCCAGCAATGGCTCCATCTGCATTTTTTCCCTTGCCGCATCATCCGCCAGACAGTATTCCACAAGTTCCTGCTCCACACGCCCCGCCTGACTGAGATGGTCTGCCTTTAAGAACGCTTCCCGCGCTTTCTGGTAGTTCGGCAGACTGCCTTCTTCCACCGGATTTCCGCAGAACCAGAGATCGCCCTGCTCCTCCCATTCGTCTGCCGCCGGAAACTGACCCCATGGCATCCTGCTGGCAACTGCAGCCGCTCCTCCTGTCAGAAAAGCAAAAACTGCAAAGATCCGCAGAGTCTTCCTGCCTTTTTGCTTTCTTTCCAGCCGCCGCAGTGCCTTTTTGACTTCTCTGGCAGACGCATACCGCTCCTCCGGCTTTTTCTGCATACACTTTTCCATCACCCGCCAGAGTCCTCTTTTCTGCCGCTTTTTCGCATGCTTCGCCATTGCCGCAAGCAGTGCGCCGAGTGCATAAAGATCGGAACGGGCGTCACACTTCCCGTTATACTGCTCCGGCGCTGCATAACCGCGGGTTCCATAACGGACTTCCACACCCGTTTCTTCTGTTCCGGCTGCACCGAAATCCACAAGGTATATTTCACCACGCTCTGTTATCATCACGTTGTCCGGCTTCAGATCCCGGTAGAAAACCGGCGGGTTCTGTGCATGGAGATAACAGAGAATCCCGCTCAGGGCAATTCCCGTTTTCAGAATTTCCCGGCTGGAAAACCGTTCTCCCTTACGCATACGCTGTCCGATAGATTTTCCGTTTACAGCTTCCATCACCAGAAAGCTTTTTGTCCCACTTTCCAGAAGTTCCACCGCACAGGGAATCCCGGGATATGAAAACTTCTGTAAAAGAAACGCTTCCCGGCGCAGTTTTTCCCTGTCACATATACTTACCTTGACTGCATACCGCTTTCCGGATCCAGTTTTCTCTGCAAGATAAACGACAGACGTTGCCCCTCTTCCGAGCACTGACAGCAGGCGATACTTCCCGCCCGGAAGTTCTACTTTTCCAATGATCCCGCCTCCTCTTTTTACGTCAAAGTGTTTGTCAGTCCGATATTCTGTTTTTGTACATGGATATAAATTGAGCCGAATGGCTCTTCGATAGAGTAATATAGAATCGATTTTTCAGGACAAATGTCCAAGCGGATGAAAAATCGTGATGTAAGTATAACACAACAGCCGCCGTTTCTGCAAGAACTACAGAAGCCGACGGCTGCCAAAAAAATCGCCTGTTTTTTATCTATTTTTTCCCTCTTGACGAATCTTACATCCGTTCCGGTGCCGAGAATCCCAGCAGGTCGATGCAGGTCTCAAGTACCTCGCGGACAAGATCCAGCAGTGCCAGGTAAGATGCTTTTCTTGCCTCATCCTGCTCACTTAAGATCTTGGTCTCGTGGTAGAAATGGTTGAACTCGTTTGCAAGCTCGTAGATATAAGCACAGATCTTATGCGGTGCTTTCTCCTCGAATGCGTTCTCCACAACGCCGTTGAAACGGGATACGGAAAGCATCAGAGCTTTCTCGCTGTCGCTCTTCGGTGCCAGAAGTGCGCCTTTCTTCAGTTCATTTCCCTCTTCTTTATATTTTCCGAGGATGGATTTTGTACGAACGATCGTGTACAGGATGTACGGACCGGTGTTTCCCTCGAAGGAAGTAAATCTCTCAACATCGAATACATAATCTTTCGATGCCTGGTTGGACAGGTCACCGTATTTAATAGCAGACAGTCCGACAATCTGTGCCGTTCCTCTTGCATCCGTATCTTTTACGCTGCGGTTCTCCACGATCTTCTGATACATCTCATCGTTGATCTCGCCGATCAGACGCTCCAGACGCATAACGCCGCCCTCACGGGTCTTGAACGGTTTTCCGTCTTTTCCGTTCATGGTACCAAAGCCGATAAAGGAAAGAACGGTATCATCATTCACCAGTTTTGCTTTTCTTGCACAGCGGAAACACTGTACGAAGTGAAGCTCCTGACGTTTGTCTGCCAGATAGCAGATCTCGTCCGGCTTGTACAGTTTCATACGCTGGATGATGGTTGCCAGGTCTGTCGTATCATACAGAGCTGCTCCATCGGATTTTAAGATCATGCACGGCGGGATCTCTTTTGTGTCTGTCTCTTCTTTGACATCAACAACGAGTGCGCCCTGGTCATAATGTGCATAACCATTGTCTTTCAGGTAATCTACCATGTCCGGAATGTACTCCTGTGCATCGGACTCACCCATCCACAGATCGAAATGAACGTCGAGGTTTCCATAGTTCTTTTTCAGATCGGCAACAGAAACGTTCATAATGTGTTTCCAGATCGCACGATATCCTCTTCTGCCCTGCTGCAGCTCTCTCGTTGCCTCGAGTGCACGTTTCTTATAGTCCTCGTCCTCTTTTGATTTGCCGCTTGCGCAAGGATAAATCTCCTCGAGCTCGCTGATCGTAAACGGTGCTTCCTCCGGGTACTCTCCCGTAAAGGACTCATCAAAATAAACAAGCTCCGGATGGCGCTCCTGCAGCTCGGTGATGATCAGTCCCATCTGCAGACCCCAGTCTCCAAGATGAACGTCACCGATCATGTTGTGGCCCATGAAGCGTCCCATACGCTTGATGCTCTCGCCGATGATCGCAGAACGGAGATGGCCGACGTGAAGCGGTTTTGCCACGTTTGCTCCGCCGTAATCTACGATGATGGTTTTCGGATTTTTTGCTTTCTCTACAGAAAGATCTTCATCGTTCTGCATTTTGGAAAGATAATCTGCCAGAAATTCCGGGTTGATTTTCAGGTTGATGAATCCCGGTTTTACGGCTTCAATTTCACCGATCACGCTGTGATCGGTCACTTTTTCTACAACTGCTTCAGCCAGCTGGATCGGTGCTTTGTGGTATGCTTTTGCAGCTGCCATTGCGCCGTTGCACTGGTATTCGCACAGATCCGGGCGGTTGGAAACGGAAACCCTTGCATAGGACGGGTCCATCTCCGCAGCGGTAAAGGCTTTTACCAGCTCTTCCTGGATAAGATCGATCAGTTTTTTCATAATGTTTCCCTCATTTTCTTCTTTACTGCAGAATCATCTGTTCTGCGTTTTGTTTCCGCGCGCTGCGCCGGGCTTCTTCCTCTTCTTTGATGCCGCTTTTCTGATAACAGTACTGGATGATATCTCTTCTTCGGATGATGCCGATGAAGATTCCCTCGTCATCCACAACTGGAACGAAATTCTGCCGCATGGACATCTCGATCAGGTCCTCGATGTTGCTGTTGATGTTGACGGATTCATAATTCCACCGTTTCGGAACCTGCCAGAGCGGGATATCCTCTGCTTCATGGTAATTCAGAAGATACCGTTCTTTTATGATGCGGAGCAGATCTCCTTCCGTCAGTGTTCCCACATAGCAGCCCTTTTTGTTCAGTACCGGAACCGCCGTGTATTTATGATATTCGATCTTCTCGATGGCCTGCCGAAGTGAGCAGTCGTCATACAGATAAGCCGTTTCACTTTTCGGTGTGATAAAAAACAAAATATTCATTCGCGTATACTCCTTTTCGTTGGTCATACTCTTGTTTGATTATACCATAAACGAATGTGAAATGTCTTTGAATCTTTCTTATATTTTCATAAACATACCGAATCCGAAACTCGAATGCCTCTTTGCTGTGCCGCAAATTGCGCTTATTTTCCAGTATAACCGACTTTCCGCAAAAAGTAAAGATCCCAGTTGCATCCGTACATACCACGAAAAAGGTCCGCTGGACTTTTGTCGTGTGCATGGCAGTGAAAAAAATCCGCGCAGCTGCAAAACAAAATATCTGCATCTGCACGGATTTTTCAACTTTTCTTTTTTCTACTCTCTTCGCAGCGCATCGATCGGATTCAGATTTGCTGCTTTTACCGACGGCAGCAGTCCGAATACAATACCGATCACCATGGAGAATACCACGGAGAAGATGATCGCCGGAATGCTGATTGCCACAGGTGTCTGTGATACTCTCGAGATCACCTGTGCCATGATGATGCCGCCCAGTACACCGAGCAGTCCGCCGATGCTGGTAAGCACTGCCGCCTCCGTCAGGAACTGGAACAGAATTCTGCGTTTTCTCGCTCCAATTGCTTTTTTCAGACCGATTTCACTCGTACGCTCCGTTACAGATACCAGCATAATGTTCATAACACCGATACCACCGACAAGAAGTGAAATGCTTGCGATCCAGATCAGCTGCTGGTTCGTGCTCTGACCTAATTCCTGCAGACTCTTCGCTTTTTCCAGCAGATCCTCCGCTTTATACGCCAGAGAGTCCGATGTATTGGTAACAGCCTCGTTCATGATCTCTGCGGTTGTTTTTCCAACTGTACTCATATCCTCGGTCGTTTGCGCCATTACAACGGCATTTTCCGGCTCATCATACTGAAATACGATCGGCCAGCATACATCTGGCATCAGCACCAGCGGGTAGGATTCCTGATTATACGTATTGTAATCCTCCCTGGAATTGATGACCGGCTGAAAGGAATCGGATTTTTTGATCACACCGACAACAGTAAACGGCTCACCCATGATTTCAATCGTTTTTCCGACCGGTGATTCATCTGGAAACAGCGTCAGCACCGCAGTATCGTCAAGCAGGACAACTTTGTGAATCTTCGAAAAGTCACTCTCCACAAAGCCACGTCCCTGGTAAATCTGGTATCCACATGTGGATAAATAATTTTCATCCACACCAAGTGCCTTTGCACTGTCCAGTGTTGTATTTCCTTTCGCAATACCGCTCACATACGTTCTTTCGGTATAAAATGAGGCATTCTCTACCTGTTCCTGTTCGCGGATCCGCTTTTTCTGGTCGGCGGACAGCTTTGATACGCCACTTGGCAGCCCACCATCCATCCAGTAATCACCATCCCCCTGTTTTAACCGTACAGTCACATTGTTATTTCCGGCTCCGATCAGGTTCTGTTTGATCTGCTCATTCGTTCCCTTGATTGTGGAAACAATGGAGATGATTGATGCAATTCCGATGATAATACCCAGCATAGTCAGAAAGGAACGCATTTTGTGTGACCAGATTCCCTGAAAGGATAGTCTTACATTTTCTAACATGATGCGCCTCCTTAACTGTTATAATAATCCGATGAGCTGGATTCCTTCGTGTCTGCGCCTTCCACTACCGTTTTACCGTATGGGAATGCAATGTAATCTTCTTCGGAAAGGCCGCTCTTTACTTCGTAATAGCTGCCCCACAGAAGTTTTCCGGTTACAACATCCTGTTTCTTTAATTTATCCTTCTCATCCCGGATATAAACAAATTTCTGCCCGTTCTCCTCGCGAATGAATTCTTTGCTGACGTACAGTCCATTGCCGTTTTCCACATCGGCGCCAACGGTCATTGCAATTTTAATCCAGTCACCGTTTTCAAAGCCTTCCCCGCCTTCCTGTATGACCGCTGTGAAGGGATAGAAGGATGCCGGTGTCTCGCTGTAAGACATGTAACTTGTTGCCGGATACGGTGAAATTTCGGTTACGGTTGCGACCGCAAATGCACCGGAAGACCATGAAGTTACGTTAAGCTTATCTCCCGCTTTGATCTGATCGAGATACATCTCGCTCAGATAACCGCGCACATACAGGCCTTCATTTCCGCTGACCTGGATAAACGCGCTTCCGTCATTGGATGGCTTTTCTGCATTTCCGACTTTTTTTACGATACCGCTGATCGTCGCTTTTACGGTCTGGGAATCCAGGGATTTCTGCGTATTTTTGACTTTGAGTTCCTCTTCCTTCTGATCCAGCTTCAGATCACGGATCTGGCTTTCTTTTTTGCTGATGGCTTTTTTCAACTCATCTTTTGTGTAGGTCATCTGGGTATCATCACCGGAAGAAGTATTGTTATTTGCGCTGCTTCCTGTGGATGATGTAAAGAGGGACTGTACCGATGCTTTTTCACCGTAGAATACGGTTTTTGCTGTCGTCTGCACTGCTTCCGGTGCATCTTCGCTCTGCGGTTCCGCTTCCGGTTCTGCCGGGGCTTCGGTCGGCGTCGGCGTTTCCGTCGGAACTGGGGTCTCGCTCGGCACCGGAGTTTCTGTTGGAACCGGCTCTGTGGTCGGAATCGGTGTTGTACTTGGTTCCGGGCTGACGGTCGGCTCTGGAGTTACACTCGGTCCCGGCGTAACGCTCGGGGTCGGAGTTACACTTGGTGTCGGGGTAATCGTTCCTTCTTTTACCGCCACATTTGCAGTGCTGACTGCCATGGAAGTACCCTTGTCATTTTTCGCTGTCACTTCTACTATATAGATTCCGGCATCCTCTTTTGTGATGTTTTCTTTTGTGTAAGTATCCTTAAAATCTCCGTCGATTGTCTTTCCGTTGTGTTTCCAGACGTATGTGTAAGTGCCATCCGTTTCGGTGTTTTCCGTGGAATCGTCTGCCTCACCGCTTCCATTTCCGGCTTCACCCGGCTGTGTCACATCGTCCTCGGACGGACTCTCGGTTCTATCATCCGTTTTATCGTCGGCTTTCTCATCCGGCTTCTCTTCGGTATCTTTCTTCTCATTGATTCCGATTTTCAGCTTCAGCTCGCCGCCCTCTGCCACCTCTGTGTTTGCAATCGGCGTGGTAATTTTTATTTCCGGTGCATCCGCCGATTCGGATTCTTTCAGACTCAGGACTGCTTCATACGAAGTCTCGTATGCTTTCGCAATCTTCGTTCCATCCTGCTCCCACACGGTTTCCAGCGCCTCTGCGGCTTTGTTTTCCTCATGAATCTCCAGGCGAAACCAGTATCCTTCGCTGTCCTCTTCTTTTTTCGTTCCCTTTTCATCCGCGTATCCTGCCATCTGATTCAGGAATCCGCCTGTCAGGACTGTTCCCGGTGCGCAGAGATAGGTGTATGGGTCTTCCTGCGTTCCTTCTCCTTTGTATGGTTTGGAACCAAATACAAGCTTATTCGTACTGCTGTACAGAACAGCATCCTCGTACGTCGGCTCCGGTTCTGGGGTCGGAATCGGTTCGTCCGGAAAATCCGGATCGATGGGTTCATCTGGAAAATCCGGGAAATCCGGCTCCACCGGATCCAGCGGCGTATCCGCTACCGGTTTTGTCTTTTTCAGCTTTTCCAGTTCTTTTTCACTCTGCTGGATTTTCAGCTTTGTCTGTGCAAGCTGTAACTGCTGCGTTTCCAGATCCAGCTCGATCATGCTGGTATCGTATGTCATCAGCGTGTCTCCGGCATTTACCACATCTCCCTCTTTGACGAGAACCTGGGAAATGGTCTGGCTGTCGGAAAGATAGATGTTCTGGGAAGCCGTCGAGGTGATCTGGCCTTCCATATTCATGCTGTCTTCCCAGTAACCACTCGTAAAGTCACTGACCGGATACACTTTTACGGTCGTCTTCTGCGCCTGGCGGATGCCGTAATAACCGCCGACACTGACACCGCCCACGGCAACTGCGGTCGCAACTGCAATCGCGGCTTTCTTTGCGGCTTTTCCTTTTTTCATGTTTCGGCCACCTCCTTCGATTTCATCATTCCGTCGCGGATCTCCACGGTGCGCTGTGCCATCGATGCGATCTCCGCGTCATGCGTAATCATCAAGATGCTGACACCCTCGTCGTTCAGGCTCTGGAACAGCTCCATGACCTGCTCGCCGGAATGGGAGTCAAGCGCTCCGGTCGGCTCATCAGCCAGCAGAATTTTCGGATGGTTGACGATCGCTCTTGCAATCGCCACACGCTGTTTCTGTCCGCCGGAGAGCTGGGTCGGTTTGAAACTCATACGGTCGCCGAGCCCCACCCGCTCGAGGGCAATCGCTGCCCGCTCTCTTCTCTCTTTTTTCGGCACGCCCGCGTACGTCAACGGCAGGCATACATTTTCCATTGCGCTCTGTCTTCCAAGGAGTTGGAAGTTCTGGAAGACAAAGCCGATTTTCTGCAGGCGGATGTCCGACATCTGATTGTCACTGCATTTGCTGATGTCCTGTCCGTCGAGGATCAACCGTCCGCTCGTCGCCTGGTCGAGGCAGCCGACAATATTCATCAGTGTTGTTTTTCCGGAACCGGAAGGACCCATGATCGCAACGTACTCGCCTTCTTCCATGGAGAAGTCGATGTTTTTCAGAACCGGGACCGGGATTTTGCCCTGCATATATTCTTTACAGATATTCTCTAATTCCAGAATCACGGCTGCACCTCCCCGTCATCTGCTGATCCGGCTTCCTGTGTGTCTGCCGGTTCTGCCTCACCATTGTCGGCGCCGCCGATCACGTTCGTTGTATCTCCCTCACCGCTGTACTCTGCGCCGTCCATGGTATTGTCAACCATGCCGTTTTCATCCTGCGTCATACCGTCGTCGACCATTCCATCGTCGTTGTCAAGCATACCGTCATCCTCGCCGCCGGCCGGATTGCTCTGTCCCAGTGATCCGTCGGTGCTGACTACGGTCTTCATCCCTTCTTCCAGACCGTCCTCCGGGAAGGTGATTGCATCATCTTCTGCAAGGCCGTCGGTGATCTGATATTCCATCATATTTTCATCGTGTGTTCCAAGCGTTACGCTTCGTTTTTCCAGTTTGCCTTTTCCATTATCGGCCCAGACGTAAGGATTGCTGTCGACATCGTTGATAAAGGAGTCAGACAGCCAGATTCCTGTTTTGACTTCCTGCTGGCCGACATCCGGCTCTACGTAAACGTGCTGGCCGAGCATCAGACCATTCGTTCCGGCAAGCTGTACATAGAACGGATAGGAGCTCGACTGTGTCATGCCATCGCCGGAACTGCTGTACATGTTGTTATTGCCGGTCTTTGCATTTTCCCGATCAATCTTTGTCACGGTTCCGGTCCAGGTCTGATTCTCATCTACACGAGAATGCACGATCACCTGGCTTCCTTCCGTAATCGAACCGTCGCTCATATTCTGTTCATTGATCTGGCCTTTTACACGGAAATTTCCCGTTGCAAGAACAGTCAGGAAGGAATTGTCGGAGCTGTCACCGGAGTAAGCGCCGGCGCTGCTGTCATCGTTGTTGATTGATTTTACAACACCGGCGATTTCGCTGATCACGGTCGCATTGGTGATGTTATCGTTTAATTTATCAATCTCCGCCTGTTTTGATTTTCCTTCATATTCTTTTTTCTTTAAATCCAGCTCCGCTTCCTGAATTTCCAGTGTGATGCTTGCCTGCTGGTCTTTTGATGCCTGCTTTTTGTCTTTGTAAAGCTGGTTGATATTGGTATTCATACTTGAAAGTTCATTGTTTATGCGTTCCAGATCCAGCTGCGCCTGCTCGAGGTCACTCTGGAATTTCTCGGTATCGTAGGAGAACAGCGGTGTTCCGACCTGAACCTCCTGACCGACTTCCACATAAACTTCCTTTACCTTTTTCTCGCTGTTTTTCTCTACCTTCCAGGTATTTTCCGACTCCACAACACCGGCATAGCGGTTTTCCATTCCATTTCCAGTTCCCAGATTGGTCAGGGCTTTTACAGTATTGACATAGACGACGTTATCGTCCTCTTTTGTACTGTTTCCAAGGAAATGCCATGTCACTCCCCCTCCGGCTGCCGCCAGCACTGCGACTGCACACACAATCGCGATTACTTTTTTCTTCATATGCTTCCTCCCACTTTTCTATTTTACAAATTAATTTTCTGCTTTCCCAAGTTAGTTCTATCGTATCACATTTTGTTTTTTGTTTTCTTACTTTTTCCTTACTCTTTTTTTAGCAAATACTGGCTTTTTCTGAAAATAGATTTTTGTTTTTGTCATTAAAAACCTGCCTCCGTGTTTATGACGGAAAGCAGGTTTTCTTTCGAATCTGTTAGATTTTATTTTTTATGCTACAAGTTTCATCTCCCGCAGAATGCGGTATACGAGATAACAGACCAGCGCTGCACAGACCAGTTTGAACAGAAGCGGAACGACGGCGAACACGATTTTAAATCCAAGCCAGATCACGCCGATCGGGAGAAGAATAGTGGCGCATGCGCCGAGGACTTTTCCTCCAAATTTCAGCAGCAGTCCAACGATCCCAAATAGAATTCCAATTCCGCAGAGCAGACCAAAACAGGTTGCCAGCATGACTAATGTAACTAACATCGTGATCCCTCCTTGTCTTTTTCTCTATGTGTTCCACTTGCTGTGGATGTTTCCGTATCTTTCTTACAAACCATATTGTAGCACTTTTTTCCAGCAAAACAACGGGGAAGACGTGGAAGAATTTCTTAAGTTTTTCTTTACACCGATCGAGTGAAACCTAAAAAAGGACAGACAACGCTGCACTTCTGCAAAATTGTCTGTCCTGTAAATTACAAAATTTTCTTTACTCTTCTGTTGTCTCTTCCTCAGCCTGCGGCTCAACCTCAAGACCAAGCTCTTCCAGCTGTACTGCGTCAACCGGTGACGGAGCCTCGGTCATCAGACAGGAAGCATCTTTTACCTTCGGGAATGCGATGACGTCGCGGATGCTGTCCTCTTTTGCCATCAGCATCACAAGGCGATCCAGACCGTAAGCCAGTCCGGCGTGAGGCGGAACTCCGTATTTGAAAGCATCCAGAAGGAAGCCGAATCGTTCATGTGCCTGTTCCTTCGTGAAACCAAGCATCTCAAACATTTTCTCCTGCACATCGTTCTGGTGAATACGAACGCTTCCTCCGCCAATTTCAGTACCGTTCAGAACGATATCGTAGGCTTTTGCACGAACTGCGCCCGGGTCGGTATCCAGAAGCGGCAGATCCTCATCCATCGGCATGGTGAACGGGTGATGCATTGCGGTGAAACGGTTCTCCTCATCGGACCACTCCAGAAGCGGGAACTCGGTAATCCATACGAAACGGTATTCGTTCTTGTCGAGAAGTCCCATCTGCTCTGCCAGTTCCAGACGAAGTGCGCCAAGAACGTTCCAAACAATCTTGTTGCGGTCTGCTGCGAAGAGAAGAAGGTCTCCAGCCTGTCCGTCCATGGCTTTGATGAGGGCTTCCATCTGCTCCTCTGTCATAAATTTGGAGAAGGAAGATTTCCAGCTTCCATCCTCATGGATTGCAATGTATGCAAGACCTTTTGCACCGTAACCTTTCGCAAACTCAACGAGCTTGTCGATTTTCTTTCTCGGCATTGCGCCCTGTCCCTTTGCGTTAATACCGCAGACAGAACCGCCGTTTTCAAGTGCGCCCTTAAATACAACGAACTCGGTATCTTTTACAGTCTCGGAAACATCAACCAGCTCCATACCGAAACGCAGGTCCGGTTTGTCGGAACCGAAACGGTTCATAGCCTCTTTCCAGGTCATTCTCTGGATCGGGAGCTGTACCTCAACGCCGAGCACCTCTTTGAACAGGTGTGCCAGCAGTCTCTCATTGACATCGATAACATCATCTACATCAACGAAAGCAAGCTCCATATCGATCTGGGTGAACTCCGGCTGACGGTCGGCACGCAGGTCCTCGTCACGGAAGCATTTTACAATCTGGATATAGCGGTCATAGCCGGAGCACATCAGAAGCTGTTTGAACAGCTGCGGAGACTGCGGCAGTGCATAGAAGCTGCCCGGATGAACACGGCTCGGTACCAGATAGTCTCTGGCGCCTTCCGGTGTGGATTTCGTCAGCATCGGGGTTTCGATCTCAAGGAAACCTTCTTTTGACATGAACTCACGGGCGAGCATTGCCACCTTGCTTCTCATGATCAGGTTTCTCTGGATATCCGGACGGCGCAGATCCAGGTAACGGTATTTCAGACGGAGCTCTTCTCTCGTCTTGGAATCCTCCTCGATCGGGAACGGCGGGGTTTCTGCCTCGGAAAGAATGCGTAAGGACTCAGCCTTTACTTCGAGCTCTCCTGTTGCCAGATTTTCATTGACAGCACCGGAGCGGGCCATAACTTCACCTTCTACGGCGATGACGAACTCGCTGCGCAGTTTTGCTGCTTTCTCAAAACCTTCCTCACTGATCGGGCCGTTCTCAAAGATAATCTGCATAATACCGCTTCTGTCACGCAGATCGACGAAAATAATTCCGCCTTTATTACGGCTCTTCTGTACCCAGCCCATCAGGGTTACTTTTTTTCCGATATCTGCTTTTGTGACTTCCGCACAGCGGCAGGTTCTCTTCAGGCCTTTCATGGATTCAGCCATTTTCTTGTTCCTCCTATTTGGAACTGCGGACACAAAGAATCTGCATCCGCAGCACATCGTTTTTTCATGCGATTACTATTATTGGATATTCCTTACATTTTGTCAACAAAAAATTCTTCGATCTCAGTGTAGCCCTCGCTGGCAAGCTGCTCTTTCTGGAATTTCTTGTTCTTCTTCATCACGGCGATGTTGATGGCCGTGCCTTCACTTCTCTCTTTTGTCGCCTGCTGAATGATCTTCTGCATTCCCTCTGCCGGCATGTTTTTCTCGATCAGGTACGCTTTTTTCTTCTGTGCGCCCGGGATCTGGTAATCTCTCTCAAGCAGAAGCATAACGATACGCTCAAATCCGATGGAGAATCCGCATGCGCAGGTCTGGTTTCCGGTGAATTTTCCGATCATTTCATCGTAGCGTCCGCCGCCTCCGACAGATCCGCCGTACTCATCCATAGCGATCTCGAAGATCGGTCCGGTGTAGTAGGACATTCCGCGCACCAGAGTCGGATCGAAAGCGATCTTGAATTCTGCGGTCTTCACGGCATTGACACTGTCGATGATGGTCTTCAGGCCGTCTGCGTACTCTTTGTCAAGGAATCCCTCGAGTTTCTCACGGCAGTACTCTACGCCTGCGGTATCCGGGGTGATCTCCTCGAACATTTTCAGGTATTTCTCTACGGACTCTTTTGCAAAGCCGGCTTCCTCGAGCTCTTTGGCAACGCCCTCAAAACCGATTTTATCCATCTTATCGAGGATAATAAATACGGTGTCATAGGACTCCTCCGGGAATCCGCTGTAGGCTGCCATTGCTTTTAAGATACGGCGGTCATTGATACGGATCGTAAAGTTCTTGAAGTCCAGTTTTCCAAGCAGTGTGGTGGTAGCAAGGATCAGCTCAATCTCTGCGAGGTTGGTCGGCTCGCCGAGGATATCGATATCGCACTGCATGAACTGGCGGTATCTTCCTCTCTGCGGACGGTCTGCACGCCATACATTTCCCATCTGAAGTGCTTTGAACGGGGACGGAAGCTCGTTTGCGTTGTTGGAATAGTAACGGCAGAGCGGAACGGTCAGGTCATAACGCAGGCCGCTGTCTACGAGATCGTTTTCTTTCTCAGCGGTCTCGAGTTTCAGCTTCTCTCCTCTTTTTAAGATCTTGAAAATCAGTTTCTCATTCTCGCCGCCCTGTTTGCTGTTCAGGTTTTCGATGTGCTCCACGCATGGGGTCTCCATGGAGGTAAAGCCGAAGGTTCCGTAAGTTTCCTTGATCAGACGGATCACGTAGTCACGGATTGCCATTTCTTTCGGTAAAATATCTTTCATTCCGGTAACCGGTTTCTTTTTTAATGCCATTTTCTGTTTTCTCCTTTATGATTTCCTGGATCAATTCATCGACATCAGAAAGCTCGATCGCTTTCCGGCTGCCGCTGTGGATCACTCTCTGAAATGCCAGGAACATTTTCAGATCGAAATTTTTGACTTCTTCTGTCATAAGCTCCATCGCCTGTTCCTGCGTAAACGCGCTCCGGTACGGGCGGTCGGAGGTCAGTGCGCAGTACACATCGCAGATACGCAAAATACGCGCCCCAAACGGAATCTTTTCTCCTGCCAGATTCGCAGGATATCCTGTTCCGTCATAATTTTCATGGTGGTACAGAATGCTCTCCAGCACAAAATCGGAGTATCCGCGTCCCTGCAGCAGCTCATATCCCAGTGTGGGATGGGTCCGCACAAAGCGCATCTCCTCGACAACGAGCGTATCCTGTTCTTCTACGTAATTCTCCAGTACAATCTTTCCGATATCGTGGAGAACGCCCGCTTTTGCAAGCTCATAGCAGATTTCTTTCTCATACCCAAGTTCCCGCGCAAGATCGTAAGCTAAATTGCTCACTTCCATGCCATGGATGAGCTGCTCGGTCAGGGTATAGCGCAGCATGTGAAGCTGCTGACTGGAATTTTCTTTCATTTTGGCAGATACTTCTCCATTCCGATACGTTTTCTCTCGATCATTTCATCGATACGCTCCACGTAGTTTTTCAGATCCTTCACGTTCTCCACCCGCTCAATGCGCTCTCCGTGTTCAAACACGAATTTCGTGGACGCTCCGGCTCCCGCGGCCAGAATGGACTGTTTTTCCTCCATAATGAGGATGTTGTAGATACCTGCTTTTCCTTCGCGGGAGTAGCCGACATTCTCAAAGTTACCCGCCATATTTTTCTGGCGGTACATGTAATACGGTCCCATCTCCATGCGATGTGCGCTGTCCATCGTCATTTTCATGATCTCGGCAGAGTTTTCAAACGAGATTTCCTGATATTTGTCTTTGAACAGGTTGAGTCTCGTTGCACGCTTTAACGCAAGGGAATGGACGGTCAGGGAATCCGGATTCAGCGCTTCCACTTTTTCCAACGTATGCGCCACTTTTTCCTTGTCCTCGCCCGGCAGACCGACAATCAGATCCATGTTGATGTTGTCAAATCCAAGGGAACGCGCCATACGGAACTTCTCCTCGATCTCCTCCACGGTATGGTGGCGTCCGATCAGATCCAGCGTTTCCTGGTTCATGGTCTGTGGATTGATCGAAATACGGGTGACCGGGAATTTGCGGATGGCCTTTAAGACCTCCTCATTGATCGTATCCGGCCGTCCTGCCTCCACGGTGAACTCCTGCACCTGCTCCATCGGGAAGAGCTCTGTCACTTTCGTGAGCAGGCGCTCCATCTGTGCCGCATTCAGCGTGGTCGGCGTACCGCCTCCGATGTAGATCGTATCAAGGGTGTAATCCTTCATGTTCTCACTGATAAAGATCAGTTCTTTGATCAGTGCATCGAGATACGGATCTACCATATGCTCCCAGCGGCTTAACACATGGGAGCCGAAGGAACAGTACAGGCAGATGCTCGGACAGAACGGGATGCCGATGTACAGGCTGTAACCGTGTTCGTAGTCGATCGTCTTTAAAATGTCCTTTTCCCGGTTGGCAATCGTGATCGCAAGTGCCGTCTTTTCCGGGCTGGTGTAGTAAGTTTCGCGCATGTATTTCGCAATCTCTACATTTTTTTTACCCTCTTCAAGCATCTTCATCGGAATTTTCGTCGGACGGATGCCGGTGAGATCGCCCCATGGAAGTTCTTTGCCGCTCACTTCGGAAAGCGTGCGGTATACCATCCGTTTCAGGACATTTTTCGTTTCATGGCGGTCTTTTTCATATTCCACCGCCTCACACTGCGAAGCGAGCGTCTCATGTTTCTCGTCTGCAATCGAAAAACAGATCTGATCCGCCTCGTATGTGATCGTATCATAATATGCAAATTCCCCGTCCAGCGCCCCATCCTCTTCGTACCATGAGGTAATCTCACAGCCCGGATAGAATGCCTTGATCAGGGAATACACATCGTATTCAAAATCTTTTCTGTTAAAACAAAGGCTGATATTAAGCAAGGGGATTGTACCTCTTTTCATGTTCAATCGTAGTTTCATCGTTGTGGCCCGGATACACGGTCACATCCCCGGGAAGCTCTTTTAACAGGCGCTTGACCGACGCGATCAGCTCTCTGCCGGAGGATGTCGGGAAGTCGTATCTTCCGTAGGACTCGCAGAACAGCGTATCACCGGAAAAAAGTGCTTTCTCTGCCGGAATATAGTAGCAGACACCGCCTGCCGTGTGCCCCGGTGTCGCAAGAACGTGGATTTCAAAATCTGCGAGATGCAGCACATCGCCCTCTTTTACGGTTTTGTCCGCCTGCATCGTGTACGGTTTGCTCCAGAGCCCGGAAAGATTTTCCTTTGGATCCCCCAGCAGGTGCTGCTCTTTTTCATGGACATAGACCGGGATATGGTATTTTTTCCGCAGCGCATCCGCTGCCAGCATATGGTCGAAATGGCCATGGGTCAGCAGAATGGCCTCCGGGTCGCCGTCGATCTCGTCGATCTGGCGTTCAATCTCCAGCGGCGAATCGCCCGGGTCCACGATCAGCACCTTCTGGCTGTCCGGATTTTCCACAACGTAGCAGTTTGTCGAGAGCATTCCAAGTGCCCGGTAATTTACCTTTATCATACGCTTTTCTCCTTTTTATCCTCTCGATCTCTGAATATCAATCACGCTCTCCACCTGGCGCACCTTCTCGATGATGCTGTTCAGCTCTTCGTTGTTGTGCACGTCGAACGTCACATCGATGGAAGCCGTTCCCTGCTTGCTCGTTCTCACGTTCATCGCCGCAAGGTCGATCTTCCGCTCGGTAAAGATCTTGGAGATATCCACCAGAAGACCGGTACGGTTGTTTGCGTAAACGCTGATCTCCACGGTATAGAGAGAGCCGCCGTTGTCCTCTGCCTGCCATTCAGCATCAATGAGGCGCACCCGCTCAGATTCCGGCAGATTCAGGACATTGACACAGTCGGTGCGGTGAATGGTCACGCCGCGTCCTCTTGTGACAAAGCCCACGATCTCATCGCCCGGGATCGGATTGCAGCATTTTGAGAAGCGAACTGCCACATCGTGGATACCGCGCACGACGATGCCGCCCTTGCTCTTTCCAACCGGCAGAACTTTCTCTCCAGATGCCGCCTCGAGCACCTGCTCGTCGGTGATCTCTTTTTTATGCTGCTTTTCGTACGTCTCAATCAGCTTGTTGAGGACCTGGCCCTCTTTTAAGCCGCCGTGGCCGATGGCCGCAAGAACGGAATCCCAGTCGCGGAAGCCGTACTTTCTCATGACAGCCTCTTCGTACATCGGTTTCGTATAGATTCCAAGGTTTTTGCCCTTCAGCTTTGCATAGTTGGTGAGCATTTCCTTGCCTTTGACGATGTTGTCCGTCTTGTTCTGCTGGCGGAACCACTGGTTGATGCGGCTCTTTGCCTGGGAACTCTTCGCAATTTTCAGCCAGTCGCGGCTCGGTCCCTTGGAGTTCTGCGAGGTGATGATCTCGACGCGGTCTCCGTTGTGAAGTTCCGTCTCGATCGGCACGAGTTTTCCGTTGACCCTCGCTCCGACCATCTTGTTGCCGACCGCACTGTGGACGGAATAAGCAAAGTCGATGGCACAGGAGCCGACCGGAAGCGTTTTGACATCGCCCGCCGGGCTGAAACAGTAAACATTGTCGGCAAACAGGTCGAGATCGCTCTTTAAGAGGTTCATGAACTCATGGTTGTCCGCCATGTCCTGCTGCCACTCCAGAATCTGGCGCAGCCAGGTCAGTTTTTCCTCTTCCTGCTCCGGTCCCGGTTTCTTGCCGTCGGAGGCCTCTTTGTATTTCCAGTGTGCAGCGATACCGTATTCTGCAATCCGGTGCATCTCATAAGTACGGATCTGAATCTCAAACGGCTGTCCGTTCGGTCCGATCAGGGTTGTATGCAGGGACTGGTAACGGTTTGGCTTCGGCATCGCAATGTAATCTTTGAAACGGCCCGGGATCGGCGTGTACATTTCATGGATGACACCGAGCGCTGCATAGCAGTCTTTGACGGATTCCACGATGATGCGGACCGCAAAGAGGTCATAGATCTGATCCAGCGTCTTATGCTGGTTGACCATCTTTTTGTAGATGCTGAAAAAGTGCTTGATTCGTCCGTTGACATCTGCCTCAATGCCGGCCTGGTGGATATGACGGGTCACCTCTTTTACGATCGCATCGACAAACTCCTGCCGCTGCTCCCGCTTCATGCTGACCTTCTGCACCAGTTCATAGTACGCATCCGGCTCCAGATATTTCAGAGAAAGGTCATCGAGTTCGACCTTGATCTTGGAAATACCGAGGCGCTGTGCGATCGGGGCATAAATATCCATCGTCTCACGCGCTTTTTTCTTCTGCGTCTCCGGCGACCAGTACTGTGCGGTCCGCATGTTGTGCAGACGGTCCGCCAGTTTTACCAGAATAACACGGATATCCTTTGCCATCGCAAGGAACATCTTTCTCAGGTTTTCTGCCTGCTCCTCGACCTTATCCGCAGAATATTTCAGCTGTGCCAGCTTCGTGACACCGCTTACAATCAGGGACACCTCCGGGCCGAACTCCTCGGTCAGCTCTTCTTCGGTCATGACGGTATCTTCGACAACGTCGTGCAGAAGGCCTGCCGCGATCGACTCCTTGTCGAGCTCCAGATCTGCCAGGATAATTGCCACACAGAGCGGATGGATGATGTACGGTTCCCCGCTCTTTCTTTTCTGGTCCTTATGTGCATCCGCTGCCACGCGGTATGCTTTTTCGATCAGGGAAATATCGTCCGATGGATGATATTTTTTCACAGAAGCAATCAATTCCCCGTATAATTCCTCCGGACTTGTAAAATCGTCCGTCTTGCGGATTCTGGCTTCTGCCGCCGCCACATCCTTCTTTAATTCTTCTTCACTGATTCTTTTCTCTTCTTCCATATGTATCCTCCGCTCTCATGATTAACCCCTGCGTTTCGTTGGATACGTTATTTGCCATCGTAACGGATGACAGATTTTACATCATATTTTGCCAGTTTTTCGCGTCCTTTTAAGCCGGCAAGCTCCATCAGGAACACGATTCTGGTTACTTCGCCGCCGAGGCGCTCGATCATTTTTGCACAAGCCTCCACGGTACCGCCGGTTGCAATCAGGTCGTCGATGATGACTACCTTCTGGCCCGGTTTGATGGAGTCTTTGTGCATCTCGATCGTTGCGCTGCCGTACTCCAGGTCATAGCTCTCCTCGACGGTCTCCAGAGGAAGTTTTCCTTTTTTACGGATCGGCACGAACGGTTTGTGCAGATTGTAAGCAATCGGCATACCGAAAATGAAGCCGCGGGACTCGGTTCCGCAGATTACATCACAGTCTACTTCTTCTACAAAATGCTGCATCTCATCTATGGCAAGCTGCAGTCCGTCTGCGTCCTGCAGGATACTCGTTACATCTCTGAAAATAATACCCGGTTCCGGGAAATCCGGAATACTTCTTACGTAATCCTCTACTTTTTTCATAAAATATTCCTCCGTTTCGTCAAGGTTTGACAATTCACCTTACAGTATAGCATCAATATTCTTCTGCGTCAATTTTGTTTCCGATAGAAAACAGGGCAGAAAAATCAGGTATTTGCGGCTTTTCTGCATCTTTAAAAATAACTCTGGATATTGATCTGTAATTTGTCGCGTCCGTTCCACGTATCGATCGACGGATAGTACGCTACCGAGAGGGTCGGATGTGCATCCACGTATGCGGCGAACGCTTCTCCCTCGCCGAAATAGACACCATCCATCTGGTATCCGCCCGCATCGGCAAGCTGTACTTTCACCACGTTTCTATTCTTTCCAAAAATGCGGTAATTTAATACAGTCAGTCCTTTCTGTGCGAACAGCGGTTTCGTGTTGCCTTTTCCGAACGGCTCCAAGAGACTTAACTGGCGGATCAGATTTTTGGTGATGTAGGTGATCGGCATCGGCACATCGATCACAACTTTTTCGACGAAATCCTCTCCCGTCAGCGTGGAATTATCGTTCAGTGCCCGGCGGAACGGTTCGATCATCTCCTCTCCTGCGAGGGAAAGGCCCGCAGCCATCGGGTGGCCGCCGAATTTCGTCATCAGTTCTTTGCATTTGCAGAGCTCCTCATACATCGAATACGCTTCGATCGAGCGGCCGGAGCCCTTGACGCCCTCCTCACTTCTGGTGAGTACGAAGGATGGTTTGTGGAAGTGCTCCCGCAGGCGACCTGCGATGATTCCGGCAAGGCTCTCGTGGCAGTCCGGCAGATAGACGACGAGGACTTTGTCGTTCTGCAGCGGGGAGGTTTCCACGAGCTCGATTGCTTTCGCCTCACCCTGGCGCGTCAGCTCTTTGCGGCTTTCATTCAGGTCTTTCAAGTCCCCGGCAAGCTTTGCGGCCTCCTCACGTGTCTTTGCGCAGAGCAGTTTTAACGAATGCTCCGCCGTGTCAAGCCGTCCCGATGCGTTGATGCACGGGCCGAGAACGAAGCCGATGTGATACGGTGTCACGTTTTCCGCCTCGATGCCCTGCACACGGATCAGCTCCTGCAGGCCGAGGTTCTGCGTTTTATGGAGCGCCCGAAGGCCGGCTTTTACAAAAATCCGGTTTTCTCCCTGCAGATCCATCACATCACCGATCGTCGCAATGGCGACAAATTCCAGAAAGCGGAAGCTGTGCTCCTTTGGAATACCTGCTTTTGCCTCCATCGTCTGGATCAGTTTCCATGCGACGGCCGCACCGCAGAGGCCCGGAAACGGATAGGAACAGTCTTTCTGTTTCGGATTGACAACCGCGTCCGCCGGCGGCAGGATGTAGCGGCGTTCTCCGTTTTCATCCTCCTCAAACGGAACCTCGTGGTGGTCCGTCACAACAACCGTCATGCCAAGCTCTTTTGCCAGACGGATCTGACTGCCCGCCGCGATGCCGTTGTCACAGGTGACGATCGTGTCCCGCCCCTCATCCGCGGCAAACTGCACAAGACGCTCATTTAAGCCGTATCCGTCTGCAATCCGGTCCGGGATACGCACATCCGCATCGGCACCGAGATCTTTTAAGCCGGTCAGCAGAATATACGTTGCCGTAACACCGTCGATGTCGTAGTCCCCGATGATGCGGATCGGCTTTTTCTCCCGGATTTTTTCTGCGATCAGATCTGCCGCGCGCTCCATATCCTTCATCAGCAGCGGATCGTGGAGCTGCTCCAGATCACCGAAGAGATACTCTTCGATCTCTTTCTCCCCGGTCACATCCCGGTTCCGGATCAGGCGGGCGATGACGGGATCGATGCCGAACCGGTCCGCAATTGCCTGGAAATCGGCGCGTTTTGCCGAAACTACCCAGCGTTCTTTCTTCATATGTTCTCCTCTTTCCTGTTAGCAGGAAACGCCGGACTTTTCCGGTCCGGCGTTTCTCTTTTTATGGTTTTTGCTGCTTTTATTTATTTTTTGTCTTATTCTGTACTGCTTTGGACGGCACATATTTGTTTTTTCCAACGTGCTTCATCACATACCACAGGGCACCTGTGATGCAGACAGAAGTGTAAGCTCCGCATACGATACCAACCATCAGAGGTGCTGCAAAGTCGCGGATGGAAGAAACTCCCATCACGAACAGAACAAAGATGGTGATAAAGGTGGTGAGGGAACTGTAAATGCTTCGGGTCAGGGTGTCCGTGATGCAGCGGTCAACCAGGGACTCGATCGGCTCTCTCTTTAACTCCGGCAGATTCTCACGGATACGGTCGAAGATGACGATCGTACTGTTGATGGAATAGCCGAGGATCGTCAGCATACACGCGATAAAGGTGCTGCCGACCGAAATACGGGATACCACATAGAATCCGAATACAATGGCGATATCGTGCATCAGTGCAAGGATGGCACTCGATGCGAAACGGATGTCGCGGAAACGGATCCAGATGTACAGCAGCATGCAGACTACAGCGATGATAACTGCTTTCATCGCATTCTGGCTCATTTCTTTACTTACAGTAGAAGAAATGTTGTCGAAAGTGATTTCAGAAGTATCGACACCGAAATTGTCTGCCATTGCCTGGTAAACCTGCTCACGCTCTTCCAGAGTCAGAGAACGTGTTTTGATGATGACATTGTTGCCTCCGACAACCTTTGTCATCTGAATATTGGAATCTTTTGTCACGCCTTCCACAACCGGCTCTACCTCTTTGTCCAGCTCTTCGATGGAGTAATCCTCGTTGAACGGAACGTTGATGGAAGTACCGCCCTTGAAGTCAAGGCCGAAGTTCAGTGCGCTTCCCTTTGTCTGATGCATGAAAATCATGCTGGCCGGAACGGCAAGCAGCAGAATGCAGGAGATCGTGAAGAAGATCTTTCTCTTTTCCACAAATGGAAATCCCTTGCGCTCTTTCTTGGTTCCGTAGTATTTCGCATCCTTCAGTCCCATACCGTACAGGCTGTTGACCAGCAGTCTGGAAACAACCATGGCGCTGAACATGGAAAGAACAATACCAAGAGCAAGTGTCATGGCGAATCCGCGGACACTTCCGCTCGCAAGCGCATACAGAACAGCTGCTGCAATCAGGGTCGTCACGTTTCCGTCCAGGATGGCAGAAGCTGCCTTCTTGAATCCGTCGCGGATTGCCGCATGAACCGTCTTTCCGGCACCGATCTCCTCCTCGATACGGGCATAAATGATAACGTTCGCATCGACCGCCATACCGATCGACAGGATAACACCTGCGATACCAGGCAGGGTCAATGTCAGGTCAAATGCATTTAAAGCAATCAGATTCAGCTCAACATAGATGAGCAGTGCCCATCCGGCAGCAATACCAGGCAGGCGATATACGATTGCAAGGAAAAGGATAATCAGTACAATGCCGATCGCTCCCGCTTTTACGCTGGTGGAAACAGCTGCAGATCCAAGCTGTGCTCCAACGACGCTGGAGTTGATCTCCTCAAGTTTCAGGGAAAGGGAACCGATACGGAGGGTGGATGCCAGGCTGGTTGCTTCATCCCAGTCCATGTTTCCGCCGGAGATGACTGCAGTACCATCGGAAATCACAGCGTTTACACTCGGTACACTGACGAATTTTTCATCATAGTAGATACCGATGCTCTTTCCTGCGCTGTAGGCTTCCTGGGTTGCGTCTGCAAATTTCTGTTTTCCTTCGTCGGTCATTTTCAGCTGAACGACGCTCTCGGTTGCTTTTGTGGTGGAGTTCTGCTGATGCATGGCTTCTGCGCTCTCCACATCTTTACCGGTCAGAACGACGGAGCCGTCCTCCTCGAGCTCTTCGATAGTTTTTCCGTTCAGAACGTACTCGCCGGTCGAGCTGTCGTAGGTGTAGTTTTCTGTTCCGTCATCGTTGGTCTGTTTGATGAAATACAGGCTTCCCGGTTTACCCATCTCTTCCAGAATGGTGGTTGCATCGGTTGCACCCGGGATTTCAATGGTGATACGGTTGTCGCCCTGCAGATATACCTGTGCCTCTTCGCTGTACTGCTGCGCACGCTGTTCCAGCTTGTAGCGGGTATCTGACATTTCTTCGTCTGTCGGGTTGTCCTTTACGGCCTGATAGGTAATGCTGACACCGCCGGACAGATCCAGACCCAGGTTGATGTTCTTCATCGAACCGGTTCCGGTAGGACCCCATCCTTTGATCATCGTCCATCCAAGAAGCACTGTTACAATGGCTGCCAGGACGAGTGCGATGATACTCTGTTTCTTCTTCATCATGTCGCGATTTTCCTCTTTTCTTTAATCTTCGGCCAGAGCTGCCTTTATCATCAATGCACACTCGATCCGTTTCTGCTGCATCTTGCATCCGATCTCGTAAACATCGTTGATCTTACCTGTGAAATTGTAGGAGTTTGCCGCGCATCCGCCGCTGCAGTAGAACCGTGCAAAGCACTGGCTGCACTCCTTCTTGGAATAAACGTTGCATTTTTTGAATTCGTTGACAGTTTCTGTCTTTTTCACGCCTTCGTAAACATTTCCGAGGCAGAAATCTTCCTGTCCTACGAACTGGTGGCACGGATAGAAATCGCCCCACGGTGTTACCGCAAGGTACTCGGTTCCGGAACCGCAGCCGGAAAGACGTTTATAAACACATGGTCCGCCGGTCAGATCGATCATAAAGTGGAAGAAATTGAAGCCTCTTCCCTCTTTTTCTCTCTTGATCATCTCTCTTGCCAGAATGTCGTACTGTTCGAAGATCACCGGAAGGTCTTCCTCACGGATCGCATAGTCCTCGGTCGGAGGCGCTACAACAGGCTCAACCGAGATCTGCTTGAAGCCGAGGTCTGCCAGATGGAGAACATCAGCTGCAAAGTCTGTGTTGTAATGCGTGAAGGTTCCGCGCACATAGTATTTATCCTGATGACGAAGCTCAGCGAATTTTTGGAATTTCGGCACGATCAGATCGTAGCTTCCGGCACCTTTGCGGAACGGACGCATGTGATCGTGAACTTCTTTTCTTCCGTCGATACTTAATACGACGTTGCCCATCTCTTTATTGCAGAACTCCATGACCTCGTCGTTTAAGAGAACACCGTTGGTGGTCAGGGTGAAACGGAAGTTCTTGTTATGTAACTTCTCCTGTTCTCTTCCGTAGGCTACGAGCTGTTTTACAACATCCCAGTTCATCAGCGGTTCACCGCCGAAGAAATCTACCTCGAGGTTTCTTCTGCTGCCGGAGTTTGCGATCAGGAAATCAAGCGCTTTTTTGCCGACTTCCAGGGACATCAGTGCACGTCTTCCGTGATACTCGCCCTCTTCTGCGAAGCAGTAACGACAGGCAAGGTTGCAGTCGTGTGCAATGTGGAGGCAGAGTGCTTTTACGACGGTCGGACGGTTGGAAAACTGATCAATTGCGTTTTCGTAAATGTCTTTTGTAAAGAGCATGCCGTTATCTGTAAGTTCCTGAATTTCTTCTCTGGCTTCGGTGATGTCCTGCTCGGCATATTTACTGCTAAGCGCCTCTGCTGCCTCTTCTGCATTTTTTCCTTCGTTCATGCAGGAAAGGACATCGTATACGCAGTCATCCACAACATGGACGGAGCCGCTGTTGACGTCCAGCACCATGTTGAAGCCATTGCTTTTATATAAATGTATCACTGTGGTATTCCTTTCTATAACTCTCTCTTTTTTTGATGTGCCTGGCAAAAAGAATGTTCCCAAATCCGGCGAAACCGGTTCTGGGAACACCTTTTACTCGTCCTTATGGATTACTTTTACTTATGCTCGCAGCTCTGGTTGCCTACGGTGCAAGAAGTCTTACATGCGGACTGGCAGGATGTCTGGCACTCACCGCATCCACCTTTTTTTACAGTGTTCTGTAAGCTTTTTGTATTTAAAGTTTTGATGTGTTTCATGGCACATTCCTCCTTCATTGTAGTTGACGCGCGACTTTTTTATAGTCTTCGGCCATTAGCTCTTCCCATTATAGCATAGGTTTTTCAAATTTAAAAGTCTGTTTTTTGAAAAAATGTTCTGTTTTGTCCGCTTTTATCTGCCGTGTGCCGTCATTCCGCCTGCCATTCCGCCGACGGCACAGACTGCTGCCGCCCACAGAAGTCTTCCGGCTCCGGCAAATCCGCCCGGCAGGAAGACTGCGGAGACGATGATCAGAATGGCAAAATACACGATTCCAAAGCAGATGCCCCAGAGAAACCGCCGTTTTCCCGCCATGTTTCCTGCCATTCTTCCGCCGGAAAAGCTTGATGCCAGATAGATCACCACAATGCCCGCCTGCACCCAGCTTTCCTTCCAGGAAAATTTCCAGAGCAGGAAAGACAACAGCAAAAGAAGAAGCACCGAGATCAGATAGGAAACGAGAAGAGCCTTCAGCCAGCCGATCCCGCTGCCCGCACCCACCGCCCATGTTTTCTTTTCTTCCATAAGAAAAAGCCCTCCCATACTGTAAATGTATGGAATGGCTTTTCCGGATATGCCTGTTTCTTTATTCTTCGTCAAACGGATGATTCTTTTTGAATTCCAGCCATGCGGCCATGCTCTTTGCGCGTTTTGCCTGCATCTGAAGGAATGCCATGCAGAACATAACGGCTGCAGAAAGTGCGGAGCTGATCGCCAGCGGAAGCACCATCGTCTCATCGCCGGTGTTGACCGGGATGCTGCGGATGCTTACAGTGGTCTGTGTCTTCTTCTGCGGAATCTTTGTGCTTCCGGTATTGGAATTGGAAGAGCTGTTGTTACTGCTGCTCTTCGACGGTGTGGCTGTCGGAGTCGGAGTGGATGTCTTATTCGTTCCGTAGTTGTCCGGTCCTACAAGGATCGTTCCTGCGGCACGCAGCGTACTTACGTCATCGGCTGCACTTGCTGTCATTTCACCTGCACTCAGGTTGGATTTCTGCTCTGCAGCTGCAAGCAGTTCATGCTCGCCTTCGTCCGCCGTCTCAGCTTCTGCTGTTTCCGTCTGCTCCTCTGATACAAGGCTTCTGGACAGACTTACTGCCACCGGCTGGATCAAAAGAGAGACATTGGAGATCAGATAGCCGTCTTCTGTGCTGTCCGTACCGGATGGATTGGAAATTTCATCGAAATTTTTTACGGTTTCGTTTTCTTTCTGAATTTCATCTTTTACAAGGTCATCCAGATTTTCATCCTGTTTCCACTGGTCCGATGATGCATCATTTCCCGTTCCGTTCTGGTTATCCTGGTTTGTATCGTCCTGGTTTGTATCATCTGCTGCAAGATCGTCTTTTGCTGTATCATCCGGGGCAGGTGTCACGGTTGGATCTTCTGCCGGAGTTTCCGGATTCTCCGGATTTTCACTGTCATCGGTATTCTCGCCCGGTGCTGTCGTCGGAGTTACTTCCGGCGTTACGGTCGGTTCCGCATCCGGTGTCGGCGCTGCCGTTGGTGTATCCCCTGTATCTTCTCCGTTGTCCGCATCCGGTGTCGGAGTTGCCGTTGGTTCCTCCGCCGGCGTTACGGTCGGCTCTGCGTCCGGCGTTTCCGTCGGTTCTGCGTCCGGGGTCACCGTTGGTTCTGCGGTCGGCTCTGCATCCGGCGTTTCCGTCGGACCCGGAGTTGGTGTTACGGTATCTTCTGCCGCATCCGGTGCCGGAGACTCGCCTGGCGCAAGCGTTGGTGTTTCCGAAACCGTTTCTTTTGCTTTTTCTGCTGCCAGAACAGCCTCATATCCGGCTTCTGTCACCACGATTTCATCTGCCGCAAAAACGGTATCTGTTACTCTTCCCCTGAAGTCTGTTTTCTGCTGTTTCTTTCGATACGTTTCCAGCTCTTTTTCATCCATTCCGACGAATACCAGATATTTTTCTGCTGCTTCCTCCGCTGCCGTTTTGCTGGTATCTGCAGCAGTGTTTTTTTCGGTTGTTTTCCCGTCCGCCTGCAGTTCTGCCGCTGCAACTGCAAGAAGCTCCTGTGCTTTTTCCACGGTTTTTACTGCTGTCTCTGCCGTTGTACCGTCTGCCGTATCATCGCCGGTTTTCAGATTCACATAAACGGCTGCCCGTTTTGTCTCTGTACCGTTCTCCGTTCCGGAGACAGTTTCGTTCTGTACTGCGCTTTTTTCCGTTCCTGCCGATGCGCTGGCACGGAGCGGAACTGCATCGGAAAATACCAGTGTGCCCGCAAGGACAGCACCCATCACTTTCCATGCCTGTTTTTTCTTCATTGCGTTTCTCCTTATGTTCTCTTGGTCTATCCTAAAAAAATCTGTCTTTTTGTGTCATAATTTCGCATTACAGCATTATAGCACAAGAAAGAATCCCGCGCAAGGCTGAAGTCGCCTTGAAACGCGGGATTCGTGAATCACTTTCTTACGCAGTGAAACAGCAAGTGTTTCACTGCTGGGTGAACAGTAACGCGGGATTCTCATCTGCTTTTATCGCTTTTTAGTTTGTTTCCATTCTCGTTGTCGTGAGCTGATCCGGGGATAAATTCAGGATTTCCATAAACTCATCACCTGTGATCGTCTCTTTCTCATACAGATATTTTGCCAGCTCGTGGAGTTTCGGCATGTTATCTTTTAAGAGCTGCTCTGCTTTGTCGTACTGTTTTCTGACTGCTGCAACAACCTTCTCATCAATCTGTGCTGCTGTCGATTCGGAGCATGCCAGGGAAGTGTCACCGCCGAGGTACTGGTTCGTTACCGTCTCAAATGCAACCATACCAAATTCCTCGTTCATACCGAAGCGGGTGATCATGGCTCTTGCCACCTTCGTTGCCTGCTCGATATCGTTCGAAGCACCTGTCGTGATGGAATGGAACACCAGATCCTCTGCCACACGGCCGCCGGTCAGGGTTGCAATTTTATTTTCCAGCTCTTCACGGCTCATCAGATTATGCTCATCTTCATCCACCTGCATCGTATAGCCGAGGGCGCCGGACGTACGCGGGATAATGGTGATCTTCGTAACCGGAGCAGAATGGCTCTGCAGTGCTGCGACGAGTGCATGGCCGACCTCGTGGTAGGAAACGATCAGTTTCTCTTTGTCGGTCATGATCTTATTCTTCTTCTGGTATCCGGCGATGACAACCTCAACGCTCTCCTCCAGATCCGCCTGGGTGACGAATTTTCTTCCATCACGGACGGCACGGAGTGCTGCCTCGTTGATCATATTGGCAAGTTCTGCACCAGAAGCACCGGATGCCATACGTGCGATCGCATTGTAATCGACATTGTCGCCCACGCGGATGTTTTTCGCATGGACTTTCAGGATTTCCTCACGGCCTTTTAAGTCAGGCAGTTCAACCGGCACACGGCGGTCGAAACGGCCCGGACGAAGAAGTGCCGGGTCCAGGGAATCCGGACGGTTCGTCGCTGCCAGAATGACAACGCCTTTCTTTCCATCGAATCCATCCATCTCGGCAAGCAGCTGGTTCAGGGTCTGCTCACGCTCGTCGTTTCCGGAGAATCCGCCGCCGTCACGTTTTTTGCCGACGGTATCGATCTCATCGATAAAGACGATACACGGTGCTTTCTCATTTGCCTGCTGGAACAGGTCACGCACCTTCGCAGCTCCCATGCCGACGAACATCTCGACAAACTCAGAACCGGAAATGGAGAAGAACGGAACATTTGCCTCTCCGGCTACTGCCTTTGCAAGCAGCGTTTTACCGGTTCCTGGAGGGCCGACAAGCAGTGCTCCTTTCGGCATTTTTGCACCAATTTCTTCATATTTTTTTGGATTATGCAGGAAGTCAACAATCTCCTGTAAAATTTCTTTTGCCTCATCCTCTCCGGCAACATCTGCAAATTTAATGCCGGTTTCGGACTGTACATAAACCTTGGCGTTGCTCTTTCCAAAGCTCATCGCATTTCCCATGCCGCCCATCATCTTGCTCGTCATGCGTTTCATCAGCCACTGTCCGAGCGCAACCATCACAACGATCGGTATTACCCATGTTAAAAGAAATTCCATGAGTGGCGACATCTGCTCTATGATCGGCGTTCCGAATTCGGTAATACCTGCCTCATATAAACGATCTACCAGCTTGTAATCATTCATCACACCCGTCTTATAATAATTCGCCGGGCTTGATTTGTCGCTGAAAATAATCTCATTTGACTGGATCTGGACTTCGCTGATTTCGTTGTTATCTACCATCTGCAAAAATTTTCCGTAATCAACTTCTGTTACTTTGGGCTCGAGAAGTCTCGGGAAAAGCAGAAGATTTAACAGCAGAATGACGATCAGCGCAATTACATAATAAAAAATTATGGGTTTTTTCGGTTTTTGCACCTGCTTCATCTGTATCCCCTCCTGTTTCTTGATTTTCTTTCTTTTTTAGTAGCATAAACTTTTCTTTCGCTAAAATCAATCAAATTCTGACATTTCATGAAACTTTTATACTTTTTTATATTTTCGCTATAGAAAGGTAAGTTTCTTGCTTTTCCATCTGTTTTCGGCTATACTTGCGAAAGACTGGGAAAGTCTCTTTTTGAAATTTTGCCCCGAAATGACAGGGTTCATTCGATAAAAAAGCTATAGAAACGGAGGTTTTGTGTATGGGACACAGGTTTACATATGTGATTTCGCCGGAGGAGGAACGGGAAAATCTGACTGTGGAATGGTTTCTCCGCCGGCATGGATATTCGCGCCATATTATTACGGGCTTAAAACGCACAGAGGACGGCATTTTCCGAAACGGCGTCCGCGCCTGGACGAGCCAGGCCGTGCACGCCGGGGATGTGATCGAAACGCACCTTGTCGAAACAGAACCCTCCGACGGAATTCTGCCGCGGCCGGTTCCGTTTTCGGTTGTGTATGAGGATGACGACATCCTCGTTGTGGATAAACCCGCTGATACGCCGATTCATCCGTCGATTGGAAATTATGAAAATACGCTGGCAAACGGCATTGCATGGTATTTTGAACAGAAAGGTGAACCCTTCGTCTACCGCTGCATCAACCGCCTCGACCGCGACACCACCGGCCTTATCGTGCTCGCCAAGCACGCCTTAAGCGCCGCCGTCCTCTCCCATGCCATGCGCTCCCGCGAAATCCACCGCACGTATCAGGCCTTCGCCCTCGGCGAAACCGCTGCATCCGGCACCATCGACGCCCCGATCGCCCGCCTCGACGGCTCCCTCATCCAGCGCACCGTCGACTTTGCCTCCGGCGAGCGCTCCGTAACCCATTACCGCACCCTCGCGCACTGCTCCGTTTTCTCCCACCTCGAACTCAATCTCGAAACCGGCCGCACCCACCAGATCCGCGTCCACATGGCTTACATCGGCCATCCGCTGCTCGGCGATACCCTCTACAACAAAACTCCCGGCACTTTCCCCCGCCAGGCACTTCACTCTGCATCGCTCTCCTTCGTCCATCCGATCACCGGAGAACCCTTAAACTTCCACGCACCACTGCCGGAAGATATGCAAAACCTGCTGACATAAACCAACCCCCGTGAGTTGCCGCTCACGGGGGTTTTGTTGTCCCTGATGGAACTGTCATGTCTTTTTGCCGGTGACATTGTATCATACACAAAATTTAGTTTCAATCATCATTTTCATACAGTTCTGATTCTCGGTACTTCATCGATATGCAAATATTTGCTGATGCATTTCACAATCACATCATGATCCGAAACCTGTCCCATGCCGGACACTGCTACGGTTGCCACAACGCCGACTTCTTCCACGCAGATCGGAAAACCTCCGCCCAGCATTGCGTATTCCTTCGGGTCCAGTACCATCTGTTTTACGCTCTCCGGCGCATTCGTCGCTGCCATGTAGAGCTGCAGCGAACTCCGCTCCGTCAGAAGCACCGAATTGCTCTTCCGTCTCATCAGCTCCACATTGTGCGGCGTAATGCCGTTATCACAATACTGGAATACAACTTCCCCGTTGCTTCTGCGGATCATGATGCCAACCTGCGCTCCGCGCCGTCTTGCCTCCATCAGGATCATCGTTCCCAGTTCCCATGCGTCTGCATTTGTAAAATGCGTAAACTGCAGAATATCCTCCTGCATATCGAGCACTTTCATCAGTTCATCCATTGTCATTGTCATACTTTTGCCCCATCCTTTCTGCCATTTTATATTTTTTTAGCTTTTCGCCCCTCGTTTTCTGACTTTCAGTTTATCATTTTCCCAAATTCAAGTCAAGCCAGCCACCCCCGGCATTGGCTAACACGATATCACCGAAAAGCAAAAATTCCACGCCGCAGAAGTTCCCTCCCACAGCATGGAATTTCTCATTTTTATTTTTCTACCATAATACACTTCCGCGGGCAGTTCTCTGCGCAGAGGCCGCAGCCCGTACATTTTACCGGGTCGATCTCCGCGCGCTGGTCCACAACGTGAATTGCATCCGACGGGCAGTTCTTCTCGCACTTCTTACATCCGATACAGCCGATCTCACACGCTGCCATCACCGCCTTGCCCTTCTCGGTTGAGCGGCATTTCACCGTGATCTTCTGCTCATACGGAATCAGGTCGATCAGATTTCTCGGACAGGCCTTCACGCAGGCACCGCATGCCTTGCACGCTTCGCCGTCCACAACGGCAATGCCGTTTTCAATATGGATCGCATCAAACTTACATGCCTTCACGCAGTTTCCAAAACCAAGACATCCGTTTCCGCAGCTCTTCGGACCGCCGCCCGGTACAAAACCGGCGTAGGAGCAGTCCCTTGCACCCGTGTATTCATACTTGTTCTTTGCCACGTCACACGTACCGGCGCACCGTACCACTGCTTTTCTGCGCTCCTGTGCTCCGGCTTCCTGTCCCATAATGGCACCGATCGCTGCCGCAACCGGCGCTCCGCCGACCGGACAGACCGAAATCGGGGCTTCACCCTTTACCACTGCAGCCGCCGCTCCGTCACAGCCCGGGTAACCGCAGCCGCCGCAGTTGTTGCCCGGCAGCGCTTCACGGACCTTCGTCTCGCGCTCGTCCACTTCCACATAAAACTTCTTTCCGGCAATTCCAAGGAGAATACCAATCAAAAGGCCGGTTCCACCCACCATCAGGGTGGCTGCTAAAATACCATTCATCTCTTCATCCCTCCTAGATCATTCCGGAAAATCCCATAAATGCCATTGACATCAGCATAGCCGTAAGAAGAACGATCGGCATTCCTTTGAATGACTCCGGGATATCGTTGTACTCCATCTTTTCCCGCAGGCCGGCCATCAGCACCATGGCAATCGTAAAGCCGATTGCGGTTGCCAGACCGTAAACCGTACCCTGCAGAATCGTGTAATCCTTCTGTACGTTGATGAGTGCCACACCGAGTACCGCGCAGTTTGTTGTAATCAGCGGAAGGTAAACGCCGAGCGCTCGGTACAGAGACGGAATCGTCTTTTTCAGGAACATCTCAACGAGCTGTACCAGCGCCGCGATGACAAGAATGAAAACGATCGTTTTCAGATAATCAAGTTCTGCCGGTGCCAGGATAAATTTGTAAATCAGACTTGTCACAAATGAAGAAATCGTGAGGACAAAAATAACCGCTCCGCCCATGCCGGCCGCCGTATCCATCTTTTTGGAAACACCGAGGAACGCACAGATGCCGAGGAACTGGCTTAAGACAACGTTGTTCACCAGCGCAGCACCGATGGCAATCAAAATCAGTTCTTTCATTTCGCTTCCTCCTTTCCTTTCACAGCCTGGCAGTATGCCTTATTGGCGCATGCCATACAGCCGGTCTCTTCTGCCGGGACTGCCGGTTTTCCGGTTTTCTCTGACTTCTGGCGTTTGATGCGGTTCTGCACCGCAACGAGCATTGCCAGCACAAGGAATGCACCCGGCGCCATGATGAAGATGTTTACCGGCTCGTAAGCACTCGGCATTACCTGGATACCGAACAGGGTTCCGGCTCCGATCAGCTCACGGAACATACCGATCAGGGTCAGGCCGACGGTAAATCCAAGGCCCATGCCGATACCATCAAATAAAGACGGGATCGGACCATGTTTTCCAGCATATGCCTCGGCGCGTCCCAGGATGATACAGTTTACAACGATCAGCGGGATGTAGATGCCAAGGGCGGAATAGAGTGCCGGAATAAAACCTTCCATCAAAAATTCCACGATGGTTACAAACGATGCCACAACAACGATGTATGCTGGCATACGCACGCCGTCCGGGATGATTTTCCGAAGCAGGGAAATCATCAGGTTGGAGGCGGTCAGGATGACCATCGTCGCAAGGCCCATGCCGATACCGTTCTTTGCAGAAGTGGTAACCGCAAGCGTCGGACACATACCCAGCATCATGACGAAGGTCGGGTTTTCTTTTATGATACCATTATAAAGCCGTTCCAGCGGCGTATCTTTTCTCATGAGTTCCCTCCCTCTCCGGAAAGCAGACCGGATTCGTTGCAGTAGTTAAAACAGCAGATTCCTGCATTGACACCGTTTGTTACAGCGTTCGTTGTCAGAGTTGCTCCGCTCAGCGCATCGATTTCATCATCCGCGGATGCGCCGGATTTTGTGTAGGAGAATGCTTCTACGTTTTTATCCTTGAACTGATTCTTGAAATCGTCTGTGTCGGCACGCATACCAAGGCCGGCCGTCTCGGAAAGTGACAGGAAAGAGATTCCTTTTGTCGTTCCGTCCGATGCAATTCCCATCGAGAACTGCATGCCGCCGCCATAGCCTTCAGTTGTGGAGATGATCTCAACCAGGCCGATCGTCGCGCCGGATGCGTCTTTTGCAAGCAGCAGCTCATCTATCGTCTGGGCATTAAAATCGTGGCCGGTTAATGCTGCCGCAAGCTCTGCCTTTTCTGCATCGCTCATCGTTACTTCTTCAAAGGAAGCTGCCTCCGGGAATACATTCTGGCAGGATTCCTGTTTTTCTTTCTCCTGCTGCTTCTGAATCGGCTCCAGGGTTACCTGATGTGCCGCCCCGAGAAGCAATCCGGCAATCAGCGTGATCGCCGCAAGAATCAGTGCGTTTTTTATGATTTTGTTCATGCTTTTTTCTTGCCTCCTCTTCCGAATCCAACCGGCACGGTCACGCGCTCAATAAGCGGAACCAGAAGGTTGGTAAAGATGATGGCATAGGAAACGCCCTCTGCCGAATTTCCAAAGATACGGAATACACCGGTCAGAAGTCCTAAAATGACCGCGTAGATATACTGTCCCTTCTTTGTGATCGGACGGGTAACGTAATCGGTTGCCATGAACCATGCGCCGAGCATCAGACCACCGCCAAAAAGATGCGCGCCAAGGAAGTTGATATCAAAACCGTGGCCGCCGAAAATCAGGGCAAATAAAAGCTCTGTTCCGATGTAGATGAGCGGAATGTTGAGGTCAATCACATGAATGCAGACAAGGAAAATGCCGCCAATCAGAAGGGCCAGTGCGGAAGTCTCACCGATCGTTCCGGCCGTATTCCCAAGGAACATGGACAGCAGATTCACCTGCTCTCCTGCTTTTGCTGCGGCAAGCGGTGTCGCACCGGATACGGTATCCACAAGATGTGCGGCTGCCGGGGCAGCGAAGTTGGTCATATGACCCGGGAAGGAAATCAAAAGGAAGCATCTTCCTGCAAGCGCCGGGTTCATAATGTTCTGGCCAAGACCGCCGAAAAGCTGTTTTACGACGAGAATTGCAAACACACCGCCGATCACCGGCATCCAAAGAGGCGCCTGCACCGGCATGTTCATGGCCAGCAGAAGGCCGGTTACCAGTGCACTGCCGTCGGCAATCGTCACCGGTTTCTTCATTCCTTTTTCATACAGATATTCCGTCAGGGGACAGACTGCCATCGAAATCGCAATCAAAAGCAGTGCCCGAAGGCCGAAATTCCAGACTCCCACGCAGGCTGCCGGGGCAAGGGCAAGCAGGACGGCAAACATGATTTTATCCGTCGTTACCTTGGACCGTGCGTGTGGGGAAGATGATACGTGTAATAATCCATTCATATGTAAGGTCCCCCTATTTCTTCTTTCTCTTTGCCAGAAGCACTTTACGCATTGAGCTGATCTCCTGCGTCAGCGGACGTCTTGCCGGGCAGATAAAGGAACAACAGCCACATTCACAGCACTCCATTCCGCCATATTTCAGAAACTTCTCTTCCTCACCGTGCTCCGCAAAAACAGAAAGGCGGGCCGGAAGAATCTGACCCGGACAGACGGAAACACAGCGTCCGCAGTTGATGCAGGCAGATGGTGCCAGCGCAGATACTTCATCCTCCGTAAGGCAGGTCAGTGCAGATGTTGTCTTGGTAACAGGAACATCCATTGTAAACAATGCTTTTCCCATCATCGGGCCGCCGCAGATGATCTTGGCTGCCTCGTTTTTTAGACTGCCTGCCTGCTCTAAAAGTTCGGATAGGAGCATGCCGACCGGCACTTCAAAGTTGCACGGATTCTGTACGGCATCTCCTGTCACGGTAACGATACGGCTCATCAACGGTTCGCCGAAGCGGACTGCCTGGTAAATAGCGGTCACGGTATCGATGTTATCCACGATACAGCCCGCGTCCGCCGGCAGCATGGAGGAATTTACCTTTCGTCCTGTTGCTGCATAGATCAGCATACGCTCGGCACCCTGCGGATATTTCGTTTTGAGCTCCAGAACCTCAATGTTGTCCCCAGGAAGTACCAGCTCACGGAATTTTGTGATACAGTCCGGTTTGTTGTCCTCAATGCAGATGATTCCCTTTGCTTTCGGGAACATATGCAGCATGATTTTTAAGCCTCCGATCACCTTTTCCGGCTCTTCGAGCATTCTGCGGTAGTCGCTCGTCAGATACGGCTCACACTCTGCTCCATTGACGAGAATGTGGTCAATCGCTGACGGATCTTTCGGGGATACTTTGACGTGTGTCGGGAAGCCTGCACCTCCCATTCCCACGATTCCGGCCTCTTTGATCTTGTTCCGGATCGTATCTGCGTCGAGTTTTTCCCAATGAGGGCACTCCTCAAATGCTTCTTTTTCATACAGCCCGTCGTTCTCCACAACGATACAGTCTACCTGGGAACCGGCTGCGGAAATTTTTTTCTCAATTCCTTTTACCGTGCCGGAAACCGATGCGTAAACAGGAGCCGAAACAAATCCTCCCGCTTCTGCGATTTTCTGTCCCGCTTTTACATGGTCGCCTTTTTGTACGATCGGCACAGCAGGCGCTCCGATGTGCTGTGACACTGCGTAATACAATAAGTTGCCCGGCTGCGCTTTGACAATCGGTTTGTCCTTGGAGAGCTCTTTTCCCTCGTACGGGTGAACGCCGCCATGAAAAGTATTTCTTTTCTTCTGAAACATGCTTTTCACCTCATCCTTTCTCTTTTCTATGCTGCATTTATCAATTCACAGCCTTTTTTCGGTTTTTTATGCAAAAAAGGCTGGTGCATTGCCCTGATTATTTCGGTTATTCATATCGGACTTCTTTTAACAGGAGTCCGCATGCCGGTGCAAGAAAACCCGCACTTTCGCGATTTTTTGCTTTGAGAAGCTCCGTCATTGATGCGATATCCCGTTTTCCCATCCCGGCCTCCACAAGTGTTCCGGTCAGAATCCGCACCATGTGGTACAGAAAACCGGTTCCGGTATAGGAAATGATAAGAATCCCGTCTTTCTCGCAGAAATCAATTCCGGTAATCGTCCGTACTGTCGATTTTTTCATACGTTTGTTGGCACAGAAGCTCCTGAAATCATACGTTCCGACAAACGCTTTCGATGCTTCTTTCATTTTTTCCACATCGAGCGGTGCTTCCGGAAAATACACGTATTTCCGCTCGAAAACATGCTTTCTGCCATCGATCACGATACGGTATTCGTATGTTTTGTCCACCGCATTCAGACGGCTGTGGAAGCGCTCCGGCATCCGCGCGAGGCTGGTAACTTCGATGTCTTCCGGCAGATAATGGTTGATTGTCTGCAGAAGTTCTTCATCGGATAGACCCGTATGAAACTTTGCATTTGCGACCTGTCCCGCCGCATGGACGCCGGCATCGGTTCTGCCCGCGCCGTGGATCTCCACCGGCTCTCCTGCGATCCTGGACAGCAGCGTTTCGAGCTTGCCCTGAATCGTGTTGTCCGTATTTCCCTGCTTCTGCCAGCCGTTATAGCGCGTGCCATCGTACTGCAGGATCATTTTATAATTCATCTTTTTCTTCCTTCCTCTGTCCTGTTCTTCCTCTTCCTTTCAAATCATTTTTCTCCAGAAATGGGCTTTTCAGAACCATTTTCTTCTTTACAAAGTGGCAGCTTATCATTTGGCATCCATGCTTTTCTCAATCAAAAAGCTCCGTAACGCTGGACTTCGCGCAAGATTTGCTTCAAACAGCACCACTTCTGCTCCGCCCGGAAAGCTGTTCTGTAAAAATTCAGCGGCACGGCGGATCTGCAGTTTCACATCCTTTACTTCCTTCTCCACTTTTTCCTGTTCCAGTTCACATACCGTTTCAAAAAGCTCTTTCATCTGATCCGAATCGGTTTTGCGACATTTTTTAGCGGTCTCCTCGAGTTTTTTTAACTTTTTCAAGACCCGCGCATTCGTTTCTTCCTCGTCCTTTTTCAGCAGTCCCTGCTTTTTGCACACTGCAAATCCCTGCTCTTTCTGTTGTAGCCAGGATGCGTATGTCTCATCTTTTTTCTGCCTGCAAAGCCCGGTAAACTGGCGAAAGCACTCGGAGAACTCCTTTGCCGTATGCTCCTGCTTCTGGCAGCCGGATGCCTCTTTCTGAAGTGCCGCATGAAACAGAGACAGCAGTACAGATCGCTCTTCTGCGGAACCATTTGCCGCCATCTTCTGTTTTTCTGCCATGATTTTTCCGGAAAATGCACCGGTCAGAATCTCCTCTACACCGTAATCCTGTCCATATTTTTCGTAAATCCTGTAGTACGAGCTGAATTCCTCCGCCGTCTTTTCTTCCTGCAAATATTGTCCGATCAGTGCTTCGTCGACCGGAAAATGCAGGATTTCATAACTTTTCAGCACTACCGACAAATCCTCCCAGCCGCGTGCTGTCACAAAACGCTTCTCATCCGCTTCCTGCGAAACAGAATAAAAATGGTCACTGTGTGCCATAAGGTACGTTGTCACGGCGCTGTGGATCTGATTTTTCTCTGCGTAGGAGAGCCAGACGGAAAGCTCGGGAAGCACCTCGATCTTCCGCACACGGTCAAGCGTTGCCACATCAAATTCCCGCACAGATTTATTATATTCCGGCGGATTTCCGGCGGCCACGATCAGCCAGTCATCCGGGATGTGCTGATTGCCAAATTTTTTGTCCTGCAAAAGCTGCAGCATTACCGGAGCGAGGGTCTCGGAGACGCAGTTAATTTCATCGAGAAAGAGGATACCCCGCTTCTTTCCGGTCTGCTCCATGCAGTCATAGATCGAGGCGATGATCTCGCTCATCGTGTATTCCGTTGTATGTACCATTTTCCCTTCGATTCCACGTGTGCAGATCTCCGGAAGGCCCATGGCACTCTGACGCGTATGGTGTGTCATCGTGTAGGCGACAAGCCCCACACCGCACTCTTCTGCGATCTGCTCCATAATTGCCGTTTTTCCGATGCCCGGCGGGCCGATCAGGAGAATGGGACGCTGCTGCCGGAGCGGAACCAGTGGAAAACCAATTTCATCTCTTGCAAAGTATGCGCGCAGGGCTGTTTCAATTGTCTCTTTTGCTTCTTGTATGTTCATATGTTCTCTCTTATCTTATGCGCTCTTTATGTACTCTCGAAATCTTTCTGTGTTTGATTTTGCGAGATGCTTTTTTGTCAGTTGTGTTCAAAGAGTACATTCTTCTGTCAGCAGTTTTTTTGCCCATTTGGGGACAAGATTCATTTTTTCGGTCTGTCTGACAAAGACGAATGCCGTCTCGTAATCGGGCTTTTGTTCGGGATAAATTCCGTCTCCGTCGGTAAAATAGATCAACGCTTTTAAGTTTCGGAATACATGCTGTTTCCGCAACTCTTCCACTTTCTGAAAGACAGGACGGAAATCGGTTCCGCCTCGGCCCTTGATGATAATTGTTTCACGGTAAGCTTCCCATTCTTTCGGTGAATGGATCATCGTGACATCCTGCACGAAGCTGTCGCACTGGATCAGGCAGACGTTCCATCGGGAAAAGAAGTTTTCTTTTTCTTCAAGAATGCTGCGCGTCTCACCAAGGAACTTTGCTACAATTTCTTTTTTGCACGAACCGGATGTGTCGATCGCGATAACCAGCTCTTCGAGACGGTTTCCCTCGCGCGTCTCCGGCGGCTCGATGAAAGGGAAATTTCCGTAATACATAAGCCCATAATGGTAAGCGACTGGATCGAAGCTGTCGAGATCCAGCTCCATTTCCTCGCGGGTAACGGTAAAGCGTTTCAGGAAGCGGCGGTAATCGTACGCTCTTTTTTCGATCCCGGACAGGGTTTCTTTTTTTCCACCACGGTTCTGGCCTCGCCGCAGGCCGCCGGTGCCGTAGTTTTCCGCCAACTTGCGGGAAGCACGTTTCCAGACTGATTGAAAAGACTCGATAAGTTCCAGTTCTTTTCCCGGCACCAGCCATGAAACCGGAGACTGTTTTTCTTTTTCCGGCATCAACCATGAAACCGGGGGCTGTTCTTTTTTTTCCGGCTCCAGTGTTTCTTTCCCAAACCGGCGGATGCATTCCAGCAGCAGGTGCTGATAGCCTTCCTTGAGGAACGATGAATTTTCGGCACACATGCGGAGTACAAAATCGGAGTTAAAATATATCGTATGACCGTCGGATGTGATGGCTTTTGTCCTGTCGGATGGCTGATGCTGAAAGAAAAGAATCGCTTCACCAAGTTCCGGGTACAGCCAGCAGAGGTTTTTGCGGGCTTCTTCGAAAAGCCGGAGCGCCAGCGCTTCTTTTTCTTTTGTGGGCTTTTCTTTTTGAAACGCAGCTTCTGTTTTTCTGCTTTCCGTATTCTCCTGCATCGGATCCTGTGAGCTCCGGTTCAGGAGAATGCGGAAGGCCTGCCATTTCTGCTGGTCGGCAGCAAGGTTGAGAAAACGTTTTCGGTCTGCATCGGACAGCCATCCGGTCTGCAGAATACGTTCCAGCTTTGAAAAATCATCCTCACGAATCAGCATTTCGACAGCGGGACGGATGCGTTTCCGCAGGTATGCGGTATATGCGGCTCGCTGTTCTTCCGGAAGATCCTGCGATTCACAAAAGCCGGAAAGTGCAGCCCGGAGGCGCTGCTGTTCAGATGTCGTCGTTCTGAAACTACTCCAGTCATCCATTTTATTCACTCCCTTACTCGCCGCGTTTTCTCACTTGCACTCAATCTTACGCTGCCGCGTAAGCGACATTCGTCGTTCGCCAATTGAAAATAAATTTTCGTTTGACTCACTTGCACTCAATCTTACGCTGCCGCGTAAGCAACATTCGTCGTTCGTCAACTGAAAATAAATTTTCATTTGACTCACTTGCACTCATTATATCGTCATTTTTGAGCATTGACAATGTTGGATCGTGTTATTTTTTTCACACTTTTACCATATTTTTATGATATACTTGATATTATAAAATACGATTGCAGTCGTAAAAGCGCAAAGGAGATCCTTTTTATGAACAAAGAAAACAGAAAAGCTGCCAGGGAACGGCGTGCCAAAGAGCGGGAGCACGAAGCGAAAGTAGCGCATTACAAAAAGATCTGGAGCTGGGCCGGACCAGCTCTGATTGTCGTTGTGATCGTCGGCCTTATTATTGCCAGCGTACTCGATTCCAAACGACTCTCTGTCAAAAGTGCCTCGGAGGATACCTCCACAGCCTCATCGGCCGCATCCGCCTCATCAGCCTCCACTTCGGCTTCTGCCTCTTTGCAGACCGACACTTCCCTCACCATTGAGGACGGTGATACCGTCAATATCGACTATGTCGGCTCCATTGACGGCGTGGAATTCCAGGGAGGAAACACAAAAGGAAACGGCGCTGATCTTGTGATCGGTTCTCATACTTACATCGATGACTTTGAAGAACAGCTCATCGGTCATCACCCGGGCGACAGCGTAGATGTAACCGTCACTTTCCCGGAAGACTATGGAAAAGACGAACTCAACGGAAAAGAAGCTCTTTTCAAAGTTACCGTCAACGGCATTTATAAATAGAACAGCAAAAAAGACATCCTCCACAGATTTTCCGTCTGCGCCGGATGTCTTTTTCTCATCGTTTTTTGTTAAGTTTTTTTCAAAGCCGCGCTGATGTTTTAAAAAAAGTACATCTTTTTATTCCACAATTTTGTAATACGCCCGCGCCGTCAGCACATAGACGATCAGGTAAACCACGGCAAACGCCGCAATCGTAATCGCTGTTGCAGCTAGGAACAGATTGCTGTCCGGGAAATTCAGCATTGCCATGATACGCCTGGTCAATGGAAACGCTACCATTGTATGCACCACGGCCACCGCGAGCGGCAGGAAAAAGACCGTTACCACCTGTGACTGAATCGTCTGACGGATTTCTTTGCGGCTCATGCCGACCTTCTGCATAATCTGGAACCGTTTTCGGTCATCGAAGCCTTCTGAAACCTGCTTGTAATAGATAATCATAACGGCACCCATCAAAAACAGCGCACCGACGAAAACACCTAAAAACAGAAGTGAACCATACAGACTGTAAACCGTATTGCGCTCTTTTTCGCGCACTTCCACCCATCCGTTAAAAGATGACTCCGTCAGTATCGTCTCAATCTCATCTCCAACTGTGATCTGTTCGCCAGCATCCCCGATAAGATCCAGAGCATATTCCCAACTGTATCCTTCTGGCTCCTTTCCCTGCACAGCCGCATACGCTTCCTTTGCTTCATGGTTCCGCGTCACCACCGTCATTGTCTCATACACCTGCGTCTTCTCATCCAGAATGTACGATTTTTTATCGGTATTCCATTTTTTTACTTCATACATCTGATTTCCCAGTTCAATCGTGTCATATCCATAATTTTTCTGTTTTGCCTGAAAAACCAGAGCCTGCCCTGGTTCCAGCTCTACCTGTTCGCCGGTTACCTGATTGTACTCCGACTCTTCCATGATTTTTATCAGTGTGCTCGCCGCAGCATCATCTGACTGTGTTTTTTCTACTTTGTTTCTATCTACAGCAGCAAGCATAACATAGTATCTCTGATCACTTTCATACTTTTTTCTGAGCTGCTTTTCTTCCAGATGCTGATCAATCCCAGTTTTCACTTCCTCTATCATCTTCTGACTGACCGGCTCCACCGTCTTCATAATGCCGCTCACGCCAGTATTTGCTTCGATCGAAATCTGATGTGGAAACCGCGTATAGGTAACCTCCTCAATTCCCGTCCACAGACATGTGCTGATGGAGATAACCAGAAGCACACCCGTTGACAGAATACAGATATTCGCAAGACCGACCGCATTTTGCTTCATGCGGTACAGCATGCCCGAAATGCTTGTAAAATGGCGTGTCTGGTAATAGTAATTCTTGTTTTTCTTCAGAATTTTCAAAAATGCAATACTTCCAGCAGAAAACAGGCAGTACGTTCCCACCATAACCAAAGCGATTGCATTAAAAAACTTATCAAGTGCATCCATCGAGGATTGGCAGGTCAGAGCCAGATAATAGCCAACACCAAGAAGCATGAATCCAAGAACCGCCGTCAAAAGCTTCGTTTTCGGTTCCCGCTCACCCTGCGCGCCGCCGTGCAGCAGTTCGACCGGCTGTGAGACGTGGATCTGGCGAAGGCTTAAGAGAAAATTGATCACAAAAGTCAGGCCGAACAGCAGCATCGTACTTCCCACGGCTTTTGCACTGAACGCAAAACCAATTGTTCCGTTCAGTCCGGTCAGCTTCATCAGCACCAGAAACAGCAGGCGGTACAGCAACACACCGAGCAGAATACCGATTCCAAGCGATGCCGCCCACAGATACAGACTCTCAAAAAAGAGGATCTTCGCCAGATGCTTTTTCTCCATGCCGAGAATCTGGAACAGACCGAACTCTTTTTTTCTTCTTTTTGCCAGAAAACTGTTGCTGTAGATCAGAAAAATCACCGCGAACAGGCCAATGATATAGGTTCCCATCCCCATCACTGTCAGGATCGTATCTTTTCCGATCATGGAATCAAAGCCACTTCCCTGCGCCAGTGTATCCATGATAAAAAACATCACCACCGTGCCGATGCATGACAGCAGATACGGAAGAATATTCTGACGGTTTTTGCTCAAATTTGTTTTTGCCAGTCTGGCATACAGCAGATTATTCATCCCGTTCACCACCCGTCGCAAGAATTGTCAACGTATCGGAGATCTTCTGATACATCTCATCGCGCCCTAAAGAACCGCGATACAGCTGGTGGAAGACCTCGCCGTCCTTGATGAACAGCACACGCTTCGCCGAGCAGGCCGCCTTCACACTGTGCGTTACCATAACAATCGTCTGGCCCTCCTCGTTGATCTCCCCGAACAGTTTCATGAGGCCATCCGCTGCATGGGAATCGAGCGCGCCGGAAGGCTCATCCGCAAGAACCAGCTCCGGATTGGTAATCAGCGCACGCGCAACGGCTGCACGCTGCTTCTGTCCGCCGGACACCTCATATGGGTATTTATTGAGGATCTGGGTGATGCCGAGTTTTTTCGCAATCGGCTCTGCCCGAAGACTCATCTCCTCGTATTTTTTTCCTTCCAGCACGAGCGGCAAATAAATGTTGTCACGCAGGGAAAAGGTATCGAGCAGGTTGAAGTCCTGGAACACGAAACCTAAATTTTCGCGGCGGAATCCGGCAATCTCCTTCTCCTTTAATTCGCCGAGATTCTTTCCATTTAACCGCACCTGTCCGCCGGTTGGCTTGTCTAGTGCTGCGAGCAGGTTCAGAAGCGTCGTTTTTCCGCTTCCCGATTCGCCCATGATTGCAACAAATTCGCCCCGTTCCACTGTAAAATTAACGTCTTTCAACGCTTCCACCCGGTTGCTGCCAAGGCGCGTGGTATATGTTTTTTTCAGATGTTCTACTTCCAGAATTGCCATGTCACATTTTCCTTTCTGTCTGAACTGTTTTCTTAATTGACAAGGCTTATTATACCCGTCCGCGCCCTCTTCTGCCTTAGGATCATCTTACAAAAAGACCGGCAACCTTACATTTCTGTAAGATTCCCGGCGAAGCTCTCTATGTACTACAGGGATACGGTATCCAGCCCAAGATACACCTTCGTTCCCACTCCCATCTCCGACTCGATGCGGATGGTATGCGAAAGTTTCTCCATGATCTGGCGGCACAGATACAGTCCGATGCCCGTTGACCGCTTGTCTGCGCGGCCGTTGCAGCCCGTGTAGCCTTTTTCGAAAATCCGCGGCAGATCCTCCGGCGCAATGCCGATGCCGGTGTCCTCAATCACCAGCGTTTTTGGTGCATCCGGTGACAGATAGATGTGAATGCTTCCACTTTTCGTGTATTTCAGCGCATTTGACAGAATCTGCTCCAGCACAAAGACGAGCCATTTTTCATCTGTCAGCACCTCGCAGTGCACCGGCTCGTAGGAAAGGATAATCTTCCGGCGGATAAAAAGCGGAGCATATTTCCGCACAGCCTGGCGGATCAGCGCATCCAAATCGTACCTTGCAAAGACAAGATCCGATGTCATTTTTTCCATGCGCAGGTACTGCAGCGCCATCTGCACATACTGCTCCGTCTGGAAAAGTTCGCTCTGCATTTCACGCGAAAACGGCGTATCCTCCTCCTGCAGAAGCAGCCGCATCGCCGCAATCGGCGTTTTGATCTGATGGGTCCACATCGTGTAATACTCCATCATATCGCGGTATTTCTGCTCCATCTTAATCTGTTCTTCCTGAAACTGCCGCTCATAGGATGCGATGATCTGCTGGTAATCCCGCGCCAGAAGCCCGTCCGCCTCCGGAAGCGCTTCTGTTTTGCCCTGCGGTTCGGCGGCAAGGAGTGCTAAGACCAGATGATGTTTCCGGTACTTCCCATAATGAAAGCAAAAACCTGTGGCTCCGACAGCAGCCATCAGCACGATCATATAAACGGTGACATCCTGCGGCACATTGCGCAGAAAACAGAGGAGTGAAAATACTCCTATAAAAGCGGCAATCCGCACGGCCGATGCAAGATGCTCTTTCAAATACCAGTTAAGAAGTGTAACCTCCTGCCGGATTCCCTCTTTCTGTTGTTCCATCCTCTTTCTCCTGTTCTGCTTCCGTCATGCGATCAGGTAGCCGACACCCTTTTTCGTCTGGATAAAGTCTGTAAGTCCTGCCTCCTCCAGTTTTTTCCGCAAGCGCGTGACGTTGACGGTCAACGTGTTGTCATCTATAAAGCTGTCCGACTCCCACAGATGCATCATCAGCATATCGCGGCTGACGGCTTTTCCTTTATTTTCGAGAAGGGACTGCAGAATGCGCCACTCATTTTTTGTCAGCTCAATTCGCTTTCCCCGGTAATTCAGCACACCACTTCCCGTATCGAGCATGGCACCGCGGTGCTCGAGGAAATTCGTTTCTCCGGCAAATTCGTAGGTGCGGCGGAGCATCGCCTGGACTTTGGCGGTCAGGACACTTAAATCAAACGGCTTCGCGATAAAGTCATCGCCGCCCATATTAACGGCCATAATGATGTTCATGTTGTCCGATGCAGAAGAAAGAAAAATCACCGGCACTTTAGAGACTTTTCGAATCTCCTGGCACCAGTGAAATCCGTTAAAAAAGGGAAGATGAATGTCCATCAGCACTAATTGCGGATTTTTCACGGCAAATTCAGCGAGAACACTGGAAAAATCCTATACGCAGAACGCATCCATGCCCCAGGAAACCAGGCTCTGCTGCACGGCGCGGGCGATGACTTCATCATCTTCTACAATCATAATTCGATACATGGCTGTTCCTCTGTTGTCTCTAGCAAAGCGGATATTCGCAATCCGCTTCGCTACTTGCTTGATTCGGTTAAAAATATAGACTCCGGGCGGGTGTTTTCAACGCACAGCCGCTCCCGGAGCCGTTTTCGCAGATGATTATACTCTTACAATATAATCTGCTTTTCTTTCTTTTGCCTCCGGGTACTCACAGTCGCGATAGCCGAGGATGCAGTGGCCGATGCCAACATAATTTTCGGAAAGTCCCCACTCTTTTAAGAGGGCTTTTCCCTCCGGGCTCGCGAACTCTTCTTTTGCACGATGGATCCAGCAGGAATCCACACCAACGGCATGTGCTGCAAGCATCAGATTTCCCATGACAAGAGAGCCGTCCTCCACATAAGTTCCGCGCTCCGGGTCAGCAAGCACGATCAGAACGGTCGGAGCGCCGTAGAACGGATCGGATGTTGTACCCATAACAGCCGCATTCATTTTTGAAAGCTTTGCAATCAGCTCCGGTTTCTGTACCACAACAATCACCGGCGACTGTTTTCCCATGCCGGTTGCCGCATACGTTCCGGCCTCCAGAATCGCATCAAGCTGCTCATCCGTAATCTGCTCCGCTTTGTATTTGCGGATGCTTCTTCTTGTTTTGATTGCATTTAATACTTCGTTGTTCATGGTAAAAATCCTCCTGTTCTTTTTTTGTTTTTATCGCAAACGCCGCAGCTTTGTATACCGGACGCATTGCCTGCCTACATCTGTTTCCGCACAATCCGATACTCGTCGCCGAGCTGGTAGTACGGACAGTTGTAAAATTTATCCTGCAGAAAACGTGCCATCTCATCCTCATCAAGATCGACCTCGCAGGTGTAGCACTCATACTCCTCATCATACACAAAATTGCCGCACGACTCACAGCTTGTGGCCATCTGGCGGGAGTGCTTTTTCTTTTGTGTGTGGGGTGTTGGTTCTATCATATGGCAATTCCTCCCATTTCTTACACTTCGCTTTTCCGTTTCGGCGCTTCCGGCAGAGGAAGAATTTCTATTTTTCATCCACAACCTGGAAAGTGTAGAACTTCAGGTAATAGGACTCATCCGCCGCCCACAGAATTGGGTGATCCGGAGCCTGGGTGCGGTATTCTACCTGACGGAGACGTTTGTGGACGTTGTGAGCCGCCTGGTTGATGGTTTTTGTAAAGAGTTCGTAGTCCATAAAGTGGGAACACGAACAGGTGCACAGATAGCCGCCGTCTTTGACCAGTTTCATGCCGCGCAGATTGATTTCACGATATCCCTTGATTGCGTTTTTGATGGAGTTTCTTGATTTTGTGAAGGCCGGTGGGTCAAGGATAACGACGTCGAATTTTTCTCCCTCTTTTTCAAGACGCGGCAACAGTTCAAAGACATCCTCGCACACGAAAGATGCTACGTTTTCCAGACCATTTAAGGATGCGTTTTTCCGTGCCTGCTCTACGCCGAGCTCTGATGCATCAACGCCGATAACTTCCTTTGCTCCTGCATATGCCGCATTCAGTGCAAACGATCCGGTGTGGGTAAAGCAATCGAGCACTCTCGCGTCCTTGCAGAGCTTCTGCACAGCCAGACGGTTGTATTTCTGATCCAGGAAGAAACCAGTTTTCTGGCCGTCCTTGACATCGACGAGATAGTGGACACCATTCTCGACGATTTCCACGCTGGTGTCAAACGGCTCGGAGAGAAATCCTTTCACACGCTCCATGCCCTCCTGCTCACGCACTTTTGCATCACTTCGCTCAAACACGCCGCGGATCTTAACCCCGTCAGCTGCCAGAACCTCCTCCAACAGGCGGATGATCGTCATTTTCATTTTGTCGATACCGAGTGCCAGCGACTGAACGACCAGCACATCGGAGAATTTATCCACTACGAGTCCCGGCAGGAAGTCTGCCTCGCCAAAGATCAGGCGGCAGCTCGATGTGTCCGTCACTTTTTTGCGGTATTCCCAGGCATCCTGCACTCTTTTTCTCAAAAATGCTTCATCGATTTCCTGGTCGATATTTCTTGTCATCATACGGATGCGGATTTTGGAATGCTCGTTGATGAAACCTCGTCCCATCGGGTATCCGTCGAAGTCGCGCACCAGCACGATATCTCCGTTTTCATATGCTCCTAAAATCGAAGCGATCTCATTATCAAAAATCCAGGCTCCGCCCTGCTTTAGGGCGCGGCCCTCTCCTTTTTTCAGTGTTACAACTGCGTTGCTCAAAAGTTTTTCCTCCTTAAAACAATATAGTTAGCCATATCTAATCATAGACAAATGTGTTTTGCTTGCATTCTCAAAACCGCACTTCCAGCGCTTTTTGCTGCTGCGCAGCTCCTTTTTGCACGAGTGAACTATAACGTCAGATTCCTCTTCCGTCAAACTCCGGAATGAAACTCTCCTCAGCCACCGGGCCTTCCTGTAAAAAGGCGTTGGTGACGCCGAGGGAAAACGTATAGTCCAGCAGACGCTCATACTCCCGCTTTGTCGTTTTCCGGTTCAGCGGACTTATGTTTTCCACCTGCGGAAGCGGCGTGTACTGGCTCATGAGGCTCAGCCAGACGGTATCGCTGTACGTCTCATAGACGTATTTTACCACAGCTTTTGCATTTTTTACAGCACCGGGCAGCAATAAATGGCGCACAATCACACCTTTTTTCATCAGACCATTCTCATCGAATACAGCCCTGCCCGTCTGACGCACCATTTCCGCCAGCGCCCGTTTTGCTGTTTCTGGGTAATCTTCTGCCCGCGAGTACGCTTTTGCAAGCGAGGGAACCATATATTTAAAATCCGTCAGGTAAATATCGATCAGCCCATCCAGAGCCTGCAGGGCTTCCACGCTCTCATACCCGCCGCAGTTATAGACAATCGGTACGGTAAGTCCCTTCTCTTTCGCCAGAAGAAGTGCTTCCCGGATCTGCAGCACGTAGTGGCTCGGCGTCACGAGATTGATGTTATTCGCATTCTGCGCCTGCAGCTCCAGAAAAATATCCGAAAGCCGCCCGATCGAAATCACTTTTCCGCTCTCCATCTCCGCAATATGATGGTTCTGACAGTAAACACACCGCAGATTACACCCGGAAAAGAAAACCGTCCCTGACCCCGTCGTCCCGGAAATACACGGCTCCTCCCAGAAATGCAGCGCCGCCCGCGCCGCCGCAACCCCGGAGGGCGCCTTACAATATCCCGTCTTTCCATGCTCCCGGTCCGCTCCGCACTTCCGCGGACAAACCCGGCACCGGCTCATCTCCAGTTCCAAATCCTGCATCGTATTTCTCCCTTTTCTCTTTAGAAAAAAGCCGTGTCTCCGGAAAATAGTTCTTCCACAGACACAGCTTTCATATTTCTATGCGTCAATTAATATGCCAGAATTTCATATCCATCTTCTGTTACCGCAACCGTAACCTCCCACTGGGCTGACGGTGCGCCGTCCTCAGTGTAGACAGTCCAGTCGTTGTCGGAGTCGATGAAGATCTCATCCGTTCCGAGATTGATCATAGGCTCAATGGTGAATACCATACCCGGTACGAGCAGCATTCCGGTATCGCGTCTTGTGACATAGCTGACGAACGGATCCTCGTGGAACTCCAGACCGACGCCATGACCACCGATGTCACGGACTACTTTATAGCCCTGACTCTGGGCAAATTCATTGATCACCGCGCCGACATTGCCAAGCCGGTTAAACGGACGTACTTCGGAGAGTCCAAGCTGTACGGCTTTTAACGTATCTTCCACCAGCTTCTTTGAAACATCGTCTACCTCACCGATACAGAACATACGGGAAGAGTCGGAAAAATATCCTTTATAAATGGTAGAAACATCAACATTGATGATATCTCCGTCCTGCAGAATTTCCTCTTCGTTCGGAATTCCATGGCATACCGCATCGTTGATGGAGGTACACACGCTCTTCGGAAATCCTTCATAATTCAGCGGTGCTGCAATTCCGCCGAGTTCTTTTGTCTTTTCTGCGACCAGACGGTCGATGTCTTCCGTACTCATGCCTGCATGAATGTTTTCGGCCACATAATCCAGAACTGCAATATTGACAAGACCGCTTTCACGAATTCCATCGATCTGATCCGGTCTTTTGATAATTTTCTTCGGCGGAATTTTCCATCCCTTTAATTTATAAGAATTGATTTTCTCATCCAGCGCCAGATGGCAGTCTTTGTACTTCTTCCCGCTGCCGCACCAGCAGGGATCATTTCTTCCAATTTTTTTCAGCATAATGTTCTATCCTCTTTCTGAACGCGGAACGACAGATCCGATTTTCTGTCTCCCGCTGAAATTCATATAACTCCTCTACTACTTTACCACACTCCGGCAAAACTGCAAGCAAAAGTTCCCAAATGAATAACTCTCTCAAAAGAGACCCTCCGCCGGATTCCGCATGCGGACGGCGCGTGCAGTAAGGTTATCATGCGTGAAAAACTTTTATATCCCGAAATACCGCTTTCCCATCCGATGCATACAGCCCGAAGCATCCGCCCGTCTGATCATACATCCGTGTTCCAAGCGCAATTTTGCCATCCACATAAGCTTCCAGAATCGTACCGTCTGCAATCACATCGACATGAAAGCTTCTTCCCGTTGATGACGGCAGCGGCCGTTCCAGTTCCACCTCATATGGGAACATCTGTCCGCCCCGCTCTGTCATGCGGACTCCGGATTTAAACTCGATCCGGCGGCGGCCAAAATCAATCAGAAGATAATAACCGACCGTAAATGTTTCTTCGACATGCACGGCAATTCCAACGCTCGGACAATCCCCGTCCACTTCGACGTCAAAGGAAAGACGGCTCGTTTCCCCCACCGGATTCAGCAGCAGCGCACCAAAATCGTACGGTGCATCAACCTCTGCCTGGTTCTTTTCCAGCTTCCACTCTCCTGTCAGTGCCTGCATCTGAAGCGGTTCTTCCCATCCCACGGCTTCCAGCACCTGTGGAATCGGCTTCACAAAAAGATCGCCATTCTCATCCTGCCACAGCTCATGCACCACCAGACTGCCGCCCCAGTCCCATGTATTACAGTCTTTTCCGGGATATCCCGGCGGATCAAAATTGTGCTCGTTGACTTCTCTTGTCGGATTCCAGCCGTAAACGTATCGGTGAACGCCATCACTTCCCGTCTTTGCCGCATAAAAAGCACGCGTGTCGAACGTATCAATTTCCGGCGTCTGCCACGGTCCATACGGACTTCTGCTCTTCCGGTACATCGTCTGATAGCGGTCCGCATACGAAGAAAAGACGAGATAATACCAGTCTCCCATCCGGAAAAAGTCAGGGCACTCAAACGCACACTGTGCATTCATCGGAGCATAGAACGGCTCGCAGTAGTCCCAGTGATGCAGATCCTTCGATTTGCACAGACCCACACAGCCTCTCCTCGTCGTTTTTCCTTTTTTCTGCGCCGCAAAAATCATCCACCAGCAGTTTTCCTCCTCACTCCAGAAAACAAACGGATCCCTCCAGTGGATCGGCTCATAGATCACATCATCCGATGCGAAGCGGTCCTCCGGGATTTCCGTCCACACATCCAGATCGGTGCTGACGGCGTGATTCATGTAGTTCTTCTCTGGCAGCTTCTGAAAGGTACAGTAAAACATGTGATACAGGCCATCCACTTTGATCACAGAACCCGTGCCGCCCACAATTTTTGTATCATGCTCCGTATAATGAATATGATCTGTCGTGCTCAGCATCACCCAGCTGTCCTGATGCTGTTCATCCCGGTTCGCACGGTAATTGCGAAGATAAAACGGTTTAAAAACACCATTGTCATAATAGGGGATCACATCACCCAGCACTGCCTTTTCCGGTCGAAAATAAAGACTCATCCGCTCACCCTCCCATCGTTGTCAATTGAATATTTTCAAAGCGCACCTTTCCGTCAGATACAGCAAGACCAAACTTCCGGTCGTGCAAGTCATACGCGCGCACACTGAGAGCCGTTGTTCCGCCCACATAGACTTCCATCACAGACTCATCGATATAAATTTCCATGGAATACGTTTTCCCCGGAATCAGTTCCAGCGGCCGCTCCAGCTCGACATCGTACTGGAACGTCCATCCGCCCTGCTCATGCATACGGATTGCGCTCTTGTACTCCAGACGCTGCCGCTTCGGATCTAAGTAGAAATAGTAGCCTCTCGCAAACTCCTCATCCACCTGCAGTGCCACGGCAAAACGCTCTGTTCCTTCCGAAAACGTGAAATCAAATGCCAGACAGCCCTGATGCGGAACATCGTTTTCACTGAGTGCAGACGCATAAGCATACGGCGTATCAACAACGGCAGATGTTTCACCAATCTCCCACGCGCCGTTCATCGGTGCCCACTTTACGTCATTTTGAATGGTCAGAACCTCTTTCAGCGCCGGATTTGGTCTTACCGCCAGTGTGCCGTCCTCCCGTGCATAAATTTCATGCGGAATCAGCGTACCGCCCCAGTCATATGTTTTGTAATCGTATCCCTCGTGGTTCGGATCCGGGTCGAAATTCCAGGTGTTCTGTGTCCTTGTCGGATTCCAGCCGAACAGATACCGGTGGTTTCCATCCCCGCAGCTTTTTGCCGCGTAGAACGCACGACCGTCAAAGGAATCTGTTTTCGGGCGTTTCCACGGTCCATGGCAGGAACGGCTCATGCGGTAAATGGTCTGGAAACGGTCTGTGAACTGCGAAAAGATCAGATACCACCAGCCGTTTTCGTAAAACATATCCGGGCATTCGTATGCCGACATGCTCGCATGTGGTGCATACAGCGGCTCACAGCACTCCCAGTGGTGAAGATCGGCAGATTTACATAAGCCCACACAGCCGCGGCGGCCTGTTTTTCCCTGGCTCTGCGCGCACAGCAGCATCCACCAGCAGTTTTCTTCCTCATTCCAGAACACGTATGGATCGCGCCAGTCGGTCGGCAGATAGATCGTTTCGTCCGGTCCGAATGTTTCTTCTTCGTGTTTCGTCCAACTGTCCAGATCACGGCTCGTCGCGTGGCAGACGTACTGCCGCTGCGGATTCTGTTCAAAGACGCAGTAATATAAATGGTAAATCCCATCTGCCTTGATGACAGATCCCGTTCCTCCCAGAATCCCAATCGCCGTCTCCGGCCCGTAATGCACCATATCTTTTGTGTTTAGCAGATGCCAGCCGTCTTTCCTGTCGCTGCCGAAATATGGATTCCAGTTTTTCAGATAAAAAAGGTGGAATTTCCCATCTTCATAATAAGGAATCACATCGCCGACACGGGCATGCTGCGGGGTATAAAATAACTGCATATTTTTTTCTTCTCCTTTCCGTTTTTCTGCGGTTTTTCCCGCTTTTTCGTACTCTTTTTCCGATGCTTTTATTATACTTTTTCCCCTGTAAAATTACAATTAAAATCAGGTATATTTGCCCCGATTTCCGGCAATACTTTTTCATGAAACCACCAAAGAAAGTAAGAAAGGAAGATGCACGATGAGTGGAGATGCAGAGCTTTTAAACTTTATTTACCAGAACTCCCAGATGGGTGTCGACACGATCCGGCAGCTCATTGGAGTCGTTGAGGACAAAGACTTAAAAGAACATCTGAAAACCCAGTTTCAGGGCTATGAGGAATTTCATCAGGCGGCAAAGGAGCTGCTGAATGAACACGGCTACGATGAAAAAGGCCTTGGCATAATGGAAAAAGCACGCACGTATTTTATGATAAACCTGCAGACTATGACGGATCCGTCCGTCTCACACATTGCCAGCATGCTGATTACCGGAAGCAGCATGGGCATCGTCGAGGCAATCCAGAAGTACCGCCAGTATGAGGACGCGGATCCCAAAATCCGGGATCTGATGGATAAGCTGCGAAAATTTGAAGAATACAACATGGAAAAGTTAAAAGATTTCTTATGAAAATCATATTCAGCCAAACTACCCGCATCTGCAGATCCTGCGAGTGGCAGCTTCTTTCGGATGCAAAGGAATCGAGAAACGATCCGGTACCGGCACAAAACAGTGCCGCACCGGATTTTGAGTTGTTTTGACCGTTTTACAAACTTTACATACATTTAACACAAAACTGTTTTTAGATGTGTTATCTTCTAAATGTAGGTTTTTTCTCGAGTAAGACCTGCAAAACGTGTATCTATTGTTAAAACCACGAAAAGAAAAAGAAAATTACGTAAAGGGAGAAATTATGGACATTTTTGGAGTGTTATCCTTTGTCGGTGGCCTTGCCATGTTCTTATACGGCATGAGTGCCATGGGCGATGGCCTGACCAAACTTTCCGGCGGTAAACTGGAATACCTGCTGGAAAAGCTGACATCAAAGCGGATTATGGCAGTTCTTTTAGGTGCCGGTGTTACCGCAGTTATCCAGTCCTCTTCTGCAACTACTGTTATGGTTGTCGGATTCGTAAACTCCGGCATCATGAAGCTGAACCAGGCAGTCGGCATCATCATGGGCGCCAATATCGGTACCACCATCACTTCCTGGATCTTAAGTCTTACCGGCATTCAGGGCGACAATGTATTCATTAAAATGCTGAACCCGTCGTCCTTTTCCCCCATTCTTGCAATCATCGGCGTTTTTATGCTGATGCTGGCAAAGAGCGATAAAAAGAAAAATGTCGGTACCCTGTTAACCGGTTTTTCCATTCTGATGTTTGGTATGCACACCATGAGCAGCGCTGTATCACCGCTCGCAGATGTACCGGAATTCACGGGACTTCTCGTAAAATTCTCCATGCCGGTTCTAGGTGTTCTTGCCGGAACCATTCTGACCGCCGTGATCCAGAGTTCCTCTGCTTCTGTCGGTATTCTCCAGGCACTCTGCGCAACTGGTTCCGTCAGCTACGCCGTAGCCATTCCGATCATTATGGGACAGAATATCGGTACATGTATTACCGCACTGCTCTCCTCCATCGGTACAAGCCGCAATGCACGCCGTACCGCAATGGTTCACCTTTATTTTAACATCATCGGTACTGTTCTTTTCCTGGTTCTCTTCTATGGAATCAATGCCTTTGTGCATTTTCCATTCCTGGAAACCTCCGCAAATGCAGCCGGCATCGCAATCGTTCACTCCGGCTTCAATATTTTTGCAACACTAATCCTGTTCCCGTTTGCAGACGGACTGGTCAAACTTGCGAAACTGACCATTCCGGACGGACCGGAAGAAAAAGCAGACGAAGCTGTTCAGATGCTCGATACCCGTTTCCTCGACAGCCCGGCTTTTGCTCTGCAGCAGTGTAAAGTCGCAGCCGCAAAAATGGCAGAGCTGACCGAAACCGGCCTTGTTACTTCTGTTGACCTGATGGCCTCCTACAACGAGGCGGATGCGGAAAATGTAGATATTCTTGAGAAAAAGGTGGATCATTTTGAAGATGCCCTCGGCACATATCTGGTGAAACTTTCCAGTGAAAAGCTTTCCCCAAAGGACAGCCAGACACTTTCCATGATCCTGCACTGCATCGGCGATTTCGAACGAATTTCCGATCACACCGTCAACATCATGAAAGCTGCAAGAGAGATGCATGACAAGAACCTGCAGTTCTCTTCTGACGGAGCCGCAGAGCTTGCTGTTTATGGAAAAGCAGTCAAAGATATTGTCAGCCTGACCTTCTCCGTTTTCAACAATGAGGATGTAAAAAAAGCAAATGAAGTGGAACCACTCGAGCAGGTGATTGACAGCCTGAATTCCAGCCTGAAGAACCACCACATCGAACGGCTCCAGAGTGGAAAATGCACGATCGAGCTTGGTTTTATCCTTTCCGATGTGATGACCGACTTCGAACGGATTTCCGACCACTGCTCCAACATTGCCGTCTGCGTCAGCCAGATCCACAGCGGATCGTTTGATACACACGAATATCTGCATGCGCTGAAGAAAGAAGAAGAGTTTGAGTCAGAGTACAAAGAACTGAAAAAACAGTATCAGCTGCCAACGCTGAAAGCCTAAAAACAGACTGTACTGTAACCATAAGCTGTACAACCGGGAATTTTTATGGTAAGAATCTTCCCTTCCTTAGGCTGTCACTGTTTTGTTACCATATCACAGATGCATTACTCAATCTACTATTTTTCTCTGAATTTTTCCAAAAAATACCGACTGCCCATCAATATTGATATATTCTACATTGGCAGTCGGTATTTCTATTTCATTCTATTCTTTTCTTTATACCACCTGATCCTTCGCAATAAATACCGGGAAGGAATCGGTTCCTTTGAGCTGTTTTCCCTCAGATACCGTAACGTATTTATCAGAAACAACGTACTCAATCTCAGCGCCTGCTTCAATCACGGTATCCTGCATCAGAATGCAATTCTTTACTTTTGCTCCCTTGGCTACCTTGACACCACGGAACAAAATGCTGTTTTCGATTTCGCCTTCGATCACACAGCCGTCTGCTACCATCACGTTTTTCGCTTTTGATCCGTTGATATAACGGGTCGGATTGTCGTCGCGGACTTTGGTATAAATCGGGTTTCCCAAGAAGAGGCTATCCAGATTTTCATCTTTTAAGAGCTTCATGTTCTCATCAAAATAGCTCTTCATATCGTCGATTCTTGCCTGATAACCGGTAAACTCATATCCCTGAATGTTCAGTTTCTCCGTTTGCGGTGCCAGAACATCACGCTCAAAGAATTTATTTCCAAGGACAAAGCCTTTTTTGATTTCGTCGATCAGAAGCTTACGCTCCATCACGTAGATATTCATCGATACATTTTGTACTCCGTGTTCCTCTGAGTTTACAAAAATCTTGCTGATCTTCTGTCCTGCCATGGAGAAGGTGTAGTGCAGATAATTGGTTTTCTCGTAAGAGCTTCTGACGCCTTCCGGAATCGGCTGCTTGGTATAAGCTGCAGTAACATCTGCGCCGCTTTCGATATGCTGATTCAGCATCTCTTTGAAATCAAAATTGCAGGCAATGTTGGTATCTGCCATAACAACGTATTTTTCTTTCTGCCATTTCAGGAAATCGAGAACATTTGCCAGTGCTTCCACTCTTCCGGAGTACACCTGAATTTTCTTCTCGGAATAAGGCGGAACAATGTTTAAGCCGCCTTTTTTTCTGGCAAGATCCCACTCACGTCCGGAGCCGAGATGATCCATCAGCGAATGGTAATTTTTGCGGACGATAATGGATACATTTCCGATTCCGCAGTTTACCATGCTGGATAAAATAAAGTCCACCATGCGGTAACGGCTGGCAAAAGGAATGGAGGCCATCAGACGCTCGTTTACCAGATCCGGTACCTGCTCATCATAGCTGTTTGGGAAAATGATGCCCAGTGCATCTGCATTTGCGTTTACCATTCTTCTTCACCATCCTTTACATTTGCATTTACCATTGCATTTGGTCCTACTTTGGCACGCTCACCGATATGGATTCCGGATCCGATGGTGGCAACACCTTTTTCACCGTCATGCGGCATTTCTCCTACCACGGCATTCTGGCCAATCACAACGTTTTCCGCAACAATACAGTGTTTCACGACTGCTCCGGATTCGATCACGGTTCCTCCCATGATAACGGCATCTTCTACTTCTGCGCCCTCTGCGATTTTTACGCCGGAGAACAGAATCGAATGTTTGACATGACCTGCAATACGGCAGCCATCGGTGATCATACAGTTTTCCACAACAGCGGTTTCGGTGATCTTATGGCCTGTTTTTCCGCTGTTTCGGCTGTAAATCTTCCAGTTATTGTCAAACAGGTTGATTCCGCTGTGTTCCGGATCGAGGATTTCCATGTTTGCCTCCCACAAGGAGGAGATGGTTCCTACATCTTTCCAGTATCCGCTGAAGTGATAAGCGTACATATTGCGTCCGTCTTTTAAAAGATTCGGGATGATGTTGTTTCCGAAATCATTCGAAGAATTCGGGTCTGCCTCGTCCTCAATCAGATATTTTTTCAGGATATCCCAGTTAAAAATGTAGATACCCATGGATGCCAGATTGGATTTCGGCTGTTTTGGTTTTTCCTGAAACTCGGTGATTTTGTCATTTTCATCTGCCACCATAAGTCCGAAACGGGATGCTTCCTCCCACGGTACTTCCATAACCGCAACGCTGAACTCTGCCCCCTTTTCCTTATGGAAGCGGAGGAAATCGCTGTAGTCCTGTTTGCAGATCTGGTCTCCGGAAAGGATGATGACGTACTCCGGATCGTAGCTCTCGATGAATGGAATATTCTGGTAGATGGCATTTGCAGTTCCTTTATACCAGTCAGAACCTGAGGCTTTCTGATAAGGAGGCAGCACGTGAACACCTCCATGGAGGCGGTCCAGATCCCACGGCTGGCCGTTTCCTATGTACTCATTTAACACCATTGGCTGATACTGTGTCAGAATACCTACGGTATCAATTCCGGAATTTACGCAGTTAGAAAGTGGGAAATCGATGATTCTATATTTTCCGCCAAATGGAACTGCCGGTTTTGCAAGCTTCTCGGTCAGCGCATAAAGGCGAGATCCCTGACCTCCGGCAAGAAGCATTGCTATCATTTCTTTTGCCATAATCTATCCCCCTGTTTTAATAGATGCATTCATTATAACACACTATTTGCTCTATGGACAATATTTTTGTGCATTTTTCACTATTTTTTATTTTTTTACCGATTTTATTCTGTATTTTTCTCCAGTTTTACAGTTCTTTCGTGAGCTTTTTACATTTTATGCCACCAAGCTGGGCTTGCAGATTGCGGAAATCGCTTATCTCTTGCAGTCACAGCCTTGCTCCTTTGACCGTACAAAAAGCAGCCCCGCAAAGCCTTATGGTAAAGGTCTGCGGGGCTGCTTCTATGTTTTTTGATTTTTTATGCTTTTGTAACGGTAACTGCCTCTTCGAGATCGAACTGATCACCGTATGGTTTGCAGTCATCATAGGCGAGGGACTGCAGAACAACATTCAGAATGCGGTATGCACAGGTCTGAAGCTGTCCAAGCGGCAGAGTTCCGTCTGCAACAGATGCTACAATTTCCTGACGGTTTCCTTGCTGGCCAGGCATCTGCAGATCGTTTCCTGCAAGAACACACTCTCTTGAAGTGGAATGTCCATATTTCAGGTTATATTTGTAAGCGAACAATCCGCTCATGTCCTCTGAGGTTCCCCAGTCGGTCATGACATAGCCTGCGAAGCCCCACTCATCTCTTGCTGCTGCGGTCAGAAGGTCGTGGCTGTTGGCAGTATGCACACCGTTTACCAGGTTGTAGGAAGACATGATCGTCATCGGCTGTGCTGTCTTGACTGCGATTTCAAAGCCCTTCAGATAGATTTCACGCATTGCGCGCTCGCTGATGTGCTCATTGACGTACATACGGTTATCTTCCTGGTTGTTGGCTGCAAAGTGCTTGATACTGGTTCCGATTCCGGCATGGGACTGGATTCCTCTGGTATCGGCTGCGGCGCACATACCTGCCACCAGCGGATCTTCCGAGTAGTACTCGAAATTTCTTCCGCAAAGCGGATTTCTGTGAATATTCATGCCAGGCGCCAGCCATACGGAAATGTGGAATTCTTCCATCTCTTTTCCGACGATATCACCGCATTTCCGGATCAGATCCATGTTCCACGATTGCGCAAGAAGCGCTGCTACCGGGATTGCGGTGCAGTACTGGAAATACTCCGTGCCGCCTTCCGGAACTTCGATTTCATTTTTGTTAAACGCATCTTCCAGAGGATTTCCGGAGGATACCATCTTTCCGTCTGCATCAACGACAAAGTGCGGAATCAGACGAAGACCGGCCGGACCGTCTGCAAGAATCGTATTGTAAATACCTCTGTCCTCAAGAAGAATGGAAGTTGTATCTCCCGCTGCTCCAGGCGCCATATCGGAAGAAGATCCGATAAATCCTTCCTGGCCAAGTCCGTCTGCAGTACCATTGCAGACGGCAGCCATCTCCTCTACGGTCAGCTGCGATACGAGATCTTTTAACGTCGCTTTTCCGCTCTTTACATCTGCCGCTGTCAGCTTCTCTCCCTCATAAGCCGGGAATGCTTCCGGTGTCTCACTGTAGACAACAGTCTCCGTCTTGATGCATTTGCTGCAGATATCGATCTGTTTTGCAGCTGCTTTTTCTTCTGCCTCACCTTCATAGCTGTACGGTGTTACGCCTGCTTTGGAGAGTTCCTGTGGAGCGTCATCTGCCGGGAAGAGATTCTTTCCCTGAACCGTAACAACGGTCTCTTTGAGATTCAGGGCTGCTGCTACTTTCGTTGTTCTGGAGCTGTTGCCGACACGGATGTAATACGTTCCTGCCTCGAGTACCCATGCTGCTTTTTTCTCATCGTAGGAAGCCATAGATCTCGTCGGGAAGGAAATGGTAATCGTCTGGGACTCACCCGGCGAGAGCAGATCGGATTTTCCGAAGCCGCCAAGCTCCTGATACGGTTTCTCAATCGTGCCATCCGGTGCGGAATAGTAAACCTGTACGACTTCTTTTCCGGCGAATGTATCACCAATATTCTTTACGGATGCGGTAACGGTAACGTTCTTGGCATCTGCCTCCACGTCCCTTACTTCCGTCTCAAAATCAGTATAACCTTTGCCATAGCCGAAGCAGTAGTTCGGGGTTACGTTGAAGGTGTCAAAATAACGGTAGCCGACATAAATGCCGTCGCTGTAATACTCATCGTTGGTGTCACCGTTGTTGTGGCTGAAATTTTTTGAGGACGGATAGTCTTCATAGGAAGCAGCCCATGTATCAGTCAGCTTTCCGGATGGGATGCTCTTTCCGAGAACAACGTCTGCAACGATGTTTCCGGTTGCATTTCCGGCCTGTCCTGCAAGAAGAATTGCATTCAGTCCTTTGATTTTCTTTAACTCTGTGGTGTCTACAAGGTTCGCAATATTCAAAATTAAAACTGTTTTCTCATAATGCTCTGCCAGATAGGCAATGTCAGCGAGCTCGTTTTCGCCGAGCAGATAATCGCATGCTCTGTTATAGCGGTCTGCACCTTCACCGGAGTTTCTTGACAGAACATAGATAGCGGTATCGGTGTCCTCTTTTTCGGTAATTACCGGCACGTCAGGCTGTGCAAATACTTCCGAGAACATAACAGCAAAAATCGGAACGTGAAGCTCCTCTGCTTTTTTTGCCAGCTCTGCCTGATATGCAGCCTGCGCATCTGCAAGCACTTTGTCATATTCATCGAGCCATTTACCAGTCAGAATTTCAAAGCCGGCCTCTTTTAAGCCCTGTTCGATCGTAACAACCGTTCTTGTGTTAACGTCTCCGGAACCGGTACCCCCTTTTACCGTGTGGCGGACGCCGTTACCATAAACTGCGACTTTTCCTGCACCGGCAAGCGGCAGGGTTCCGTCGTTTTCAAGAAGTGTCATGCACTCACCGGCCAGTTCACGTACCAGCGCGGAATGTTCTTTTTCTCTTGCAGATACTTCTCCTGTTTTTGATGCATAAAATGTTGCCATAATTCTAATACCTCCCAATAATAAATTCACATATAGCGCTTATATTGTAACGCATTTTTCGTCATTATGCAAAAGTTTTTTCACCTGTTTTCTCATATTTTATTTGTATTTTGTGCATTTTCTCTTATTATCCGACTTTTCTGTCTTTTTTTCGCTCATTGATTTCTTTTTTTATTTTTTATATTGATGCTTTTATTCTATTAATTTTCTGTAAACGATACGCTTTTTTACCTTTTTTTTCGTCTTCTTTTACAAAATTCGTTGACGCGTTTGATTTTGGCAGTATAATGGAATCAGAGATCAATTTTAGGAGGCCCCCATTATGTTAAAACAACTTTCTATTTTCGCAGAAAATAAAAAAGGCACGATGCAGCAGATCACACAGATTCTGTTTGAAAACGACGTCAATATTTTAGGTTCCGTCAACAACGACAGCGCAGAGTACGGCATTGTCCGCATGGTCGTTTCCGATCCGGATAAAGCAGAGCAGGCGCTTCAGGCTGCCGGTTACATGACACGCCAGACGGATGTACTCGGTGTCGAGGTAGTTGATCAGCCGGGTAACTTAAATTCCCTTCTGAAAACACTGCTTGAGACAAATATCGACATCGACTATATCTATCTCTCTTTCAACCGCGAGTCCGGCTGCCCGATCATGGTGTTCCATGTACCGGATGTGTACGAGACAGAAGCAAGCTTAAAGAGCAAAGGATATACCGTTCTTTAAAACTTTTGCACTATCCTTTTACGGTCTGATCATACCAGTTTCCGATCCGTTATGCTATAACCATTCTGACTTTCCGCTGTTGTTTCTTTGACTCTTGCAGCACAGTTAGAGCGTGTTTGAAAAAGACATCTGGCGAAGTGATTTTTCACCCCTGCAGATGTCTTTTTTCTATATCATCTATTCTTTTTCTTCATCCTCAAACAGATGATCCCGCGTAATGTTTTTTGCCCACAGTCCGCTCTTATACCGTTTCAGAACCCACGGCCATTTTACAAACTCGTCTGTACACAGCAGGAAATAAACCACAAGGACAGGAAGCTTGAAGACAAACGCTGCAATAAATCCAAGCGGCACCGCGTAGCACCACATATCAATCGTATCGCAGACCAGTCCGAACTTTGTGTCACCTCCGGCACGGAATACTCCGGCAATCAGCGTCGTATTGACGGCCGCCCCCATAATATAATAGGTATTGATCAGCAGCATATATTTCAGATAATGCATCGCGGTCTCATTTAAAGAAGCAAATTTCAATACAAACGGCGTGATACCCAGCACAACCAGTCCGCCCACAGCTCCGGCAACAACCGTCAGCTTCAGCAGTTTCGATGCATATTCCTTCGCCTTTTCCAGATTTCCTTCTCCCATAACATTTCCAAGCAGAATACCGCCTGCACTTGCCACACCAAAGCACAGCACGGTTCCGATATTTCTTACAACGACAACGAGCGAGTTTGCCGCTACCGCATCGCTTCCCAGATGGCCCAGGATCACAGAATACATCGAAAATGCAACGCCCCAGGAAAGATCATTTCCAAGTGCCGGAAGTGAAAGCTTCACAAAATCGGAAAACAGCAGCTTGTTGCGGATGAACATGTACCGCAGATCGAGCTTGATATCCTTACTCATAATCGACACAATCACGCAGCCGATCAGTTCAATGACACGCGACATCGCCGTTGCGATTGCAACACCGGTTGCTCCAAGCTTCGGAAATCCGAAGAGGCCAAAAATGAAGCATGCGTTGAAAAATACGTTCAGTGCGAATGCCATCATATTCATCGCCATGCTGATCGTCACACGGCCGAGGCTTCGAAGCACCGCAAGATAGATCTCCGTAATGCCCCAGCACAGGTAGGTCACACCCATGACGCGCAGATACGAAGCACCGATCCGGATCAGTTCCGCATTATCTGTAAACAGACGCATCATCATCTGTGGCATGGTAAAAGCAATTCCTGCCACAACGACGGAGATGATGACGGAGAATCGAAGTGCGATTCCCTCGACAGTCTGAATTGCTCGCATATTGCCTTTTCCAAAGTACTGGGCACACAGAAGTGTTGCTCCTGTTCCCAGTCCGTAATAAACCATAAATAATACATTTGCATAGTTGGATGCCAGGGATACCGCGGAAATAGCGGACTGTCCCACGTAGTTCAGCATCACGACATCGGCAGAGTTGACTGCCGCGCTTAAAAGATTCTGAATCACAATCGGCAGAACCAGCTTAAAAATCTGGCTGTAAAAGCCCTGCTCTTTTGTTGTTGCCCTCATGTTTCTTCTCCATTTCTCTTCTTTATTTGTCTTCTTTCTTTTCCTGTTTTGCCTTCACATACGGGTATCGGACCTGCGTGTAAACAAACATCACCAGAATATAGATGCCGCATGCGATCGCCGCGGGAACCGTAAGATCCGACAGATTGACATACGAGGTTCCGATCATCAGAATGCCGATGAAAAACAGCAGAATGTGAAGTGTCCGCTTTTTCATACAAAACGCAGATTTCTGATACTCTTCCGGGAAGATATCCGGCAGACGCCAGCAGGCCAGCAGCACCATAAACTCCGTCACCATATCGGTTCCGACACCCATGTTTGAAATCAATGTCAGATCCATTCCCGTAAGAATCGGAATGGCGCCCATCAGGAAAAAGACCATCAGAAGAATCGCCGGAACACCGTTTCTATTCTCCTCCGCGGTTTTTTCCGGCAGCCAGCCCTGTTTTGCGGCAGCCTGCAGTCCTCTTGTCACCCAGCTCAAGGTTCCGTTCAGGGTGGTAAGCAGCGCAAATACGGCACCACCGAACACGAAAAACAGGTACAGCCAGGTTGGAAAAATCTCCTGTGCGACAAGCGTCAGATTCTGAAATGCGACCGTTTCGACCGGAAGCACGCCGCCTGCCACGATACCGATCAGCACGTAGAATACAGCAACGATACTCGTGGAAAGCACGATAACCTTTGGAATCGTGCGGGACGGCTCCACGATATCATCTCCGTTCTCCGCAACGAATTTTGCGCCTCCGCACGCAAAACTTAAAAGCGCTACGCCTGTGAAAAAGTTCTTCGGACCGTTCGGCATCAGGTTGGATACCGTCGGTGTCAGGGCATCCCAGCTCACCTTGGGCAGACCGAATACAATAAATAAGAACAGGCTCAAAAGCAACAGCACAACCATGCCCTTTTGCACCAGTGCGCTCGATTTCAGTCCGATGAGATTGACGGCGGTACAGATTACAAGTGCTGCCATTGCGACAGCCGACTCGCCAAACTGTGGAAAAATCGAGCAGAAATAGCTCGCAAAGCCTTTCGCGTACGTTGCGATCAGAACCTGGCTTAAGACAAACATCGCAATGTACATAAAGCCGGCTTTTTCACCCATCAATCGTCGGATGTAAGTAAAGCCGGCGCCTGATGACGGGATTGCGGACGTCAGGATGATGAACGGTACACAGGTGATAATGGCAAGCACGGCACCTAAAATAAACGCTGCGGCAATGCCGTGTCCTGTCAGACCGATGACGATTCCCGTCAATACCATGATGCCTGAACCGATGATCTGTCCGATCGCAAGTCCCATACAGTCGGAAATATTCAGTTTTTTATGACCTTCCCCCATACATTTTCCTCCCTTTTTCTCCCAATGTACTCTCGTTTCTGTTGGCGGATCCCAACAGAAACGCATAGCATCCTATTTTTTTATTCTACCGAAATCTCATCGTTTGTCAATTTGCAAAATGCGCAAGGTTTAACGCTTTACCTGTACAGAATAGACAATATTATAATTGAACTTGTTTCGCTTTAATTTTGAACTTTTCAACATTTTTACAATTTTCAGTTTTTCTATTGAACTTTTTTCTTGTCCATGCTACAATAAGCACAGTTTTGAACTTTTTTTATTTTGTATTCTATCTTAAGGAGATTTTCTATGACAAACGAAACCTTTTCCGACCGTCTGAAACTGGCCATGCAGGCGAAACAGTTCAAGCAGGTCGATTTGATCCGAGCGGCCCAGCGGCGCGGTGTGAAGCTTGGAAAAAGCCATGTCAGCCAGTATGTCAGTGGAAAAACGGTTCCGCGCTCCGACATTCTTCACTTTCTGGCCGATGTGCTCCAGGTCGATCCCGACTGGCTGCTTGCAAAAGATTCCACAGTAAACTATACGGCAGATACGATTTCCGATCCGGCAGAATCCTTTTCTGATCCATCTGCCGCTTCCCTTTCCCAGACAAAAACAGGAGGTTCCCCTATGCGAGAATTTAAAAAATCATCGAAACTCGACAATGTCTTATATGATGTCCGCGGACCTGTCGTAGAAGAAGCAAACCGCATGGAAGCGTGCGGCACACAGGTTCTGAAACTGAACATTGGAAATCCGGCTCCATTTGGCTTCCGCACCCCGGATGAGGTCATCTATGATATGAGTCATCAGCTTACCGACTGTGAGGGCTACTCTCCTTCCCAGGGACTTTTCTCCGCAAGAAAAGCAATCATGCAATACGCACAGTTAAAGAAACTGCCAAATGTTTCTATTGATGATATTTATACAGGAAACGGCGTCAGTGAGCTGATCAACCTCTGTATGTCCGCTCTTCTGGATGACGGGGATGAAATCCTCATCCCATCCCCGGATTACCCTCTCTGGACTGCCTGCGCAACGCTGGCCGGCGGAAAAGCCGTCCACTACATCTGCGACGAACAGTCCGAATGGTATCCGGACATCGATGATATGCGAAAGAAGATCACCGACCGCACAAAAGCGATTGTTATCATCAATCCGAATAACCCGACCGGTGCACTCTATCCGAAAGAGGTACTGCAGCAGATTGTCGAGCTTGCCAGAGAACATCAGCTGATCATCTTTTCCGATGAAATTTATGACCGGCTCGTCATGGACGCTCTCGAGCATGTTTCTATTGCATCCCTCGCACCGGATCTGTTCTGTGTCACCTTCAGTGGTCTTTCCAAATCGCACATGATCGCAGGCTTCCGTATCGGCTGGATGATCTTAAGTGGAAATAAAGCTATCGCAAAGGACTATATTGAAGGGCTCAAAATGCTCTCCAACATGCGTCTCTGCTCCAATGTTCCGGCACAGTCCGTTGTCCAGACCGCTCTTGGCGGCCACCAGAGTGTCAACGACTACATCGTTCCGGGCGGACGGATTTACGAGCAGCGCGAATACGTTTACAAGGCATTCTGCGATATTCCGGGTATCACCGCAGTCAAACCAAAAGCTGCGTTCTATATGTTCCCGAAAATTGACACGAAAAAGTTCAATATCACAAACGACGAAAAATTTGCTCTCGATCTGCTGCGCGACAAAAAACTTCTGATCGTCCACGGCGGCGGCTTCAACTGGGGACAGCCGGATCACTTCCGCGTTGTTTACCTGCCGCGAATTGAAGTTTTAAAGGATGCGGTTGAAAAGATCACCGACTTCCTCTCCTATTATCATCAGTAAAATTCTGATCACTTTTTTCACAGAGCTCCACCGGAAATACCACCTTTTTTTCCGGCGGAGCTTTTTTCCTTTACCGGATTCTTTCCTGCTGCATTACACTTCACCGGTACCCGGCAAACAACAGGTAACTTTTCGTTACTGTTCACTCAGCAGTGAAACACTTGCTGTTTCGCTGCATAAGAAAGTGATTCAGGCGTGAGCAGCCCTCCTTTTGCGAAGCAAAACTTTAAATGAGGGCTGCGAATGTTACAGTTCGCTGGGAACCAGTGAACTGTAACAACTTTTCTGTTCCACGGCTTAATTTCGATTGCGGCTCCTGTTCCTTTATGTTATAATTCTTTCAAATCAAGTCACAACCTTTCTTTTGAGTTCTATTCTCGCTGTATCGCTTCTTGGCGGATGCCGCGCCTCCGACAAACCCGTTACGCTGACCGTATGGACGTATTACAACGGAGATCAGTTAGCTTCCTTTGAACGTCTTGTTGAGGAATTCAATACAACGATCGGAAAAAAAGAGCATATTACGGTCGAAGCCTCCAGTCAGGGCAGCATCAATGACCTGGAAAAAATGTTCTCGATGCCGCCAAAGGAAGGGTTGGTGCCCTTGCCATGCCAAATATTTTTTCCGCCTACGCCGATACCGCCTATACGCTTGAGCAGATGGGACAGGTCGTTGATCTTTCCCCTTATCTTACAGAGAAAGAAAAGGCTGCCTATCTTCCCAATTACCTGGAAGAAGGTGACTTTTCCGATGACGGCAGTATCCACATTATTCTGACAACCTCCACAAAATTCCTGCGTATCATGGAAATGGCAAGTATTGAACTGGGTGGCTATGAGATGCGTTTTGATCTCAACACGGTCTATGTCACAAAGAACTTTTTTCCCATGCTCAACCTTCCATCTGAAGATGTCTCCGGGCTTTCCACCCGGTATTTCCAGCAGATGCTGCGTGAATTTGACCAGACACATTCTCATACCGTATGGGTCGGGCATTCTAAGGTGTATGAAATTTCATTTTCTGACGGAACAATCCGCTACATCCGTATGGAGACCTCCCGCGAGGGCTATGCGCAGATCGGACTTGTCGAAGATTTTACCTCCGTTATGCTGGAACGGCAGCGCATAGAGCACGAGCGTGATTACGATGCATTGACCGGTCTCTACAATCGACGCGCGTTTCAGCGGGAAAGTGAAGCTCTTTTTGAGCATTCGGAAGTTCTCGGTCACGCTGCCCTTCTGATGATCGACCTTGACAATCTAAAACGCACCAACGACACCTTCGGCCACGACTGGGGCGATGCCTATATCCGGCAGGCAGGACAGTGTTTTATCTCCTCTGTGCCGGCTAAAACGCTCTGTGCCCGTATTTCCGGCGATGAATTTAATCTTCTGTTCTACGGCTACCAATCGCAGGAAGAAATTCGAGCACTGCTGCAGAATCTTTCCCTTGCGGTTTCAAATACAGCCCTGGAGCTGCCAAGTGGTCGTAAACTGCCCCTTCGCCTTTCCGGCGGAGTTTCCTGGTATCCGGAAAACAGTACAGATCTGTCTACGCTGAAAAAATATGCGGATTTCGCAATGTACCAGGTAAAGAAAGCAGAAAAAGGGTACATTACCGAATTCGATCTGGAGCTTTTTACAAAAAACGCAAAGGAAACCGAGATGCGCCGCCTGTTCCATAAAATGTTGAATGAAGAGCTGTTTACGTATTACTTCCAGCCAATTGTTTCCGCTGCGGACGGCAGTATCTACGCCTACGAGGCGCTGATGCGCGGAAATCTCCCGGCACTTACTCGTCCGGATCAGATCCTGCAGCTGGCTCACGAGGAAGAGTGCCTGCATGAAATAGAACGTCTGACTATGTTTCTCTCTGCAAAATCCTATGCCACATTCCTCTCCACCCATCAGATACGCGGTGATGAGCTTCTCTTTGTCAATTCGATTGCAAGCCAATACATGAATCACGATGAGTCAGTGGCTTACGTCGAACAATACAGCTTTCTTCAGGATCGGATTGTCATCGAGATCACAGAGGAGGATTCACAGGATCTTACAGCTCTGTTGAAAAAACGTGAGATGCCGGGATTTTCCGGTGTATTTGCCCTGGATGACTACGGCAGCGGCTACAGCAATGAAAAAACGCTTCTGGAGCTTGCACCGGCGTATATCAAGCTGGATCTTTCCATCATCCGCGATATCGACTCCGATCCGGACAAGCAGCAGATCGTAGAAAATATTGTTTCCTATGCACATCAAAGAGGCATGAAAATCATTGCCGAGGGTCTGGAAACTCCAGCTGAACTTTTGAAGGTACTGGAACTGGATGTTGATCTCCTGCAGGGCTATTTTCTTGCAAAACCGTCCGCTGTTCCGAAACCTGTCAGTGCAGAATCCGTTGCTGTCATAGAACACTTCCGGAAGCATCTTGCGTAATTCCACCTCTTCCTGCAGCATCATTTCAAATGACAGAATTTATGGCTGATCTGCTGTTTTGAAACATGCACCGGTCAGAGACCCATAGCGTATTTGAGAAGTCATCCCTTAAAAACGCCCATAGCAAAACCCTGCAAAAGCAGGGTTTTGTTTACACTCGAAGGGTTCTGCCTGACAGGATCCTTTTTTATACTTTTTTCATATTTTTCTCCTGTTCGTTCCTCCGCTTCTGTGCTATGATACCTTACAGCAATGACAAATCATCCATCGAAAGGAGTTTTTCTATGTGTACAGCAGCAACCTATCAAACACGCGACTTTTATATGGGCCGCACACTCGATTATGAATTTTCCTATGGCGACCAGATCACCGTCACACCTCGCAATTACCCGTTTTCCTTTCTTCATATGCCGTCCCTTTCCCATCACTATGCAATGATCGGCATGGCGTGTGTGATGGATGATTACCCGCTCTATTATGAGGCGTTCAATGAAAAAGGGCTTGGTATCGCCGGCCTTAATTTTGTAGGAAATGCCGTTTATTTCGATCCGAAACCGGAGAAAGACAATATCGCGCAGTTCGAGCTGATCCCGTGGATTCTCGGTACATGTGCTTCGCTTGCGGAAGCAAAAGAATCCCTCTCCCGTATCAATCTCATCAGCACACCTTTTAAAAAGAATCTTCCGCTCGCACAGCTTCACTGGATCATCGCAGATGCATCGGGTGCCATCACCGTGGAATCCACGGCGGACGGTCTGCATGTCTACGACAATCCGGTCGGCGTTCTGACAAACAATCCGCCGTTTCCAATGCAGATGTTCTCACTGAACAATTACCTGCATCTGTCACCAAAACAGCCGGCCAACACGTTTTCCAACCAGCTCGATCTTTCTACGTACAGCCGTGGCATGGGCGGTCTTGGACTGCCGGGCGACCTCTCGTCTGCTTCCCGCTTTGCACGCGTGGCGTTTGTAAAGCAGAACTCGATCTCGGGAAACAGCGAAACGGAGAGTGTCAGCCAGTTTTTCCATATTTTAAATTCTGTCGACCAGCAGAGAGGATGCTGCGAGGTGGCGGACGGAAAGTATGAGATCACGCTCTATACTTCCTGCTGCAATGCGACGCAGGGAATTTACTATTATACGACGTATGACAATCATCAGATTTCTGCGGTTGATATGCACCGCGAGAATCTCGATGGCGAAACGCTTCGCTGCTTTGCGCCGGTGACGGGCGAGCAGATTCATATGCAGAATTAGAAAAATCCGGTACAGAAATCTTTGAGGACCCCTCAAAAAAGATTCTGTATCGGATTTTTTCTACATCTCATCACACATTGTAAAACAGACGTCGCACCGGCTTCTTCTTTTAACCTCTTACTTGTTTAGTAGATATTATTTTACTTTCATTTTTTTCTGTCTCTTCCGGCAGTTTTATGATACACTTTTCGTATTGGAAAACCGATTTTTTTGAAAGGATTTTATCATCATGCAATTTTATCTCGCCCCGATGGAAGGGCTGACCGGATATGTGTACCGGAGCGCCTACCACAAATATTTTCCGGCGGCTGACCGTTATTTCACGCCATTTATTACAAATAAAAAGATGAGCTCCCGCGAGCGCAATGACATTCTCCCGGAGCATAACGAAGGGATGACGGTGATCCCGCAGATTCTCACAAACCAGGCGGAGGACTTTCTTTCTCTGACAAAAGAACTGAAGGAGTACGGCTACGATACCGTCAATCTAAACCTTGGCTGTCCGTCCGGCACGGTTGTCGCCAAGCGGCGCGGCTCCGGACTGCTTGCGTGGCCGCATACACTCGATGCATTTCTCGATGAAATCTTTTCGTCCTGCGACTGCCGGATTTCCATCAAGACAAGACTTGGCACAACCGACACCGATGAGTGGGAGACGCTGCTTGCGATTTATGACAAATATCCGCTGGAAGAGCTGATTATTCATCCGCGGATTCAGAAAGATTTCTACAAATATACGCCGCGCATGGAGTGTTATCGGACAGCATATGAGACGAGCCGCCACTCGCTGTGCTACAATGGGGATCTTTTCTCAACCGCTGATTTTCAGAAGCTCTGCCATGATTTTCCCTTGACGGAAAAGGTCATGCTCGGCCGCGGGGTGCTGCAGAACCCCTGGTTGATCGGGATGCTGCGCAGTACAGATCCTGCCAGCAGTGAAAATTTAGCTCCGGCAGATAAGGAGCTGCTGCGCGCATTCTGCGAAGATCTCTGTGCCGGCTATGCGCGCGTTATTTCCGGGGATAAAAATGTGCTGTTTAAATTAAAGGCACTGTGGATTTACCTCGGAACATCGTTTACGAATCCCCAGAAGTATCTGAAAAAGATCAAAAAAGCAAATCGCCTTGCCGAGTATGAAGAGGCCGTTGATTCGCTCTTTCGGGAACAGGAGCTGATTTTTTAACCGAATCGAGCCGCGCAAGCCGCTTATGAACCTTCGCTTGATTTTTCCATCCTGTTCCGCACAGATAAAATTGAACCGCGTCTGATCAACGAAAACACAGCTCTCATCCTTTTCTCTTACCACACCGAATGCATCCGCCGTGAGGATGGCACTTCGTACGGCATCCGCGGACTCGAGACACAGGTCGCCGTCAAAGAGGACGAGAAATGGAAATTGCAGCATATTCATTATTCGAAAGAAGCATGAGCAAAAATACGCCGCAGATCTGATCACTAGACCTGCGGCGTATTTTTATGCTCTTTTTCTCCAACTCCCAAATCCGTTCTCTATTTCATCGGCAGCATTGCAAGCGTATCGCACTCTTCCTCTTCTGCTTCCTCTGCAATCAGATTCCGGATATTCTGCATACGGTTATCCAGCTCCGCGCTCTGTCTTGCGCAGTCGTAGAGTTCATCCTGCAGATATTTGACATGATTTTCGGGAATATTTTTCTTGTAGCGCATCTTGTGCTCCAGACTCGCCCAGAAATCCATCGCGATCGTACGGAACTGTACTTCCACGTAAACCAGTTTCTTTGTATCCTGTAAAAAGATCGGCACCTGAACGATCAGATGAAGACTGCGGTAGCCGCTCTCCTTCGGATGCTGAATATAGTCCTTCCGCTCAATCAGCGTAATGTCATCCTGTTTCAGAAAACTGTCTGCCAGCTTATAAATATCGCTTGGAAAAGAACAGATCACGCGCACACCGGCGATATCGCGGATATTTTCCTCGATAGACTCCAGTGTGACCGGGATGTCTTTCACGCGGATTTTCCGCATAATGCTCTCATACGATTTGACCCTTGTTTTGATTCCTTCGATCGGGTTCTGGTCATAGGAAAGCGAGTATTCCTGATTCAGCACCCGGAACTTTGTCTCGATTTCCATAATGGCGCACTGATAATACGACATCAGAAGATCGAACGGCTTTTTGTTCTTCTGCATCATCTCAATAAACTCATCCGATAAAAGATTCTGCTTTACAAACTCATCCCGTTTTGTCCCAATCAGGTTTTTTCCCTGTTTTTTTATTTCCTCCAGTACTTCGAGGTTTTTCATCATCCGTTTTTTCGTCCTCCCAAAACTGCGTTCTCTGTCCTTTATGCTATCATTTTAGGCCTGTAAAGTCAAATTTTTTCTTCTTTTACTCTACCTTCAGCATCCGGTAGCCAACCCCGATATGCGTCTGGATATACTGCGTCTGCTCTCCGTTCTTTTCCAGCTTTTTCCGAAGCGTCGCCATGAAAACACGGAGGGAAGCGATATCATTCTCCCAGCTGCTTCCCCAGATTTTCTGTGTGATAAACGTATGCGTCAGCACCTTCCCTGCATTCTGCGACAGCAGGCAGAGCAGCTTGTATTCGATTGGGGTCAGATGAAGTTCCTCTCCGTCAAGATATGCGCACCCCGCTGCGTACTCGATCCGCAGTGCGCCATTTTCAAAGACAGCCGACTGGACTCCATTTTCTGCCTGCATCTGGGACAGACGGCGCTGTGTGACTCGAAGGCGGGCCAGCAGTTCCTCCACAGAAAACGGTTTCGTCAGATAATCATCCGCTCCTGCGTCCAATGCCTCGATTTTATCGCTGTCCTCACTTCTTGCACTGATTACGATAATCGGCATATTCGACCAGCTTCGAATCTTTTCAATCACCTCTACGCCATCAATATCCGGCAGGCCAAGGTCGAGCAGAACAATGTCGGGATTATGTGTGGATGCCTCCATAATGGCACCCGCACCGTTCTTTGCAGAAATATACTTATAATCGTGTGTTTTTAACGTCGTAGTAATCAGGTTGTGAACCGGCGTATCATCTTCCACAACCAGAATTAATGTCTTATTCATTCAAATTCACCTCACTGAGCGGCAGGGTAAACCGAAAGCAGCAGCCCTGTGGATCGCAGTCATAAAGTGCTATCTCCCCGCCGTGCGCATTTACAATCGAACGGCAGAGTGCCAGTCCAAGGCCAAGGCTTCTGCGGCTGTCGCTTACTTTATTTTTCCCGGAATAGAACATCTCAAACACATGCTCTCTGGACTCTTTTGGAATCCCGGGGCCGTTGTCCTCCACCGCGATCCAGATATTTTTCTCCTCTTTTCTGGCTGTCGAGAACCCACTGAATGATTTCCTGTTCCCTTGGGTCAAAGATTTTTTCCGTCTTTCCTCCTGTCTGCGCGCTGTAAAGTGTTCCGCGGACAATTCTGCTCTCCTGTGCCCCTGCCGGTGCGGCCGTCAGATCCCTTCCCAGCAGTTTTACAAGCTTTGTCGCTGTAATATCAAAAATCTCCGACGCATCCTCTGCCTTCTGCAGAAGCTGGCTGGTATTGAAAAGAAGGTTCTGTCAGGAAGTAGTTAAACAGCACTACACTGATCACAGAACTGATTACGCTGCAGGTATAACCGCTGGTCAGAATGGACGTCATCATAACGCCGACCAGATATATGGTAATGATATTGGAATCCGGAATGATATGGATTTCCAAATCCGGCACCAGATCGGTCAGCCGTTCGGTCCATCCCCTTCTCTTTCGAAAAAATCCCTGATCCATCATGCTTTTTCCAATGACAATCCGCGTTACTTCGGAAATTCTCGCATATTCTGCAATCTGCAGGGCAATGTCCTCGCTGTGCGTCGTTACAATCTCCGCCCCGCTCTGTTCTACCAGGCGGATATGCTTCTGCAGCCTTGCCTGATCCTCCGGCGTTTTCTCTGCCGGTTCCGCGGTCTGCACATACAGTGCTGTAAAATTAGCACCAAATGCCCGGGCCATCTGTGCCGCAGTCCGGATAAACACTCAAAAAGGACACCTTTTATTGTATAATTATGTTACCCCACAAACATACGAAAGAAGGTGTCCTTAATGAAAAATTAGCATTGAAGAAACTGCTAACTTATATGAAAAGTGTATACAAAATTCCACAAAAAATCAAGGGTTTATCCGATGAAAGAAAAAGAAAATCCCTCCCGTTGTTTAATATCGTTATGCCAGTGCTGATTTTCCTGATGCTTCAGTATGAAAGTTTTCACACCATTTTTTCAGCGCCGGAAAGCATGGAGAAACGACTGAAAAACTGTATCCGTGGAAAAATCCCAAAAGTTGATGCAGTCAGGGATCTTCTTTCCCGGATTGATCCAAAAGAAATCGAGAAAATTCACGCGCAGACGATTGATGTTCTGAAACGCAACCGCGTATTTCGGGAAGGAACCATAGGCGGATATGTTGCGGCAGGTATTGATGGGGTGGAATTATTCAGCAGTACAAAAAAGTCCTGTCCAGACTGCCTGAGCCGGAAGAACGGGACGGGGAAGACAAAATACTTTCATCGAAGTGTGGTATGTATGACGGTAGGAAAATCGCCGCATGTGATCTTTGGGCAGGAAATGCTGAAACCCAGAGATGGTTCAGAAAAAGATGAAGGGGAACTGACAGGAGCGAAAAGGCTCATCCGGCATTTAAAGAAAAGGCATGGTCATTTCGCAGATGTGATTGTGGCAGATGCACTGTACCTGAATGCCCTGTTTATCAATACTTTGAAGGAATGCGGTTTAGAAACGGTAATCCGTCTGAAAGATGAAAGAAGGCTTCTGTTTCAGGATGCGGAAAGCATGTTTCAGCGGGACGAGGGGAGAAAAAGGAGCTTCAGGAAGGGAAAAAGAGTATTGAAGTATGGGATCTTTCCGGATTTGAGATAGACCTTACCTGGACGATATCTTAAGCGGACTGAAATACGAGGACGGCCACTACGATCTCGTGAGTCTTTCCGACAAGGATTATCAGAAAAAACTGGATGTCCAGATTGCCTGCTGGGATAAACTGAAAAATGAAATTCAGAAGGTCAGATCCGGAGAAAACGGAACGGCGGATCTGGTAGACATGAGCGAGACGTATTTCCAGATGGCAGATGAAACGGTTGCCGCAGTCAAAGTTTCCCGTGCCAACCGCCAGCTGGAACAGAAAGCCTACATCGACCTTCACACGGGACTGCCGAACAAGAGCAAGTGCGAAGAGCTGTTCCACAATGTGGAATTCATCAAAACTCCTACCGCCTGTATCGTCTTTGACATGAACAACCTGAAACGCGTCAACGACAGCCTCGGCCACTCCATTGGCGACCAGCTGATTCTGAACTTTGCCCGGCTGCTGCGAAACTCGATTCCCGCGAAGCATTTCGTAGGAAGATACGGCGGCGATGAATTATGGCGGTCATCTATGATGCAACCCGCGAAAGCATCACAGAAATCCTCACAGAGCTTCAGAACGAAGTCGAACAGTTCAACAGCTACGGAACCCAGTTCCGCATCAGCTATTCCCACGGCTGGGCACTTTCCACCGATTACAACGAATGTACGCTCCGCACGCTGTTTGACAAAGCAGATAAATATATGTATGAAAACAAGCAGCAGAGCAAGCAGGGACGCCAGGACTAAAGAAACGCCGGAACCGGAAATATCTTATCGCCGGTTCTGGCGTTTTTTCTTGCTGTTTCTCTTTTATTTTTTTGCAAACGCTTCTATCTGCGCATATCCCGCTGAAAAATCAATGGGTTCCTCCCGCAGCTTCTTTCTGACCGCATCGCGTCCTTCCTGATCTGCCAGCACTTTCTGGATTTTATCGGCAAACTGCATCACATCCAGCGGACAGAGATATCCGTTTTCCCCATCCCGGATCTGCTCGCGCATGGACGGAATATCGGAAGCGATGATGACCTTCTGCAGGCTTCTCGCCTCTACAATCGTAATCGGATAGCCTTCGTGACGGGACGGCTGGAGATACAGGTCGCAGGATTTTACGTACGGCGCAGGATTTTCGCGCATTCCGAGAAAAATAATTTCCTGCTCCACCTGATATTCCTTTGCCATGGTCCGCAGCTTGTTCAGATCTCTTCCATCACCGATGATGAACCATTTGAAGCGAAGTCCCCGTTTTTTCAGCTCCGCCGTAATCTGCACCGCAATATCATATCCTTTTTCTTCCGAAGCTCTTCCCACCGTCAGAAATTTCAGCTCTCCTGTGTACTGCGGATCGCTAAGCGGCTCCTCACTCCGTCTCTGCACCTGTTTGATGTCAATGAAATTCAGCAGAACCTCTGTCCGGTCCGCGAGTTCCGGAAAACGGGCAATGACCTGTTTTCGGACAGGCTCGGAAACACAGTAAATTTTATCATACTCCGGAATAAAGTCCCTGGTCCGGAACAGCCACCAGAGATTTTCTCCGTGGAACCAGACCGCTTTTTTCCGCGCATTCGTCTTTCTGGCTCCGAATGCGGTTGTGAACGCACCGAATCCGAAAAAGTCGAAAACAAGATCGTATTGTTTGGTTTCCGGCTCCACACACTCCAGAATCCGTTCATACAGTTTTCCATACCGTTTCTTTCCATACACGACGCGCATCAGAAATACGCCCATTCCTCTGGCATAGAAAGACCGTTCTGCCGGTGTCTCCCGTTTTCCCACAATCCGTTCCAAAGCCGGATGCGGTTTTTTGTTCCAGATCATCTGGCGCACTTCCACTTCCTTCGGAATCCGCTCCAGCAGAACGCCTCTTTTTTCGACCAGAAGAAGCGTTACATCTTCTTTTTTCTCCACCAGTTTCTGCAGCAGCGCTGCCATGGCAACTTCCGTTCCGCCCATGTCCATGGTACGTCCCAGCACCAGTATTTTACTCATTGCTTACCTCTCATCTGCTTTTTTCTCTGTTCTAACGCCAGTAGGCATCTCCCACATGCGCAGGATGACGCTGATCCTCCGGCGGAAGCTGATGGTAATCGCCGTACAGGGTGTGAAGATACGTCTCATATCCCGCCGGGGCATTGATCAGATGGCCTTCAAACGGAAGGCGCACGATCTCTTCGATCGCTGTTTTGGGAATCGCGTCCGACTTGCGGTAACCGCCGCACTGGCAGGCCACCCACTTTGAGTCCTCCGCGCGGTACTTTCTGCACTCTTTTTCCATCTCGCGCAGAATCCGCTCTTTTCCATAGCATTTCCGGATCGCCCATTTGCACCATTTTGCGAAGCTTCCTTTGTTTCCTTTTAAGGTTTGGCGGTAGGTGCGGAATGCATTCATCCGCTGGCTTTCCAGAAACAGCAGCTTTTTCCAGTGACGGTCGTACTCCGGTGTATCTTTTTCCGGCAGTCCGTCAAACGGGAAAATGTCGACGAAAAGACCGGTATCCACAGCTCCTGCCACGTGCTCCACGAGACTCGTTCCGGTGTGTACCAGCTTTCCGTATGCCAGTGTGAAACCCTTTGTATTATGAAAATTCATGACGCGGTACGGTGTATCCGTTTCGCTGTTTACAATCTGTTCCAGTTTTTCATAATCCGCTCTCGGCATCCAGACATCCACATCATCATCCCACGGAATGAACCCCTGATGCCGGATCAGCCCGAGCAGCGTTCCATCTGCTGCAAAATAGATCAGGTGATGTTTCCGGCAGACTTCATCCAGATACAGTAATATTCCAAGCGCAATCTCCTGTTTTTCTTTTAATTCTGTAATTTTACGCATAACGGCATTGCCTTTCTGTTTTGTTTTTCCCATCCATTATAAACACTCTGCCGGATTTTTTCAATTTAAAGTTCCTGCCGCTCCGCATCCGGACAGTAAGGATACCACACACACTGCTGTCAGACAGAAACTTAGCTCTTTTCTTCTCTTCATTCTCTCTCCTTCCTCTTGTATTCCACTAATTCATGAACCTCTGCTAATCAATGATATACATACCTTATAATCGTTTTTATAACCTCATCAATCACAATCGGCTTTGACAAATGTGCGTTCATTCCTGCATCCAGTGATGCCTGAACATCTTCTGCAAATGAATTAGCTGTCATTGCTATAATAGGAATGTTTTTTCCATCCGGTCTGTCATTCATTGCCCTGATTGCTTTTGCCGCTTCATAACCATTCATTTCAGGCATCATGATATCCATCAGGATTACATCAAATGTGCCTTCCGGATGATTTCTGAAAATCTCAACAGCATTCTTTCCATCCACAGCTCTTTCTACATTCATCCCGAACTCTTCCAACTGCACGGCAGCAATCTCTGCATTCAGTTCATTATCCTCTGCAAGAAGGACATTCACACCTGTAAGATTTACCTTTTCAGAAAAACCTGTGTCTGCCTTATTACATTCCTTATCTGTAATTTCCAAAGGAATATCCACAACAAATGTGGTTCCCTCATGCTTTTTACTCTGCACGGAAATGGTTCCACCCATCATATCTACATACTTCTTTACGATAGCCATCCCCAGTCCAACTCCATGGTACTGCGTTCTCACATCGGAATCTTCCTGTGCAAATTCCTCAAAAACTTCTTTTGTAAATTCCTCACTCATGCCAATACCAGTGTCCGAAATGCGGTAACGCATATTTATATATCCATCCCCGCCCTTCTCCTGACACCGGGCTTCAAATGTAATCGTTCCTCCATCCGGAGTGTATTTTACGGCATTGCTCAGAATATTGACCAGCACATCGCGCAGGCGTGCAGGATCCGCAAGTACATTCGGAATCTTTGCATCTTCACGCTGAATCTTAAAGTTGATATCCCTGTTCGTAAGAAAGCCTTTTATAATATCCAATGCAGAATCTGTAATGTTTTTCACATCCGCCGGTACCGGATTGTATTTCACTTTTCCACTTTCGATGCGGGTCAGATCTAATACATCATTGATCAGCGACAGTAAATGCTCTGAGCTTTCGTCAATCTTTTCCAGACAATTTTTCACTTCGTCTGACGGATTGTTTTTCATTGCAATACCGGTAAATCCTATGATTGCATTCATCGGTGTCCTCATATCATGGGACATATGTGACAGAAATGCTGTTTTTGCCTTGTTTGCAGCCTGTGCATGCTCTGCCAGTTCCGCCATTTCCTCAGCTTTCTTCTGGGCCGCCTTCTGAGCTTTTTTTCTTGCACTGAGACGCACCATTGTCCCAGCCATAGCAGTCAGCAGCCATCCAAAAATAAGAAGAACCCAAACAGTAACAACAGGATGCAGACGGATCCAGTCAACAAGTGTAAGCTCTGTTGCTTTGTATGTGGTATACTGTGCTGCAAGATCTTCAACAAGATTTTGGGGCATGGCATACATTGCTTTCGTCAGAATACCAGCCAGCGCATGGTTCTCAGTTGATGAAATTACCATGCGGTAGGTGAATGTAGGCTGTTCCAGCAGAGTATATGTCATGGTGCCCGTAGTGTCACTGTTCACAAACGCCTGTGCCATGTAATAGTAGACGAAGGCAGCATCTGCTTTACCCTCACGGACAGCTTCCATCATTTCCTGTCGGGTACTGCACATCAGTTTTTCTGCACCGGGTGCCATTGCATCTTCAATGGAATTTGATGCTGTCTGGTCAACAGTAGTAACAACATTAATTTTTCCATCAAAGTCACGCCGTGTCACCCTTGCCAGCTGCATCGTAATGAAAGGTGCAGTAATCCCCCATTTTTTCGTCTCAGCATAGTTATCTGTTTCCAGGCGCGCATCGATGCTCATATCTGTGGTTTCCTTATTTTTCTGATAAGCAATATACTCATCTCTGGTGGCAGGTGTAAGAAACTCATAGGAAATCCCGGCATAGTCTGCAATTTTCCGGAAGTAATCCGGGATAATACCCTTCATCTCACCATTTTCATTATAAGAATATGGATAACGGGTCGGATCACACAGAACATGAAGCGGGTTGTCCTTGGAATACTGTGAAATAATACTTTTTTCTTTCTCCGTATATTCCAGATTCTTAGTTTCGATGCTTTCATAATTTTTATTATAAAGTGTCGTTTTCCAGTCACCCTCAACTGCATTCATCTGGTCGATTGCATAATTGATCTCATTCAGCAATTCTGTATTACCTTTTTTAACCATGACATAGAAATCGCTGCTGTCAAATTTATCCACGATACGCTCATTGTTTGTTTTTCTCAGAGAACTAGCAGCAATAGCATCAACATTTCCACTCTGAAGAGCTTCCTCCATCTCTGCTGTCGTATCAAAATAAAATGGATCATATGTAAATCCTTTGTTGCCTGCAAAATCCGCAAAACTCTTTATCTCGGAGCTTCCATTCAAAAACGCCACACGCATACCGTTGTAAGTACTGTAATTGCCATCCACAATCGTGCTGTTGTCACTGCGGACGGTCAGAATCCCATTATTGGTTCCGATCGGACGTGAAAAATCAAACTTTTCTTCTCTTTCCGGTGTTTTGCGGGGAGATGTTACCATATCAATCTCGCCATCTTCAAGCATCTGCTGCATATCATCCCAGCTCTTATCATATCCGACATATTCGTAATCTACATCCCAATAACGGGCCATCAGCCGAAGAAAATCATAGCCATACCCACTGCGGTTGCCTTCTTCATCCATCACATGATAACGATCCATGGCAAAGAAACCGACTTTGACAGTTTCATGCTGCGAACTGTCCTCGGCTGCATATGCAGTCTGGGGAGAAAATATCATACACACGCATACAAAAGCCAGTAATACTGCCACATATTTCTTTGCTCTCGAAATCATATTAAATCTCCTGTCTGTCTGTCTGTCTGTCTGTCTGTCTGTCTGTCTGTCTGTCAAATATATTTCTCTATACATCTCCTTGTCAACCTCCTGGTTTAATAAAATTGCACTACCGCATCAAATCCATTTGTCACTGTTCAGTGACCTGCGGTTCGGTGCCCCCCCCGCCGGATTTTATGCTTCTGATTGTCTTTTCCAGTACCGTCATCTCAACCGGTTTTGAAACATGTGCATTCATACCGGCTGACAGAGAATGCTGGATATCCTCGGAAAATGCATTCGCAGTCATGGCAATGATCGGAATCGTCTTTGCCAGTTCATGGGAGCTTCTGCGGATTGCCTTTGTTGCCTCATAACCATTCATAACAGGCATCTGCACATCCATCAGGATCATGTCATAATCCCCCGGAGCAGACTGTTCAAATGCTTTCAAAACCTCTTCACCATTTTCACAGATGGTACATTCTGCTCATCTGTGTCTTCTTGTGCCGCCAGAGCAACTGTTCTATCCTCTGCAATTCTCAGCTCTATGAGAACCTCAAAACAACTTCCCTGTCCCAGTTCACTCTCCACATCAATGGTACCTCCCATTGCTTCAACCAGATTTCTGGTAATAGCCATTCCAAGACCGGTTCCCTGGATCTTATTCGTCACAGAATTTTCGGCACGGGTAAAAGCATCAAAGATTTTATCTTTGAAATCTGCTGACATTCCTATTCCATTATCCCTGACTAAGAAACGGTACTTTGCATAGACGGATGAATTTGTTTCACATTCTTCTACCAGAAACTGAATTTCTCCACCTTCCTGCGTGTACTTCACTGCATTAGAAAGCAGGTTGCTGAAAATCTGCATCAGGCGAAGCTGATCCCCGTTCACCCACTCATGTCGGATATTTTTCTTTGTTGTAAGAATCTGTTTCTTTTCATCTATCTGTGAATGAAATAGATTATTGATTTCCTGTATAAAATTCAGAATAGAGAAATCATCGTATTTAAAAACTGTTTTTCCTGCCTCAATTTTGCTCATATCCAGAATATCATTAATAATCCCTAACAGATGCTGGGATGAAACATCTATTTTATCTGCATACTCTATTACTTTATCTTTATTTCCTGCATCATGTCTTATTAATGACGTCATACCAATAACTGCATTCATAGGAGTACGTATATCATGTGACATATTAAACAGAAAATTAGATTTTTCAACACTGGCTGTTTTCGCCTGCTCCAATGCTTTCTGCAGTTTTTTATTTAATTTCACTACTGTGTTTTCCGATTCCTGTGTCCTGTGCAGTAACATAATCATAAAAACAAATCCAGTTAAAAGCAAAACAATCAGTAAACCGCAGCCCCATAGTCTATATAACTTTTCATTGCTATTCCATCCGTTTTCAGGCATCACTTCCAGAACCCATTGACTGTCACCTAATTCGAAAGTATATGTGACAGGATCAATCATTTCCACACCTGAGCCATACACTTCTTCGTATGTTTCATCCCACGGTGCAATACTTTTAGACAACTTATATTCATAGCTAAAATCGGTAAGTGACTTTATAGAATCAGCGAATATATCCGGTACACGAATAATTACAATTGTAAATCCCCAAAATGTCCTTTCGCCATTTTTCTGCTCCACATACACCGGATTTCTTACAGCAATCCCCGTTCCACCCTGTTTCAAAGAAAATGGTCCCTGCATGGTTATCACATCATTGTCTCTGGCATAACAAGATATCTTTCCTCGTTCTTTATCATGAATAAGATCTATCTTTCCAGCCTTATTTCCGTCTTCCGGATAAATCTCAGTCACTACGCCGTCTGGTGCGATCTGAATACTCTGGACATAATCTGCCATCATATTCTCCGCAACTTTCGAGAACATGGAAATTTTTCCGTTTTCACTAATAACAATCTGTTCAAAACTATTTGTAATATCAATTCCCCTCACGATATCAGCCTTCATATGATCTGCATACGTTACTGCGTTTAATTCAGCTCTTGACCTTATCAAATACCTTTGACTGCTATCCGCACGAATGCCTATATTCACCAGAACAACCAAACCGATCATCAATACAAATACCGGTATCCATAACTCTTTTTTTATCCTAAATGTATTTTTTCGTTCCTGTGCTGACTTAATTTTCTTCCACATAACCGATTTCCTTTACACCTGCGTTTTTATCTACTTCATTTTATATTTTAGCAGCCACCAATTATTGCCTGTTTTAGTTTCTTTTTAATCTCCAAAAATGAAAAAAGCATTGTCATTGCAGACAATGCATCTTTAACGTGGCAACTGGCTACCATTTTACAGGCCCTATAGCTTTGCGTCGCAGACTTTCATCTGTTTTGCCGTTTTTCTTATTATAGCTTTTAAACATATGAAAAAAAACTGGTTTTATTATACTCTAATGCTCGACTATGTACAAGAAAAACATTACCGTTTTAACGCCTAAAAACAAAAGAAGAACAGCCGATACATATACTCGAACTGTTCTCCTACTTCCGAAGTCCACGCAGCATTGACATTACTGTTTCCTGCTCATTTGTACTCAGATTGTTCCATATCCTTAAAACTTCTTTCTGTTTTTCTGTCAGATTCTCTGAATTACCTTCCTGAAAAAACTGTGATAATGTCACGTCCAAAGCTGCACATATTTTTTCAAGTGTAATCAGCGACGGCAGGTTTTCCTGCGCCATGATTCTTCCCAGTGATGACTGGGAAATTCCCGACAGCTGCGATAATCTATATTTATTGATATCACGCTTTTCACACAAAAATGTTATTTTATCCGCAATATACTTCTCTATCTGCAAGTAACTATACCTCATTTCCGCTATTACATGTTCTTATTGTACCTGTAATAATGAAAAAATATTAGTAATCAACTTTGCAAGTATTCATTCCCATTATAGGAAGTATACGGATAAAAAAATATAAAGATACTTTCGTTTCCGCAAAAGTCATTTTCGCTTATATCGTTTTTATAATAGCACAGACAGTTATGTTTGTCACATAAAAGTTTGAAACCTCAAACAAAAAAATAAGCCTGCCATCATCCGCAGATTTCTCCACAGACAACAGCAGGCTTCCTACTATCTCATCAACTCATTCACTTTTCTCTGCACTGCCCCATAATCATATCCCGCAGCCTGCAGTCTCTTCTTTCTGTCCCCGCCGTTCCCCCACTTTCCGGCAATGACTTCCTTTGCTACAGTTTCCACACTCTTTTTGTTGCTACTTTTCACCAGCTCATTCACCTTCGCCTGCACTGCCGGATAATCATACCCTGCAGCCTGCAGTCTCTTCTTTCTGTCCTCGCCGTTCCCCCACTTTCCGGCAATCACTTCCTTCGCCACAGCTTCCACACTTTTCTTTCCTGTACCAGGATTCCCGCTGGTTCCTTTCACAGCCTTCTCATACTGCGGAGCCGCATATCCGCGGATATATCCCCATCCCAGGGGGATCACCCTTCTGTCAACCTTTTCACCCCGGTTACCTTCAATAGCAGTAATCATTCCCACCGGAAACCTCCTCCACAAAACCGATATGGTCACTGTACCCGTCATTCGGCTGTGTGGCCTTGTCCCAGTTATACACAATCACATAACCCGGCTCCGGCGTGATGGTTCCGTCTTCGATCCAGATCCCCATCTCCCTGAAGATCTTCACGTGTTCCTCCACGCCGCACTCCCTGCCGATCAGCTCACTGCATCCTGCCCTGATCCCTGCAGCAGACACACAGGTATCACACCATTCATCCGAATACTGCACCGCATATCCTCTGGGAAGCGGCTTCACACTATTATACAAGTCAATAATCTCCCTAAACTTTCCATTGGCCTCACTGAATCCCAGCCATCCCCTCATCACATCCAGAACACTCTCAGCAGTCTTTGCCATAGCCTCACATCCCCCTTCATCAAATCTTGTCAGTTCATACTGACGGATCACCTTCATGCAGTCTTCCACATAGGAAAAAGAAGTGGCATACCCGTCGGCACGGATGGTTTCCAGATACTCCTGCGAATCCCGGAAAACATTCACATCCAGTCCTCCGCCAATGGCAAATCTCGTGGTATAATCCTCCACCTCAAGCTTTCCGTCCCAGGCTTCCCCAGCCGCCATTGCCTGTCCGCTGACAGAAGCAATGCAGTCTCCCACATCAACCGTACCGCTGCCATACTCCATCCAGAGATACACATTGAATATATTCGTATAATTGGCAACGATCTTCTCAATGGGATAATACAGCGACAAAATATGTTTCCCGGAATGCCAGGTCTCCACCGGACAATGCTCCACAATCTCCTCATTATTAAATTCAAAGACCACATGGCAGACCGCCTGTCCGTCCTCCTGCCACTTCACCGGCAGGCTCACATCCACAGAAACCTCCGAACCACTCCCGGTTCCGGATCCGGAATCCGAGCCACCAGCGACATCATCCGTACTCCCTGTATTCTCATTCCCAGAAGTATTTCCAACTTCATTCCCTGCCGCATCATTTTCAGAACTTCCTGCATCCGATGTCTCCCCGGTTCCATCAGAACCACCCGTACCACTTCCAGTTCCACTGCCGCTTCCGCCCGGAAATGGAATCACCACAGTCCCGGAAGCCTCCGCAGACCGTTCCACCGGATCCGCAGCCACATCCACAACAACCTGCGCAAAAAACTGCATGTGGTTTTCCTCAGAAGAAGCAAACTGGATACTGATCAGCTTCACCTTCGTCTGCCCGATCTCATGCGCGGAAGCATTGGTAAACGTATGGATCCCGATCTTCCCGGTCTTCGCATTGTCTTCAATCTGATTCAGCAGTCCCGAAATATTCTTGTCATTCCTTGACTTCGCCTGATCCAGCCTCGGGTTCTTCCCCACACATTTCAGGCTCTGCTTTCCCCCGATTTTCTGTCTGATGGAAGTGATACAGGTGATCTGTCCCTCATCCGCCTGTCCTCCCGCAAATGTCAGCACATCCCCTGGATCCAGGGCAGGGTTCCCGATGGTATCCGAATCAAACGGCACATACCGGATCACAGACAGATCTGCCAGGATATTCCTGCACAGCATCTCCCTGGTCTCCTTTAACCCAAACTGCAGAAGCGGGTTCACACCCAGGTTCATGGTCAGCCCATTATCCGGATCCAGAGCATAATACTCTGCAATCTGCGTCTGCTTGTTGGTGGAACTCACTGCCGTGTATCTGGTAATAAAATCCGAAAAGCTGGAAGAAAACCGGTGTCTCTGCTCCACCTTCATCACAGGATCCTTCCCGTACTTTCTCAGTTTCAGCTTTCCCTCCCTGTTAATAATAAAGAAACCTCCCAGAACCTGTGCCACATAAAACAGCACATCCCGGCAGGTCTCAATATCATTTTCAGTATAAACAGAAAGCGTCACCCCGCCATTCGGCATGGCATCAATCTCCGCCCTCTTATTCGCAAACTCCACTTTACACCGCTTACAGCACAAAGCAATAAAATCATAAGCAGTCCCCACAGTCTCAAACCCGTTGAAACTCTTATCAAACCGCAGCATAAAATCATAGGCTTTCAGTTCCAGGCACTTTGCCAGACGGTTCGCCTCACTGACCTCAAAAACTCCCATCGGCACATTTTCCACCGAATCATCCGCCAGCACCAGATGAAACACCAGCGTCACCTGAGCATCCTCCAGCGTATACCTGTCAATGTCACTCAGAAGCGTGATCCCCATCTCCGCCGCATACACCGTCCCCAGTTCAATTTCCGTGCTTCCACAGCACTGCCTGGAAATATACCCGGAACCCTTCACAATCTCCTTCGCCCCGAACTCATACGTCATTCCGCCTCTGGTAACGATCGTACCCGTCCAGTAATATTTTCTTGTATTGCTCTTCACAGCTCTCAGAAACCCATCCGATACCGGATACATCCCGCCACCTCCATTTCCTCACGAAAAAAGCACCAGCCAACCAGGTGACCGATGCCTTCGTAAATATAATCATTCTATCTGTTATAAGTCCAATGTTTCAGGTAGCATTCATGCAGTTCTTCTGTTGTTTTACAGCAGTCTGCAATCTCTTTTCCCTATGATATCCACTGACACGTTTCCCTGCGGAATGTATCAACATCCAAAGCATGAAATTTATATGTTCCACCCCGTCTGTGCATCACTTCATCATCACACTGGAACTCAAAATAATCATCCCCTGGAACACAGAAGGACAGTCTTCCATCTTCCAGAATAACAGGAGCCACCGCAATATTTTTCATCTGCGGCATATATGGCTGTTCAAACCAATACGCTTTCCTCTCATCCATTTCTCTTCATCTCCATGATAGCCACCTTCCCTGCAAACTTGAAGTTAGCGATTTCTTTTTCCGGTATTCTCTGTCCCACGGATTTCCTCATGATAGAAATAATCTACGATCACCGGATGTCCCTGCGGGACTCTGCCATAAGGCATTTCATTATCCACAAAGGCACAATCATACTTCTTAGCCATTTTCTCAGCTTTTACTTCAAGTGCTTCAAAGTAGCTGCGGTTATGCTTGTTATAGATCTCGTCGTAAAGTGGTACAAGATCAGGATATTTTCCGGCGATATAATCCATAATTGTCTTTTTGAAACCGCCTCGAAGATTGAGATTTTCGAGCCAGAACAGATCGCACTGATCCTTTACCCGCTCAAAGATTGCTTCAAAATCCGTGATACTGGGGAATACCGGGGATACGAAACAGACTGTACGGATACCTGCTTCATATACCTGCTTCATAGCAGAGATACGGCGCTCAATGCTCGAAGCAGAATCCATATCGTTCTTGAAATTTTCATCTAGTGTGTTGATCGACCATGAAACGGTTACATGTCCAAGCTTCTTCAGCAGATCAATATCCCGTACCACAAGATCCGACTTTGTGCAGATCAGAATATCTGCGTCACTGCCGATCAGCTGCTCCAGAAGTTTTCTGGTATTCCCGAATTGCTCCTCCTGTGGATTGTAGCCATCTGTCACAGAACCGATGACCACCCGCTGTCCGGCATATTTCTTCGGATTTTTAATTTCCGGCCAATGCTTCACATCAAGGAAAGTGCCCCATTCCTCCTTGTGCCCGGTAAAGCGCTTCATAAAAGAAGCATAGCAATACTTGCAGGCATGTGTACAGCCCACATAGGGATTGACCGAGTAACCGCCTACCGGCAGACTAGACTTAGTCATGATGTTCTTTGTTTCCACCTCACGAATGAGGATTCCATTTATTACTTCTTCCATGATTTCTGTACCTCTAACACTTTATTAAATTCTTCCGGCATTTCCTGAATCATATTTTCATCCCCTATGATAGGGACAAGGTCTTCCTTCATAAACACCGGAATGCCGAGTGCGTGTGCCTGATCCGTCAGAGACCATGCCCATTCCGGCTCCGTATGAATCTTCCTGCTCTGAGCCCCGGTCATAGTGCCGACAACGATCCAGTTGATTCTGGAAAGGTCAACTGTACCGGGATCGTCGAATAACGGTTCAAAGCTAACATGGTAATGCTTTGCTCTGATGTTTTTCCGAAGGGCGTCGATACGCCACAGTTCGGCTTTCCTCGTCACCGTAACGCCAAACCATGCATTTTCCAGATCGGTATCAAAATCCAGCAGATCAGGTCGCTTGGTAAGGAACAGGAACTGATGCTGTGGATTTTCACGGATCTTTGCAAATACCTCGTCTCTCCATTCCGGCTTCCATCCGGAGAGATCGCTCATCCCAGTAAGAAGAAAGTTCTGCGGACGTTTCTTTTCCATCATCTTGAGCTTACCCGGAAAGAATTCAGGGTCAGCGAAGTCATCAATCATATGCCAGCGTTTCACGTTGTTGCGGGCATAGCAATATGTACACCCCACTGTGCAGCCAATGACGATATTCATGTTCTGAATCTGATCTTTGATACAAATACTCATGACTTCTGCCACTCCTCAAGATTCTTTCTGATGCGGTCGAGACATTCCTCAAACCGGATAATTTCTTCCTCTGAAAAACCTTTGTAGTAAATACTGCCCATCTCATCAGATACAGAATCGTACTCGCCCTTTAAGGCATGTGCTTTCTCAGTCAGAAACAGGAGTGTTTTCCTTTTGTCCGTTTCAGACTGAACACGGCTTATCAGCCCTTGATTTTCCATTCTTTCCAGCATCGTAGTAAGAGATGTTATCGCTAATCCGCATTTAGTCGAGAGTGACCTGATTGAGATACCATCCTCCTGCCACAGCACATAAAGAATACGTCCCTGGGCTCCATTAAACGCATCAATATTCTTTTCACTGAGAATCTTCTCAAAAATCCGGTCTCCAAGCTGTTTTATTTTGGTGACAAGAAATCCTCCATTCATTTCCATGCAAAAGCTCCTATATAGTAGTTTATTAAAAACATACTATATAGGAGCTTTATTGTCAAGAGTTTATATGTCTTAATAGGTAAATTCCGTTTTTTTCAATTCTCCAAACTTGAATTTATATAATTATTCCTCTAACTTTCCCCATTTTATAGGCTTTCCCGCCTGTCCATTAGTGAAATGATATGTAGTTTCCCTTATTTTTGCCCTTATGAGATAATTACAAGGGAAATAAGGGAATTTCTTTAATCATTGCCTACCACTTTATCAAGAAGCCTAACCGATTTTCGTTTAGCATCTCTTGTGGAGTGAGCATAGACATTCATTGTGGTACTGACATCTGAGTGTCCTAACAATTCCTGCACATCTTTTGGGGCTGCTCCATTTGCTAAAAGGTTGCTTGTATAGGTGTGACGTAACTGGTGGAAATGAAAGCCTTCAAATCCCTCTAATGTTTTTGCCACCTTTCTGCAAACAGTTCCCAAAGTAGTTGGAAGTTCCAGACAACCATCCGGTCTTAAACAGACGAAAGAAATTTCTTTATAATCTGCCGGGACTTCCTCTGTTCTGTCTAAGCAATAATATTCGTAGTACACTCTGTTTTTCTCTTTGACCTCTTTGTAGTAGTTCGTGTGATAAAGTTCTCCGTACTGCATTCGATTTTTTAACTGCTCTTTCCGGGTATTACGGAAAATCTCTACCAGCGTATCTCCAAAATCAACAATCCTCACTTTTTTCCGCTTGGTTGGTCCGATGATATATTTGCGCTTTGAACCATCATATCGGATGCTGCGTCTTATGGTAAGGCATTGTTCTTCCAGATTTACGTCCTGCCATGCCAAACCGCAGGCTTCTCCAATACGGAGTCCGGCATAATAGGCTATCTGGATTGGAAGTATTGCGGCTGGGTTCTTTTTTTGAAGATACGCAAGCAGTCTTTCATAATCTTCTCGTGAAATTGGTTGGATATTTCCGTCCATGTCCTCATCCGAAAACAAATCAACTTCGTCCGTCTGATACCGCAGTTTAGAGACTGTGAGAAAAAGTCTGTAAATAAGATTCTTCTATGATATGCAAAGGTGGTGAGCTTACAGTTTGAGCTTTTCACCCTTGTTTTATATATAACAGTTGTTGAATGGCATGTCAAGAGCAGGCGGTTTTCCGCCTGTCTTGATCGTCGGTTTACTCGTTATTCTGGAAGACGACCTTCGTACATAATACTCAGTTCGCCATATACCTGCGCCCAGTTTCGAATCGTACTGGTCCATTTTTTCGTAGCCTCAAAAGTGGCCAGGTACAGCGCTTTTAAAAGGGCCGTATCGCTTGGGAATACGCTTCTCTGCCGATTCAGCTTCCGGTAGGTGGAATTCAGGGATTCAATCGCATTGGTGGTATAAATCACCGTTCTGACCGTCGTTGAAAACTTGAAAATTGGAGAGATGGCATCCCAGTTATCCTTCCAGCGTTTCATGGAATTCGGATATTTGGGAGACCATTTTTCAGTTACACGATCTAAGGCTGCCAGCGCTTTCTTTTCATCTGCGGCCTGATAAATGGTCTTCAGATCCGCTGCAAATGCTTTTCTGTCCTTGTCAGGGACATATTTCAGTGTATTTCTTACCTGGTGTACGATACAGCGCTGATACTCGGTTTTTGGAAAAGCAGCAGCGATTGCTTCTTTGATGCCGGTTAAACCATCTGCACAGATGATTAATACATCTTTGACACCCCGGTTTTTCAGTTCGTTCATAACGGAAAGCCAGTATTTTGCGCTTTCATTGTCGCCAACGCTGATGGTCAGAACCTCTTTCTTTCCTTCCGTGTTGATTCCAAGAATCACGTAAGCTGCAAGCTTTCGGATCACACCATTATCTCTTACGGAATAGTGAATTGCGTCAATGTAGAGAATGGGATAGACTTCGTCCAACGGCCGGTTCTGCCAGTCTTCGATCTGTGGCAGGATCTTATCGGTTACATCGGAAATAAAACTCTCCGAGGTTTCAAAGCCATAAATATCTTCGATGGTTTCGGAAATCTGTCGGGTAGTCATTCCTTTGGCATACATAGAAATAATCTTCTGATCAATATCAGAAATATCTTTCTGACGTTTTTTCACCACCTGTGGTTCAAATGTTGATTTTCGGTCCTGCGGCACTTCGATTTCCATCGATCCATATCGGCTGTTGACCTGTTTGCGCTTATACCCATTGCGGTAATCATCATGATCCGAACGTTCTGATTTTTCATAGCCGAGATGATCGTCCATTTCCGCTTCCATCATTTCCTTAATGGTACCGCCTAAAAGATCCTTGAGCGCATCCTGGATGTCTTCAGCAGACTGGATATCATACTCTTCCAGGAGCTGATGGATGATGTTTCGTTTTCCTTCGGTCATTTGTACTCGATGTACCGGTTTCTTTTGTCTTGCCATAATAAAAGGTCCTCCTAATGATAT